>JBILEY010000059.1:0-18675 GCA_044351865.1 Planctomycetota bacterium | reverse complement strand
TGGTATCGTATTGAGAGTTGGATCTGCTGACGCAGACACGCTAACGCTTCCTGTCGTTCACACGATACCGCAGCCGCCGGCTCCCCCTCCGCCACCTCCCCCCCCGCCGCCGCCCGCCCCAGACAAGGTGATCCGAGTGACGGTCGTCTACACGGACGTGTATCTCGATGGAAGCGTCGGCAAGGATAAGTGGAGCACATGGCTGACAGTCAATGGTGAGGTGCATCAGGTCTGGGATAAGAAGGGGGACATATCGGACGATGGCACCAGAGCTCACGGCCGCGGCCCGGGTGGAGACCAGAACTGCACTCGGTACACGGTCAACTTTCAATCTCCGCGAGTCACAGTGCGCCCTGATGCCGATTTGACAATCGAGTTTCATGGGACCGCTCATGACGATGACGATCAAGTTGCCAGGTCGAAGCTCACCTTCGTTGCCGGTCAAAACTGGGGCATTGGCCAAGGTGATCATGTCTGCGAGGGCAAGAAGTGTCACCGAATGGGTGAGCGATCTGGGGGCGATACCGAGTACTACGTGTACTTCTGCATTGAGGAAGTGCAGTAGGCAAGGCCCCCGGGTCTTCATGGGATCGGGTGTGAGTTTGCATTCGGGCAAGTCACGCGGCCTTTGCGAGGGTCGTCCACATGGGCTCCCAGCGGCCTGACTTGAGGAAGGTGCGCAGGTCGAGCACGTGCTGACCACCGTCGCGAGACCATCGCATGCCGCTGCGCTTCAAGCGAGCCTGCACGATGTTCTTGGCGGCGGACTCGACGGGTCCGCTGCCGATGGGCAGGCCGCGTGCGATGAAGTCCTTGTAGCGCATGCGATCACGGTGGGTGCGGAAGTACTTGATCGCGTTGTCCACCACGTTGCGGCGGTCGCTGCTTGGCGAGGTTCGACCTCGGCACCTGCGCATTGTGCGGATGGTGTTCTCGACCGCGCGGTCGTCGAGCAGCAGCTTGTCGCGGAGCTTCTCGTGCCAGCGGGTGGCCTCGTCGTTCTCGCCGAAGATGGCGATCGCCGCCTTCTTCAGGTTCTCGGAAGCGTGGTAGTAGTCGAGGATCCACACCGCGTCGTGCAGCACGGGCTGGCTGCTTGCAGCCGACCAGATCGTGCTCTTGCCATCGCAGATCACGGCGAATTCGCGGAAGGAGCGTCCCTTCTTGGCGCGGGTGACCTGGTCGGCGACCTGCTCGAGCAGTGTCTTCATGCCTTGTTCCGGCATGCGGGCCAGGAACCGCGTGTCGCGCTTCTCGGGACCTTCTTCGCCTTGGCCGTAGATCGACACCGTCGCGACGCTCGCTTCGCGCCAAGCCACGTTCGTCGCCTCGCGCATCGGCGCCATCACGCCGTCGTAGCTGACGACCAGGATGTCGCCGTTCGCCGACAGCGGCGCCTGGTCGGCAACCGCCGCTTCGATGGATTCGCGGCGTGCAGCGATCTCTTCACCACGCTGGTGCGCCGCGTTCTGGATGGCGGTGGCCGACGGACCTTCGGGTAGCGCCTTGGCCAGCACCTGTTCGACCTCCGGCGCCGTCAGCATCGCCATGCCGAGCAACGCCATCTCCTCGACGTCCGCCGTCATGAAGCGACCGCGCATTCCGCAGGCGTCGTCCAGCGGAGCAACGCCGCCCATGCCCGCGACGTCGCCGCGGTAGGTGCGTCGCTGCACCGTGATCTTCCCAAACGGTGTCAGCCATTCGGCGGCAGAGATCCCGCGATACCGAAGCCTCTTGCCGTCGACTTCGACAGAAGGGCGCGCCTCGTCCTTGGCTTGCAGGATCTGCTCGATCGTCTCGCGTCCGAATCCAGCCAGCAGCCCGCGCAGTTCGCCTACCAGGCCGCGGAAACGCATGGCAGTCATCGCTTCGCTGCCGACCAAATCGACCATCCGGGAGAGTTCTTGTTCGAACTTGCGCGAGACCGACGTCGCGAGTCCACTGATCGAGGTCGCGGAGTGTGGCTTGTTGCCGCAAGCAAGTTTGTCTGTTCTAAGCATTTACAGACGTGCGAGCGACTCCGCGGCCAACTCCAACTTTCTGCCCGAATCCGAATTCGCACCCATGCCATGCGAGTAATTGAGAGAGACCAGTTCTTATCAGTCTTTATACAACTATTCAGGCATGGCGGTGATCCGCCACCAGTGTATGAGGTGGTCGTGGGATCCCGATTCAGAGACGCCCAACGAGGCCATGCAGCTGGCCGGCCCCAAGCGGCCGGCGGCTGATGGCCAAAGACGTGATGTACATCAGGAAGCAGACATGACCGAAATGGCCGAGGTAAACATATTCGAAGACTCGCACGGCGAATGGCAGCCGTGGTGCGAGACAGTTGGCTTCGTTCTTCGCCGCATAACGCGCCGGTCTTTCAGCGGGGGCGCGAATCTGATGGTTGAGTTCGACATCCTAAATGGATGTGTGGGCCAGTACGTCACCACTGGCCTGTGGGCCATTGACTCCAGATTGCCACCAGTTGGCGATCCGGTCTGCACGCCAATTGGGTTCTCCGAGGCTCTTTCGATGGAGCGGATCTGCACGCATTTGTCGCTGCCTGAAGCATCCGAGCGACTACTCAGTGCAGTTCGGGAGAGTCTTCGCGGGCGCGCCTGACAGGGCGTAGCAGCCGACCGAGCGTCGCAAGCGGCGCCAGCGGCACACCGTCGAAGGCCTTTGGGCCGGGTGTTGGCGCCAGTAGATCGAGCAGCCGATCCCCATGATCCCCGAGAAGCACGTCTGGATCTTCGCGCGCGACGCCCACAGCGCTCCGGGCGGCGTGTTCACCACGCGTCAGCCGCGGAACTCTGGATCCGCGAACGGCGCCTGACTGGCGTGCTGACCGCCTTTCCGTTGGCCAAGGGGTACTACGACTGGCCCATGCGCCTGCGGTTGGTGACCGGCCGCGCCAAGGAGCGCGGCGGCGAGTCGGCGTTCGTGGCCTCGTTCTCCTCGGCGGCGCAGGAGCACCATCACTACACGGACGGCGCGCTGCGTTGAGTCGCCGGTGCGCCGCTCTGCGGCAGCGGCACCGGCACCCAGCCATCCGCGCGATCAGTTCTGACCGATCGTGTGGCGGATCGCGTTGCTCGACGAGGTGACGAGGTTCGGGCCGCCGAACAGGCCGTCGAGCACCAGGAACTGCGCGTGCAGATCGACGCCGTCGAGGCCGGTCGGGATCGTCAGCGCCGCGGTGCCGGTGACACTCGCGCCGGGCAGCACGAACGTCTCCCAGGCGAGCGCCGTCGGGGTCAGGCTGATCATGCAGCCAGGCGCCGTGATCGTCGGGAACTGGATGCCGGGGCGGACGGCCGTGATGTCCAGGAACTGCACGCCGAGCAGCGAGCCGGGCGGCACGTTGTTGGCGTTCCAGGTCACCGTCTGGCCGGGGAACAGGCGACCGTTGTATTGGGGGCCGCCGGCGACCGGCGTGGTCACCGCGGTCTGGCCGATGTTGCCGAACGAGCCTTCCGGCGACGTCTGGAACGTCGGCTCGATCGACAGGTCGCGCGACTGCGGGTCGACCGAGTTGATGCCGAACAGGCCGCCGAGGCGACCCTGGGAGAAGCCGACGATCGCCGCGTGGTGGCCGGCAGTCGAGCCGCCGGAGGTCGTGAACTGCGGCATGCTGCCGTAACGGAACTCGACGACGCCGGTCGCCTCGTGGATCACGCACTGGAAGTTCCAGATCGTGTGCCCGGTGATCGGCGTGACGCCGGCCGACGGACCGGCCGTGTTGAACTCGGCGATGTCGCGCCAGGTCACGTAGGCGACCGCGTTGCCGGGTCCACCGCTGGTGTCGGTCAACACGTGCAAGCCGGCCTGCGGGTTCAGCGTCAGGTTCTTGCTCATGTTTAGGTCGTGCCAATAGAGCGCGTAGCGACCACCGCTGTATTGCACGATCGGCGCCGCCGAACCGGCGACCGGGTCACCGAGCAGGCGGCTGACGACGCCGGCGAACTGGTTGTCGTTCATCGTCGGGTCGAGCCACACGAAGCCGTTGGTGCTGGCGAGGATCGTGCTCGTCGAACCACCGGGGAACGCGTGCGTGAAGCCCAGCGGGTGCGTCACCAGGGCGTCGTCGGCAACCGAGTTGGCCGCGACGTTCACCTTGGTGGCGTCGAAGGCCGGAGCCCCGGTCGACACCGTGTAGAAGGTTGGCGCCGTGGGATTGTCCGGGATCAGCGTCAGGCCGTTGTTCAGGTCCCACTCCTGGCCATTGAGGAACGCCTGATAGAACGACGAGGCCGCGCCGCCGCAGGCGCCGCCGTAGACCTCGTTGCGCGCGACGACCACCGGGTTGAAGCCGCCGCTGCCGGCGAACTCGACGCCGACGATGAGCGGAATGGCGCTGAGCGTGCCGGTCAGTGCCCCAGGAGTCGCAGCCGTGACGCCGGCGCCGCGGATGAACGTTGAGCCGCCGGTCGTGTTCGCCATCGGGATCAGCGACAGCGGCGCCGCATTGCTGGGCGCATTCGGCATCGTGATGTCGATCAGGAAGTTCGGCTCGCTGCTCGTCGGGTCGAACGCGATGGCGCCGCCGAGGGCCACGAGGTCGATCTCGATGTTCCAGTTGTTCGGCATCGAACCGACCGACGGCGCCACGGTGACGTTCGTCGTCACCGTCGTGCCCATCGTCGTGGTCGCCGGCAGGGTCGGCGCCAGGTTGTTGGCGAACGTGTTCGTCATCGTCACGTTGTTCACCGCGGTCGAGCCGACGGCGACGTTGACGCCGGTGTAGACCTGGCCGCCGAGGTTGATCTCGCCGTCTTCGCCACGGAACTTGATCTTGGTGATGAAGATCGGGCCGGTCACGCCGGTGAAGTTCGAGCCTTCGTAGAGGATCTGCATGCGGCCGGCGGTGGTGCGCCACCAGGCGGTGGTGCCGGCATTGTTGAGCTGCAGGTTGCTCTCACTGAAGTAGTGATTGTCGGGCAGGGTGACCTGCTGCTGGGCGGCGAGACCCGCACTGAGCAGGGCGAGGGAGACGAGGCAACGTGGCGTCATGGAGGTTGGATCGAGAGGTGCGTCGAAGACGAGGCGGCCCCGACCACCGGAGCCGCGGCACCAGCGTAGTGGGACGGGGCGGATTCCGCAGAGGGGGGACGTCTTGGATCCGGCGCATCGGCGCAGCGGGTTGCCGAGAGGCTGATCCAGGCAGGAGTGCGCGTCGATCGCGCCGAGGCGTACTGACGGTGCCTGCCGTACCGTTCCTGCGGTTGCGCGAGCCACGGTCGCCGTTGCGATCGGATCGAATCGCCACGCCGAAGGAGCCGGCGAGCCGCACCAAGGCCATCGCGATGGAGCCGTCGCACGCAGCATGAGCCTCGGCACGGCCGGCGCCTTCCAGAGTGGGCTGGATCTCGCCCATGGCGCGGTCACGACGGTCCACGAGATCTTCTTCCCCGGCAGCAGCGGATCGACTGTGGGTTGCTTCCGGGGGCGCCAGCGCAACGATCGCGGTGGAAAGCCCGTGCCTGCTTTTGGGTGGGCCCTTCCGAGCGCGTCACAAGACCCATGAACGTCCGCGGACTAGGTGAGGTTACGAGGGAAGACGGTTGCGGGGACTACTGCAGCCAGCCTGTCGAGGTGGCCGCGTTGGGCGGACGCCCGTGCCGCTTCGTATTGGATGGCTACGAAGCAGATCCGGACAAGGAGGACTACCACCAGGCGATCGCGGCGTTCCTGAACAGCTCGCCAGCTGTGCTCGAGGAAGCCGAGGCCGAGGTGTTTCGCTACTACCAGGACGTTAGCCGCTGCCTGTCCGCGGCCGACGAAGAGCCGCTGGTTGTCGGTTCCCCGGCGGAGGTCTGGGCGCACGTGCAGTTCGGGGAGGAAGTGTTCGTGTCTCGTCGCGATCACGGGGAGCGAGGCGTCTACGTCTCGCTCGAGTGCGAGTGCGATTGGGAGCCAGAGCACGGGCTCCAGCTTGTCTTCAAGGGAGGCGGCAGAGTCTCGAAGGTCGGTCCATACGACGGACATCTGACCAATGCCGACGCATTCGGCGACGAAGCGCTGGAGCACGTCGTGTATCGCGGCGCGGAGTGGCCCGAGCAGGAAGCACAGGCAGCTGGCCCGAAGAGGAGCTCCGCCGATGCCCAGGAACGTCAGTCGGACACGAAGAGGCGCGCCTCATGGCTTGGGTTCGTGACGCTGGCCTTGCTGGTCGCGTTCGGCCTCGTGGTCGCGATCGGCTTCGCTGCCGAGCTCGCCACCGACCGAGGTCGTCCATTCGATGCCGTCGCTTGGAGCGATCCGGCGCGAGACCGTGACGATGTCCGCCTCGGCATGGCCGACCGGCTCCTCGCCGATCGAGCGCTGATCGGCCTGACGCGCGCCCAGGTCGTCGCCATGCTCGGCGAGCCGGCGCCAACCGGCTACTTCCGCGATTGGGATCTCGTGTATCGCCTCGGAATGGAGCGGAGCTACATCAGCATCGACTCCGAGTGGTTGGTGTTGCGCCTTGGGCCAGACGGTCGGGTCGCGCAGGCGCGCCTTGTCAGGGATTGACGAACCATGCCTGCATGGCGACTCGGCACGACAGCGGGGGCATTCGTTGACGAGCGCAGGCAGCCGAAGAGGATCGCCGCGCAATGACCCTGCGACAGCGGCTGTATCCACGCGGTGGACCTTCGGCTCGCGCCACCCTGTGCCGCACGCTGAACGTCGTCCTGGCGGTGGGGTCCGTGGTCTGCCTGCTGCTGTCGATCGGCACCCTCCATGCGCGCGCGCCGCTCGGCCTGATGCTCGCGGTGCTCGGCCTGCCCTGCCAGGTCCTGTTCGGCCTGCTGCCGACGTTCTACTTCGTCGGCAAGGAACGGCTCTCGGGTGCGGCGAAGCGGGCGATGCTGTGGCCGGCGATGGGCGGGTCGCTCGTTTGGACCGTGGCCGTCGCTGTGGGCCTGATCTTCGGCGAGGGCGGCTGCTGACTGGCGGCCGACGCCCCCGCTCACCGCGGTCCTCGCTCAGTCCTCGAGCTGCCGGAGGATCTCGGCGCGCGCGACCGCGTCGCTCTCCCAGAGACCCAGACACTGCGTCGTGATCGTCGTCGCCCCGCGCTTCTTCACGCCGCGCGTGGCCATGCACTGGTGCTCGCAGGCGACGACGACGGCGACTGCGCGCGGCGCCAGCGCTTCGTGGATGGTGTTCGCGATCTGCGCGGTCAGGCGCTCCTGGATCTGCAGGCGGTGGGCGAACGCGTCGACGAGGCGCGCGAGCTTGCTGAGGCCGACGACGCGCGCATTCGGCAGGTAGGCGACGTGGGCGCGGCCGGTGAACGGCACCATGTGGTGCTCGCAGTGCGAGTGCACCTCGATGTCGCGCACGACGACCGGGCCCGAGTAGCCGTCGAGCTCTTCGAAGCTCTTCCGCAGCAGCTCGGCCGGGTTCTGCTGGTAGCCCGCGAAGTGCTCGCCGAAGGCGCGCAGCACGCGGTCCGGCGTCTCCAGCAGGCCTTCGCGCGTCGGGTCCTCGCCGATCCAGCTCAGCAGCGTGCGCAGGGCCTCGTGGGCGTCTTCGCGCGTCGGGCGGACGACTGGCTGCGGAGACTTGCCGCACGGGCGACCGGCGTGCTGGTGGCGATGGGCGGCGTGGGCAGCGAACAGATCGAGCCGGGCGTTCATGTGGGCCGTCTTCGCGCGCCGTCGCGGCAGGGATGCAACGAGCGCGGGTGCGCGTCGCGCGGCGGTGCGGGGATTCGGCGCGTCGGCCGCCGCGTCGAGGCTTCGGTGGCGCGGCGCGAACGGGGGCGTGGGTCGCCGTGATGGTCGGACAGCCAGCGCCAGCGAGCCCACGACCGGCATCGGCGCTCGCCCGTCGCTACCCTGGCGGTATGGAGACGTTCCCCGTCCGCCATCGCAGAATCTCGCCCGCCCTGGCGCGCGATCCGCTGCATCCGCTGCGCGTCGGATTCCGGCTGCTGTGGACGCGCCGTGGACGTCGAGCCCGCCGAGCGATCCTGTTCACACTGCTCGCGCTCTTCGTTTTCCGATTCGGCACCATGATGATCATGCCGGGCACGCGATTGGCGTGGTTCGAACCGCAGCCATCAGGATTCATGACCTTCGGCCCCACGACCATCGTCACGACCGAACGACTGCTGCTGCGCAGGGTCGAGGAGGAGGACGCCGACTTCCTCGTCGAGCTGACGAACGACCCCGACTTCCTTCGCTTCATCGGCGACCGCTCGATCCGGACCCGTGACGACGCGATCGTCTACATGCGGACAGGCCCGTTCTTGCGAACGACAGGCCGACTCGGCCTGTGCGTCGTCGTGGGTAATGCGAGCGGCCGTGCCTTCGGCGTCTGTGGGCTGCTGCAGCGCGATGGGCTTGCCGACGTCGACCTGGGCTTCGCGTTCCTCCCCGATCATCGTGGGGTCGGCTACGCGTTCGAAGCGGCGGATGCCATGCTGCAGTACGGCCTGCGCCGGCTGCAGCTGCCACGTGTCGTGGCGATCGTCGATCCCGCGAACGAGCGCTCGATCGCGCTGCTCGGCAAGCTTGGGATGCGCTTCGAACGGGCGCTGTGTCTGGCACCGGAGGACAAGCTCCTGCATCTCTACGCTGTCGCGCGGTGAGAGCGCGGCTCGGCGAGCTTCTGGAGCTGGCGCCGCCCGCGAATCCGCCGCTACCGTGACCGCGTGCCCGTCGTCGAGCTCCACACCACGATCCGCGCGCCGATCGAACGCGTCTTCGACCTTTGCCGCAGCATCGACGCGCACGCCGCCTCGGCGACCGGCACCAGCGAACGCGCGATCGCCGGCCGCACGACCGGCCTGCTCGAACTCGGCGAGACGGTGACCTGGTCGGCGCGCCACTTCGGGCTGCGCTGGCGGCTGACCAGCCGCATGGTGGCGGTCGATCGGCCGCGGCACTTCCGCGACTCGATGGTCGCCGGCGTGTTCTCGCGCTTTGACCACGACCACACGTTCCGCCAGGACGGTGACGTCACGCACGCAATCGACGTGTTCGACTACACGAGCCCGCTCGGCGTGCTCGGCCGGATCGCCGACGCGCTGCTGGTGAAGGGCCACATGCAGCGCTTCCTCGCGGAGCGCATGCAGACGATCCGGGTTCTCGCCGAAGGCGACGGCTGGCGGCGGTTCTTGCCGCCGACGTGACGCGCCGCGTCGCCGCTCAGCGCGTGCGCGCCTGGCCGCGCAGTTCGATCTCCTCGATGCGCACGTCCTCGCCCCAGGTGGCGACGCCGATGCGGTGCTTGCCCGGGATCGCCAGCAGCGGCGCCTGGTCGAACAGCACGTGCCCGCCGAGCTTCACCGACAAGCGCTTGCCGAACCAATCGAGCACCAGCGGCGTCGGCTTCTTCTCGTCGACGACGAACGGCACGAACGGGCTCTCGAACATGCGCAGGTCGTAGCGTTCGAGCCACGCGCGGACCTTGTCGCCGTGCGGCTCGAGGATCAGCGTCCAGCCGCTGAGCGCGTCGCGCTGGCCGTCGCCCTGCAGGATCACGCACAGCTTCGGCGCACCGCTGCCTGGTGCGAGGTCGATCGACAGCGAGAACGCTTCCAGCGGTTCGGTCGCCTTCTCCGGCAGCCACGCCAGGTTCGACGGCGAGTCCTTGGGAAAGCCGGGGCGAACGGTGTACTTGCGCCACTCGACGCCGCGGTCGTTGGCGAAGCCTTCGAGCGCGCCATTGCGCGTGCGCCACTGGCCGACGGTCGCCTCGAGCTTCTTGTGCGAGCCGGCCTGGTCGAAGCGCGCGCGGAAGCGCGAGGGCCAGCGCTTGCCCTCGGGCATGTCGATCGCCGCCAGCTTCTTCTGCGGCGGTTGCAGGTCGGTGCGCCAGCCCGGCAGCGGCGTGCCGTTGCGCTGGGCGATCGCGAGCGTGCAGCCGGCGAGGCCGCCGCCGTTGCGGATCTTCAGCAGCAGCTTGTGGCGACCCTTCGTCAGCTTGACCGGGAAGCGGATCACGTCGGGCAGTTGCACGGCGTTGCGCGGTCGCCACGGGCCGCCGCCGCTGTTGTGGAAGTCGTGCTTGCCGATCAGTTCGTCGTCGACGAACAGCGTCAGCTCGTCGTCGCAGCGCACGTGGATCCACGCCTCGACTTCGGCGTCGAACGTCACGTGGGTCAGCGCGTAGATCGCGCTGTTGTCCATGTACTGCCAGTCGAACTGCACCCAGCCGCTGTTCTCGACCGTCACCGGCTTCTCGCCGGGATGCCGCCACGTCGGGTTGTTGTTGATGCTCTCGTAGCGCGCCTTCAGGTCGATCTCGAGCTCCGGCGGGAAGCGGTAGGCGTCGGGGTCGACACCGTCCTTCTTGAACGGCCCGATGACCCACCAGTCGCGCACGACGCCGAGCTCGGCGGCGAACTCGTCGAGGCCCTTCTCGTCCTTGGCGAGTCGCCGCGCCGTCTGGTCGCGCGTCACCGCCGAGCCCTTCGCGTCGCTCATGTCGACGTCGAGGTCGCGCGCGGCAGCGGCCGTGAACTCGCGCTTCACCGCGTCGAGCTCGTCGGGCAGCAGCGGCCAGCGGAACTTCACCAGGTCGGCGAACGCCTGCGGCCCGAACGCTTCGCACAGGTGGTAGGCGAACGCGCGCGCCAGCGTCGGCGTGCGCGTGTCCTTGATCGGGCAGCGGCGGTAGTCGCGGAAGAACTGGCGGTAGCGCTCCCAGTGGTAGCCGTCGCCGTTCTTGCCGTAGGTGACGACGAAGTGCAGCAGGAAGCCCGCACTCGGCCCGTAGTTCGGGATGCGCCAGTACTCGAGGTCGCGCTGCAGGTAGTCCTGCAGGAACGCGCGCTGCGCCATGCCCATCGCGGCGCGGCCGCCGGCGACCTGTCCGAGTTCCCACTGCGCGAACGCGGCACCGAAGTCGGCCAGCCCTTCGCGCATGCCGCCGTAGACCGGATGGGTGTCGTCGACGCAGTGCGTCAGCTCGTGGTAGAGCAGGCCGTTGTCGACGCGCGTGTCCTTGGCGTCGGGCCTGGCATTGCCGATGTCGATGATCTTGCCGCCGCCGACGCCGCCGCCGAAGTCCCACAGTTCCTTCCAATAGACGGTGACGCGGTCGCCGTCGGGATTGGGCACGCGGCCGAACAGGTCGGTCACGTACAGATACGCGAGGTCGAAGCGCAGGGCGCTGTCGGCCGGGATCGTCGTCACCAGCTGCTGCGGGCCGATGAAGACGAAGCGATGGCTCGCGCGCGTCTGGGTGCGGGCCCAGCACGGGTGGTTCATCGCCGCTTCCGCCTCGGTGCGCTCTTCGGCGGGCACGTCGGCGAGCCACGCCTTCTCCATCGCCTCGCGCGCCTTCGCCGCCTGTTCGCGCAGTTCGGGCGTGAACTCGACCGTGCGCACCAGTTCGCGCGCGATGCCGCGCTGCGCCTTGTCCTTCGCCGCCAGCTCGACGCCGACCGCCAGCCGTTCGGCCATCTTCGGGTGCTTCTGCACCAGCGCGTCGACGGCGTCGCGCTGCGCTTTGTCGAGCTCGAACACCTTGGCGACGATGCCGTCGCGGTCCTGCGTGACGCGGCGCGCATCGGCGAGCGAGCCGAGCACCGCGCGATCGGCTTGTTCCTGCAGCGCGCCGCCGACTTCGTCGAGCAGCAGCAGCGCCCCGAGCAGCTTGCCGCGGTCGTACATCCAGCCCGCGACCTGGCGCAGGTAGCGCGCGCGTTCGGCGCGGATGCGCTCCTTGACGATGTCCTGTTCCTCGAACGACAACGGCGCCGGCGGCATGCGCCCGACGGTCAGCAGCGCCTTCTGCAGCTTCGCCTTCAGCGGATAGTCGTCGAGCCGGCGGAACGCGAACTCGAGCTGGTCCCACGCCGCCTGCGGGTTCTTCGGTGCGAGAGCGAGCGCTGCGGTGATCGTCGCGTCGACCGCGGCGGCGTCGGGCGTGCCCTTCAGGTCGGGGAACACGAACGTCGCTACGCGCACGAGCCCGTCGCTGCCGACGTCCTTGCCGAGCGGCGGCAGCACCTTGTTGTCCGCGGCGGCGTCGACGAAGCCGAGCCACACGTCGATCGTGTCACCGGCGGCGACTCCGGCCGGCGGCGTCGCGAACACCAGCGGCAGCTCGTAGTCGACCGCCTTGCCCTTCGGCCATTGCTTGCTCGGCACCGGCGGCGCGTGGTCGCGGCGCAGCACGAGGTCCTTGCCGTGGCGCAGCTCGATGCGCACGGCGAGCGCGCGCACCAACACTTCTTCGGTCGTGAACGACAGCCGCAGCGGCGCGCGCCCACTCGACGCCATCACCGCTGCGTCGAGGGTCGCCGTCACGCGCACTGGCTGCGACGTCGGCCGGTCGTCCTGCGCCGGCAGCAGGGCAGTCGCGAACAGGAAGGACAGCACGGCCGGCGGGCGGATCGTCATGGCGAGGCGCGCAGTATGCGTTCGCACGCGCAGCTTGTCGCGGCCGTCACCGTCGGTCGCCGCCGGTCACCGCTGCCGCAGCTCTCCCGGCTCGCGCTCCGCCACACCCTCGGCGATGCGGTCCTGCAGGTCGGCGATCTCGCGCGGCACCTCGAGCCAGCGCACCAGGGAGAACGGGTGCTCGTCGCGCAGCCGTTCCCACACCGCCAGC
Source organism: Planctomycetota bacterium (assembly GCA_044351865.1). Taxonomy (GTDB): domain Bacteria; phylum Planctomycetota; class UBA1135; order UBA1135; family UBA2386; genus UBA2386. The sequence goes on along the minus strand of JBILEY010000059.1, from coordinate 6,129 downwards.
GCGTCGCGATGGTGGGCGTGCTCGACCATGCGTTCGCGTGCGATCAGCGAACGCGCCTCGATGCAAGCGACGCGCGCGACGACGTCGAGGCACGCCAGCGTGCCCAGCAGCAGACCAGCGCAGGCGGTCGATGCGACCATCGCCCAGCGACGACGGCGGGCGCGGCGCCGCGCGAACTCCTCCTTGTCGATCATCTCGATCGACACCGCCGCCTCGCGATGGTTCGGATCGATGGCGAGGATCTCGCCGTAGAGCGTGCGCGCGCCGACGTAGTTCTCGGCGCCGACGAGCACCTTGCCCTGGCGTGCCAGGTGCTTCACCGCCTCTTCGGGCGTACCGCAGTCGACGCAACTGCGCGCGAACTCGACGTGCAGTTCGATCGCGTTCGGCTCGACGCACAGCAGGCGGTCGAGCACGGCCTTGGCGCGGGCGTGCAGGCCAGGTCCACGATGCAGCTCGACCAGGCGCAAGCCTTCGCGTAGCGCGTCCGGGCGGCGGCCCTGCGTCAGCGCCAACTGCAGAGAACGTTCCCACAGGCTCGGATCCGTCGGCGCCAGCCGCTTGCCCTCGGTCAGGGCGGTCATCGCCTCGTCCGCACGGCCGGCTTCGAGATGCAGGTGCGCCAGCAGCTTCTGCGCGGCGGTGGCGCCGTTCTTGTCGCCGAGCTGCTCGGCGAGTCGCGCTTCGGTCGCCAGCAGCTGCAGATGGTGCGGTTCGCTGTCGAGGGCACGCTGCACCAGGAGCCGCGCGCGCTGCGGATCCTCGCCCTCCGCCGCCTTCGCCAGCGCCAGCAGGTCGTCGCCGGAGGCAGGACGCGCAACGTGGTCGCGCACCAGTTCGGCGAGCAGCTTCCACGCCGAGAAGCGGCGGTCGGGGAACATCGCGACCAGCTCGAGCGCACTGCGCGAACCGTCGAGGGCCGCCAGCAGCGCCACCGCGAGCTCGGCGTCCTCGCATTCCGCCGGTGCCTTCTGGCCAGGGCGCACGCGGAAGTGCATGGCGTCGCTCGGCACGAACTTGCGGATTTCGACCCAGTGGTCGACGCGCCGCGTCGCCTCGAGCACCAGCGGCGCCACCGCGCGCGACAGCTGCAGGCTCGCTTCGTCCGCATCGAACTCGCCGACCGGCTCGTCGCCTTCGGCGAACTCGAACTCGCCCTTTGCGTCGGCGATCAGGTCGGCGACGTCTTCGTCCAGCTGCTGCTCGCCGAACTCGTGCAGCGCCTCGGCGGTCAGCGAGCGCGCACCGACGAGCCACTCGGCGACGCAGCGGCGCGAGCCCTTCTGCTTCTTGCGCGCGGCTTCGACCTTCTTCGCCGTCACCTGCCCGGTGGCGATCAGCATGTCGACCAGCGACGGACGGCTCGGCCGCTGCAGCATCGCGACGCGGCCGTCGCGGAAGAACAGGCGCGCATCGCCGGCTTCCGAGCGGAGGCTCAGCGTGCCGGTGCGCGAATGGGATTCGATGTTCTGCAGCAGGTCCGCCAGATCGATGGTGGACAGGTCACCGGACACGGTCATGGTTGGCTCCTCGTCGTGGAACGACCGGGTTGCATCGACGCTGCCGACGCCACCGCGCCGCCGTTCGCGACCGCGGTGATGCGCGGCGCCTGCCAGCAGCGATGCCAACGGCCGGTCCCGATGCGAGACCGATGCGACGCGGGCTCAGCCCGGCGGTTGCCGTCGCCGCCGGCGGAACTCGTCGACCGGCAGCCCGCCGACGCCCCAGTCCTCGAGCGCCACCTCCTCGATGACGACGAACGTCGTCGCCGGCTCCTTGCCGAGCACCTGCACCAGCGTGTCGGTGATCTGGCGGATCACCTCCGCCTTCTGTTCGCGGGTCGCGCCTTCGCGCGTGATCTGCACGTTCACGTACGGCATGGCTCTTCCGCGTTCTCGAAGTGGAAGACCTTGGCGACGATGCGCCACGCGCCGGCGGACTTCACCAGCGTCAGCACGTCCTGGTAGCAGCGGCCGCCGAAGCGCACGTCGACGTGGGCCACCGCGGTCACCGGGCCGGAGAACTGCACCGCGCGCACGGTGTCGGCGCGGGGCTCGCCGCGGCTCTGCGGCGACGCGCGCCGCGCCACGATCGAGAGGTAGCGCTGCGCGTCGAGCAGCACGATCGCTTCGCCCGGCGTCGCCGTGTCGAGCTGTGCCGCACCGTCGCTGCCCGTCGCGTAGACGGCGCGCGGGTGGAACACGTTGGCGAGCTGCGCGGTGTCGCCGCGGTGCAGGCCGTCGACGTAGCGCTCGAGCACGTCGCGCACGGCCGGCTCCTCCGGGTGTGCCGGTGGCCGGCGCCAGCGGTGCGCGGCTTCGGCGACGCGGCGGCCGAGCGCTTCGGCGGTCGCGCGGTCCGACGGCGGCGGCGCCAGTTCGGGCGGCTCGTCGGCGTTCGACTGCGCCATCGCGCCGAGGAAGCTGCCGAGGCGGTTGAGGTCGGCGACCGAGCCCTTGCTGCTGTTGTTGCCGGGCATCAGGCCGAGGCCGATCCAGACCATGCCGTGCTGCATCGCCGCGAGCGCCAGCGTCTGCAGCGTCGCCAGCTTGTCGCCACTCTGGCTGGCGGAGTTGGTGAAGCCGGCGGCGAGCTTGTCCTTCCAGGCCTGCTGCGCCCAGCGGCTCGAGGTGCCGTCGAGGAACGCCTTGAACGGGGCCGACGGCCCGGCCATGTAGGTCGGCGTGCCGAAGACGATCGCATCGGCGGCGTCGATCGTCGGCCAGTGGGCGGCGTGGTCTTCGACCGCGATCGCAGTCGCGCGCGTGCCGGGGACGGTGGCGGCGCCGCGCTGCACGGCGTCGGCGAGGATGCGGGTGTGGCCGTAGCCGCTGTGGTAGACCACGGCCACGGAGACGGAGGATGTGTTGGGGTTCACGCGATGCCGACGGCTGTAGACCGGCTCGCGCGACGCCACCATTTCGACCTTCTGATGGCGCGATAAGGTGTCGTGATGGACGTCGACTTCCGCGACCTCGAGCTGCTCGAAGCGCTCGGCGATGGCGCCACGATGACGGCCGCGGCGCAGCGCCTGTTCGTCACGCAGCCGGCGTTGAGCCAGCGCCTGGCGCAACTCGAGCAACGCCTCGGCGCCCCGCTGTTCGAGCGTCTGCCGCGCGGCATGCGGCCGACGGCGGCGGGTCGGCGTCTGTTGGCCGCGGCGCGAAGCGCGCTGGCCGAGCTGCGTTCGGCGGTTCGCGACATCGAGCGCGAGCGCGACGGCGGCCGCCGCAGCCTGCGCGTGACCTCGCAGTGCAGCACCAACTACCGCTGGCTGGCCCCGCTGGCACAGCGCCATCGCGACCAGCACCCGGACGTCGACCTGCGGCTCGTCACCTGCCCGGGCGACGAGCCGATCTCCGCGCTGCGCGCGCACGATGTCGACGTCGCCGTCGTCACCAAGACCGGCAAGCAGGCTCCGGGCATCGAGCTCGCGCCGCTGTTCGCCGACGAACTGGTCGCGGTCGTCGGCGCGCGCCATCCGTGGGCCGGCCGCGGCGTCGTCGACGCACAGGCGATCGCCGCGGCGACGTTCGTGCTCTACGAGGTCTACGACCAGGAACGGCCCGAGCCGCTGCCATTGCCGCTGCCCACCGGGGTCCGCCCCGCGCGCGTGACCACCGCACCGATGGTGACGCAGTTGCTGGTCGATCTGGTGGCGAGCGACGGTGGCGTCACCGTGCTGCCGCGCTGGGTCGCCGAGGACTACGTCGCCGCTGGCGACGTGGCGATCGTGCGCATGACCGAGCAGCCGCCGATCGCGTCGTGGTATGTCGCCACGCGTCAGGGCGAACGCGACGTGGTCGTGCTGGCGTTCGCGCAGCAGCTGGGCCAGCGCGCCAAGGAAGTGTTCGACCGGGCACGCCGCCGCTGAGTCAGCAGAACGTCTGCTCCCCGAGCTCGCGCCATGGCACCAGCTCGACGCCGTGCACGCTGGCTGCGGTGTCACCGCCGTAGACCATCACGCCCTGCACCTTGCGCTTCGTCTCGCCGAACTTCGTCACCATCGCCCGCATCGACTCGATCGCGTCGCTCGCCACACGCTCACCGCTCTTGATCTCGACCAGCAGCAGTCGGTCGCCGGTCTCGACCACCAGGTCGACCTCGTTGCCGGATTGGTCGCGGTAGAACCACAGCGGATCGCTTGTGCCCAGATTGGCCCGCGCCTTCAGGATCTCGGACACCACCCAACTCTCGAACACCGCGCCGCGCAGGGGATGGGCGTCGAGTTGTGCCGGTTCGCGAATGCCGAGCAGCCAGCACAGCAGGCCGCTGTCGAGAAAGAACAGCTTTGGGGCCTTGACCAGTCGTTTGCCGAGGTTGGTGAACCAGGGCCGCACGACCTGCACCAGGTAGCTGGCTTCGAGCACGTGCAGCCAGGCCTTGGCGGTCGGGTGCGTGATGCCGCAGTCGGACGCGAGCGACGAGAGGTTCACGAGGCTGCCGGTGCGGCCAGCGCACAGCCGCAAGAAGGTCTGGAATGCGCCGAGATCCTGGACGGCGAGCAGCTGCCGCACGTCGCGTTCGACGTAGGTGCGAACGTAGTCGGCGTGGAACTCCGTCGGCGGCACGTGGTCGGCGAAGATGCGTGGATAACCGCCGGCGAACAACGTCGGCAGCAGTTCGGTCGGGGCCGTCGCGAACGCCCGTAGTTCGGCGAAGTTCATCGGCAGCAGGTCGAGCACGCTGGTGCGGCCGGCGAGCGACTGCGCGATGGCGCCCTGCAGCTGCAGGTTGTGCGACCCGCTGAGCACGAAGCGACCCTGCCGCGGCTCGGCGTCGACGGCGACCTGGATGGCCGACAGCAGTTCCGGCACCCGCTGCACCTCGTCGAAGATCGCGCCGGACATGTGGCGACGCACGAACGAGGACGGGTCGGCGACGGCGAGTTCGCGTTGGTTCAGGTCTTCGAGGTTGACGTAGCTGTGGTCGGGGAACGCGGCGCGGCAGAGGGTGGTCTTGCCGGACTGGCGCGGGCCGGTGACGGTCAGCGTCGGGTGGCGGGTGGCACGCGACCGGATGGTGTCGGCCATGGCTCGTGGCGCAGCGGGCATCTTCAGATTGAAAATCGGATTTGCAATCTCGTCAACCAGACGTAGCCATCTTGAAGAAAAAGGTTTGCGTCACCCAAGCCAGACCGCCGCTTGCCGCTACTGCCAGTTCTCCCACTGCTCGTAGGCCTCGGCGATCGCCGCCTTCAGCCGCACCTCGGTGGCCTGCAGCTCCTTCATCTTCGACGCGCTGGCGTAGTTCGCCGGGTCCAGCATCGAAGCACGCAGCGCTTCGAGCTCGGCCTCGAGCTTCATGATGCGCTCCTCGAGCCGCTGGAACATCAGCGGGTTGCGCACCTTGCCGGTCTCGATCGCCTTCTTCGCCTCGACCGGCGGCGCGCTCGCGGCCGCCTTCGCTGCCGCCTTGTCGCGCGCCTCGACCTCGGCGGCGCGCAGTGCGGCGCGTTCGTCGGCGAGCACTTTCTGGCACTGCGCGAGGCCCTGGTCGAACGTGCGCACGCTGCCGTTCTCGACCCACAGCACGCGGTCGGCGACTTCGTCGACGAGCTTGCGGTCGTGGGTGATCAGCACGACGGTGCCGGGGAACTCCTTCAGCGCCTGCTCGAGGCCTTCGGTGCCGGCGACGTCGAGGTGGTTGGTCGGTTCGTCGAGGCACAGCAGGTCGAACTGCGCCCGCGTCATGCGCGCCAGCGACAGGCGCTGCTTCTCGCCGCCCGACAGTTCGGCGACCGGCTTCTCGACGTCGTCGCCGCAGAACAGGAACAACGCGAGGTGGTCGCGCAGCGTGCGTTCGTCGACGGTGCGGTCGAGTTCGCGCAGCGCTTCGAGCACGGTGCCCTGCTGCGGCAGGTCGTTCTTGTCCTGGCTGAAGTAGCCGATGCGCAGGTTGTGCGCGCGCTTGATGGTGCCCGCGGCGGGCTGGCCGATGCCGGCGAGCAGACGCAGCAGCGTGGTCTTGCCAGCACCATTGCGACCGAGCAGCGCCGTCACTTCGCCGAACCAGACGCGGAAGGCGCTCTGCTCGAGCAGCGTCTTGCCGCCGACCTTCATCGTCAGCTCTTCGGCCTCGAGCGCGACCTGGCCCTGCTGGCCGCGCGTCGACGCGCCGAACGTCAGC
>JBILEY010000468.1:0-4245 GCA_044351865.1 Planctomycetota bacterium | reverse complement strand
CTGTTGAAGCTCGAGTCGATGTGGCCCGGCCGCCAGCCATCGGCGACGACGCTGAGCACGTCGCTGCAGCTGCAGTCCGATCTGATCCGCCTGCTGCGCAGCCAGTGCCCCGAGCTGGCACCGGAGTCGGCGTGGGACACGCGCAAGATCGAGCTCGATGCGGAGCCGGACGCGCAGAGCCCGGCCGAGAGCTTCCGCAAGCAGCGGCTGCCGAACGACGGCGCGCGCTGATCGCGGCGCGCCTGCGCCAGCGTCCCCGTTCAACGCGACGTGTTGGTGGCGAACGGGTCGTACCAGTTGCGGCATGGGTCGCAGGCGTCGCCGTTGAGCGCCTGCACGTCGCTGATGATCCCCGTCACCAACCCCACCACCGCACCAGCCGCCGCGAACGCGCCGTAGAAGATCAGGAGCGCGCGTCCGTCGTCGCAACCGCAGGCGCCGAAGGGGCCCGTTCGCCCCATCACCACCACCGGCCCCACGATCGCGCCGGCGATCGGCTTCACCACCGTGCAGCTGCTCGTCGACAGGGCCAGGGCGCAAGCAGCGACCACGACGCAGCGACGAAGGGCGGACATCCCACAGAAGCGCGGAAGGACTGGCGCCCGTGCTGCAGCGGGTCATCGCGCCGCGAACCGCCCGTGCCAACGCTCGCGCGCTCGGGCTTGCCGGCGCCCAACTGGCTGCGCACACTGCCGCACCGCGGTCGGAGATCCCGCACACGCACCCACACGCCATGACGTCCGCCCTCGTTGCGCAGCGAAGTCCCCGCACCACCTGGTTCCTGGTGCTGTTGCTGGTGGCGTTCGTCGGACAGATCGCGGCGCCGCTCGCCAAGATGCCGTGGCAAGCTGGCCTTTTGCTGTGCTTGATCCCCTACATGGGCTGGATCGAGAGCGACGAGCGGCAGCTCGGCTTGCGCGGCTGGAAGGCGTTCGCCTTCTTCCTGCTGTCCATGGTCCTCGGCTGGGGCCTGCTGCTCTACATGGTGCTGACGCGCGGATCGCGCGGCCTCGGGCTGTACATCGCCGCGTCCCTCGCCGTATGGGTCGCCGCACTGCTCGGCGCCTTCATCGGCCACACCAGCGCCTGCCTCGCCTACGGCCGACCCTGGTGAAGCGAACGCCTACCGCCGCCGCACGCGGATCGGCCCCTTCGCCGTCGACGGATCGACCACGCGCCCGCCCTGCGTGATCACCGCGACGCCGGCGGCGACCAGCCGCCGCGCCGCTTGCCGCGCTTGCTCCATCAGCGGCTGCCAGTCCGCAGCGACCGCGCGCGCCGCCTCCGACGGACAGATCGTCGACCCCGCAGCACGCGCTGCCAGCAGCTGCACGATCGCCTGCTCGAGCGCGTGGTCGATCGCGCCGAGGCCGCGGCGACAGCCGTCGCTGCAGTAGCGGACCTGGTCCCAATCGCGCGCCCAGCGTTTGCGCCAGGCGATCGTGCGCCCGCAGGTCGCACAGGTCTTGTCGGGGGGAACGTTCGCCATCGAAGTTCGCCGCGCGTTCGGTCGGCGACGCACGCCGGATGCGACGCCGCAACCCACCCGCAGAAATCGTGCGCGCGAGCAATCCGGAATCGCCGGCCGGCGTCTTCATCGGCACGATCGATCCATGACCGCCGAGGACAGCCCGCTCGCCGACCTCTTCCAGGCCCATCGCCAAGGGCTTGCGGGAGCGGTGCGTTCGGTGCTCGGTCCGATGGCCGACGTGCCCGAAGTGCTGCAGACCGCGTTCTTGAAATGCTGGTCGAAGTGGCAGGACGGCACGCGGCCGCAGGACCCGGTGGCCTGGATCTTCGTCATCACCTGGAACGCGGCGGTCGACGCGCGGCGGCAACGCACGCGGCGACCGGCGCACGAACCCCTCGACGAAGGCAACCACGTGGCCACCGACACTCCCACCTCGCCGACGCACGCGCTCGAACAGCGCGAAGCGGTCGTGCAGGCGCAAGCCGCGATCGCGCGGCTCAGCGATCCCGAGCAGCAGGTGTTCCTGCTGCGCACCGCCGGCGAACGTTCGTTCGAGGCGATCGCCGCCGAGCTGGCGATCCCCGTCGGCACCGCGAAGACGCGCATGCGCAGCGCGCTGCAGAAGCTGCGCACCACCCTCGGCGCCGCATCGGCGCAGGAGAACCGCCGATGAGCCAGCACCCCGAGTACTCCCCCGCCGAGCGCGACCGCCTCGCGCAAGAACTGCTCGAACTGCACTTCGGTTGCCACGAAGCGCCGGAGTCGCTGCGCGCGCGCCTCGCCGCCGAGCCGGCACTGCAGGCCCTGCAGCAGGAAGTGCTGCGGCAGGCCGAACTGCTCGAAGCCGCGGTCAAGCCGACGACGCCGCCGCTGGCGTTGCCGACACCGCGGGCGGAGGCCAGGCCGATGCCGCCCGCATCCGCTGCGTCGACGAGCAAGCGCGGCGGCCGCTCGCCGCGCCTGCGCTTCCTGCGCTCGCCGTTCGGCCGTCTTGGCGCCGCGGCGTCGCTCGCGGCGGCGCTACTGCTCGCCGCCTTCGTCAGCAAGCTCGTCGCCGACCGCACGCACGCGAACTTCTGCGCCGACCACCTGCAGCTGACCGTCACCGCCCCGCGCGCGGTGCCGGCCGGCACGCCGGTGAGCTTCACCGCCGAGACGCGCGACCTGAACGGCGCGGTCGTCGACGGCGAGATCCGTTGGCAGGCGTTCGCGGCGAACGGCACGCTGCTGGCGCAGAGCAGCACCGGCACGCGCGACGGCAAGACCACCGTGACCATTCCGACGGCGCCGAACCTGGAGCCGCCGAGCCGCGTGCGCGTCACCGCCGCGACGGCGACGGACACGGTCGAACACCTGCTGCCGCTGTCGGCGGCGGCGGCCGGCCCGCTGGTGCACCTGACCACCGACCGCGCCGTCTACCGTCCGGGCGACACGCTGCGCGCACGCGCCGTGCTGCTCGACCGCCTGACGCGATTGCCGCTGCCGAACGCACCGCGCCTGCACGTGCGCTTGCTCGGCCCCGCCGGCACCGTGGTCGCATCCGACCGCGACCCCGGCCAGCGCGGCGGCGTCGGCTCCTTCGCCGTGACCGTGCCCGCGACCAGCGGCGGCGGTCCCCACCTGCTCGAGCTGCACGCCGACGACGACACGCTGCCGCCCGAACGGCTCGAGCTGGTCGTGCGCACCTTCCAGACCCCGCAGCTGGAGAAGCGGGTCGTGCTCGACCGCAGCAGCTACGCGCCCGGCGCTCGCGGCAACGCGGCGGTGACGGCGCTGCGCCTCGCCACCGGCCGCCAAGGTGCCTCCGGTGCTTCGGTGGTGGCGACGCTGGTCGTCGACGGCACCGAGGTGTGGCGCGAGAAGCGCGTGCTCGGCGCCCTCGGCGAAGCGACGTTCGCGTTCCAGGTGCCGAAGGACGTGGCGAAGGGCGCAGCCCGCTTCGTCGCCACCATCGAGGACGGCGGCATCGTCGAGACCGAGGTGCACCCGTTCGTGGTGCCCACCGGCCGCATCGAGGTCGGGTTCTTCCCCGAAGGTGGCGAACTCGTCGCCGACGTCGACAACCGCGTCTACGTCGAGTGCACCGACCCGCTCGGGCGCGCGATCGACACCACCGGCGAACTGCTCGACGAACGCGAACGCTTGGTGACGAAGTTCCGCACCACGCACCAGGGCCGCGGCACGGTGGCCTTCGTGCCGAAGCGCGGCGCCACCTACCACCTTCGCCTCACCGGCCAGCGCGAACCGTTCGCACTGCCGGCCGTGCAAGAACGCGGCCTCGCGCTGCAGTTGCGCGGCGACCAGGTCGCGGCTGGCGCACCGCTGCGGGTCGGCGTCGCCGGCCGCGGTGACGGACCGTGGGTGCTCGGCGCCTTCTGCTGCGGCGTGCTCGTCGGCCAGACGACGCTGCGCGCCGACGACGCCGGCGAACTGCGCGCCGACGTCGCGCTGCCGCTGCTCGCCGACGCCAGCGGGGTGCTGCGCGTCACGGTGTTCGATCGCACGCTGCGCCCGATCGCCGAACGTCTGTTCCTGCGCGCCACCGCCCAGCGGCTCGACGTCGCGATCACCGCGAGGAGCGCGGAGCTCAGCCCCGGTGCGACGCAGCAACTCACGGTGCGCACGACCGACGAAACCGGTCGCCCGCGCAGCGCCATGGTCGGCCTCGCCGTCACCGACGACGCCGTGAACGCGCTCGCCAGCGAGCCGCGCGTGGGCCTCGTCGACCACGCGCAGCTGTTCGCCGACGTCGATGCGCACCTGGAGAAGCTCGA
>JBILEY010000339.1:0-5990 GCA_044351865.1 Planctomycetota bacterium | reverse complement strand
GCGGCGGTCGGCTTCGGCGCGCCGTTCGCGGCCTTCTTCCACCTGGTGACGCACGCCGCGTTCAAGGCGCTGCTGTTCCTGTGCGCTGGCGCGGTGATCCACGCCGCCCACGGCGAAGAACGGCTCGCGCACCTGACCGGCATGAAGAAGCACCTGCCGCGCGTCGCGCTGCTGAACCTGATCGGCTCGCTGGCGCTGTGCGGCCTGCCGCTCGTGACCGCCGGCGCGTTCAGCAAGGACCTGATCCTCGAAGCCGGCCTCGAACACGCGCCGGCGCTGGGCTACGCGCTGCTGTTCGGCACGCTGCTGACCGGCCTCTACACCGGCCGCCTGCACTTCGGCGTGTTCGGCGCGGCGGCGCACGGCGGCGGCCAGCACGATGGCCACGGCGACGGCGAACACATGATCCACGCGCCCGACGCGCTGCTGCAGCTGCCGCTGGTGCCGCTGGCGCTGGCCGCGATCGGCGCCGGCTGGCTCGGCGCGCCGCTGGCACACCTGCTCGGCGTCGAAGTGGCGATCCACGCCATCTCGCCGCTCGGCCTCGTCGCCGGCGCGCTCGGCCTCGGCGGCTTCCTGCTCGCCGGCCTGTGGCAGCGCCGCGCGCACGGCACGGCGCGGCTGCCCGACCTCGGCCTCGACTGGGTGCCGACCGCCGCGAACCTGTCGGCGATCGGCACCGGCCAGATCGCGCGCCTGCACGACGGCCGCTTGTTCGCCTACCTGTTCACCGCCGTCGTCGGCATCGCGGCCCTGATCGTCATCGGCATCGCCAACGCCCCATGAACTGGTTCTTCGAACTCCCGCCGTCGCTGCAGAGCGTCATCGTCTTGGTGGCGACGACGCTGGTGCTGCTGAACGCCGGCGTCGGCTTCGGCAAGCGGCCGTTGGCCTACGGCGCGATCGGCTTCGTCGGCCTGTTCGTCGCCAGCCTGCCCGGCTGGAACACGGGCCCCGAGTCGATCGCCATCGTCGGCACGCTGGCGCTGGCCGCGCTCGGCTGGCTGCTGCTGCCGCTGGCCGAGATCGAACTGCCGAGCAACCGCATCGACCTCGGCTGCCTGCTGCTGCTCGGCGCCGCCGGCACCATCGTGCTCGGCACCGCCACCCACGTGCTGTCGATGGTGCTCGGCCTCGAGACGCTGTCGCTCGCGGTCGCCGTCGCCTGCGGCTTCGGCCGCGGCAAGCGCGCGCTGGAAGCGGCGTTCAAGTTCTTCGTCATGGGCTCGCTCGGGCTCGGCGTGCTGGTCTACGGCACCGGCCTGTTCGTCTACGCCACCGGCTCGTTCACGATCAGCGCGCCGCCGCTCGCCGGCATGGCGTCGGTGCACCGCCTCGCGTGCCTGATGCTGGCGCTCGGCCTGTGCTTCGAACTCGCCGTCGTGCCGGTGCACTTCGGCTCGCTCGCCGCCTACATGGCGATGCCGCCAGCGGTCGCCGCGTTCGCGACGACGGCCAGCAAGCTCGGCGCGGGCCTGGCACTGCTGCGTTTCACCGCCGCCGCCCCCGACACCGGCGTCGGTTCGCTGCTGCAGATCATCGGCCTCTGCTCGGTCGCCTGGGGCACGCTCGCCGGCCTGGCCCAGCGCAACCTGCGCTCCGTGCTGGCGTGGTCGGCGGTGGCCCACGCGGGATTCTTGACCGTGGGGCTCGGCTGCGGCGCCGCCGGCCGCCAGAGCGCGGTGCTCTACCTCGTCACCTACGCATGCTCGTCGGCGCTGGTGTTCGCCGCCCTCGCCGGCCGCGACGACGCGTCGTTGACGCCGGAAGGCCTGCGCCAGCGTCCGCTCGGCCCGGTCCGCGCGGTCGCCGCCGTGCTCGGCCTGCTGTCGCTGGCCGGCATGCCGCCAACACCCGGCCTGTGGGCCAAGGTCGCGGTGCTGATGCCTGCGTGGACACAGGCTGGCCCCACGTTCACCCTCGTGCTCGCCCTGTTCGGCGTGCTCGGCGCCGTCTACTACCTGCGCCTCGTGCCCGACCTCGTCGCCGGCATGCGCGACGCGCAGGAACGCACGCCCGGCCTCGTGCGCCTGGCGACGCTGGTCAGTGGCGCCGCGGTCGTGGCCCTGCTGGTGCTGCCGTGGCTCGGCACCCGGCTCGCGGCGATGGCGACTGGCTGACGCGCGCGTTCGTTCGCGCGTTCGTTCGCACGCACGCTCGTGGCGCGCGCCGAGCGCGTTCGCTCAGCAACCTGCGCCAGCGACGAACACGCGCCAGATGATGTAGCCGGCGAACGCAGCCGCGATCGCGCCACCGACGAGCACCACGGCGAAGAACCACTTCACCTCGGTCCACAGCGGCGTGCGCTGGTTCACATGCCACCTCGCCGGCCGAAACCCGAATCAGGCTTCAGGGTCTCCACGCGCATCCTCCGGAAGCGGCGTCGCAGGAAGTCGAGCATGACGGTGTGCGCGCATCATGGCCGACGCGGCGTCTGCGCACGAGCTCGGGACGTTCCGCCTGGGCCGCTTCAACCGCCGCTCGGCGGATGCACGAGGTACTCTGGGTCGCAGACGAAGCCCACGACCAACTCGCCGACGCGGCCGACGGCGAACCACAGCACCAGCAAGGCGAAGTCGCGGGCGTCGCCGGGCAACTGCAGCAGCAACGGTCCACCTCGCCGCGCACCGCACCAGCCCACCGCACCACCCGCAGCCAGCGCGATCGCGAGCACCACGCGCGCCGGGGCACCGCGCAAGTCTTCGTCGGCGAACAGCACCACCGACAGCAGCTGCACGGCGAGGAACGTCAGGTTGCCTGCGAGCAGGCCGACGCCGGTAAGGCTCGCCCACCGGCGGAGCGTTCGTCACCGTGAGGCAGTCTTCCTCTGCATGCGCCTCGGGACCATGGGAGAAGAGGATCTAAGCACGCGGAGCCGGTACACCAACGATCCGCTGCCTCTCGGATGCGGCGGACGTCGCCGAACGCGCCGCTGGGATTGCGGGCCGCGGCGACCGCACCGACACTGCGACGATGCTGGAAGAACGGTCGCCCGCTCGCCGCTCGCTGCTCGCCGTCGTCGCCGCCGCGGCCGTGCTGCTGCTGGCGCTGGGCGCTGGCTGGTTGCTGACGCGCCCCGTCACCGCACCGGTCGCCGACGCCGAGCTCGACGCGCGCAGTCGCGCGGCGAACGGCGCCCCGGTCGGCGACGGGGCGGCGACCAAGAACGCGCAGCCTGCGCGCACCGCCGGCGACGACGCGCGGCAAGCTGCCGACACCGCCGGCGCCACGCCGCCGATCGCGCTGCGCGTCGTCGATGCCGATCGCCGGCCCGTCGCAGGTGCCAACGTTCGCATCGATCCGAACGCGGCGGAGGTCGCGTTCTGGGATCTGCAGGACGCCGAGCCGCTGCTCGCTGCGATCGCACCCCAGACCAGCGACGAGCACGGCCTCGTACACACCCGGCTGCCGCGCGGGACGGCGATCGTGGTCGCCCGCAAAGGCGAGGCCTACGTGCAGCTGTGGGTGGACGTCGCCGAGACGATCACCGACCCGATCGAGCTGCTGCTGCTGGACGATCGCGAGCTCGTCGTGCACACGCAGCTCGCCGACGGAACCGCGGCGCCACACGTGCCGATCGAGCTCGCCTACTCCTGGTTGCCCAACGCGCGCCCCGACCAGCTCCAGCACTTCGTGTTCGGCCGCACCGACGAACACGGCGATCTGGTCGTGCGGCATGCGCAGCGCTTGTTCCGGCGCACGCCGGCGGCGCCGCAGTTGCTGCTGCGGCCGCACGTCGTCGGCGCCCTCGCCGAGGCGACCAGCGTGTCGCTCGCGGAGTCGCGCACGCACATCGATCTGGTGTGCGTTCCTCACGGCACGATCCAAGTCGCCAGCTTCGCGCGCGATGGCCAGCCGATCGCCCGACCAGCCAAGCCGAATCTGCGCCTGCTGGCGGCGGATGCGGCGGCGAAGCCATGCGAGGTTCCTGCCTGGCCGCTGGCGACGCCCGGTGCGTGGTGCCTGCATCCGCTCGCCCTCGACATCCGCTGGCAAGTGGACGACGCACACCACGAACCGATCGACGTGCACGGACCACGGCGGCACGGCGAAGTCGTCGACGTGCCGTTGCGCGTGCTGCGAACGCGCGCACGGCTGCGGTTCGTCGTGCAGGCGCCGGACGGCACCCCGCTCGCCGACGCCACCGTGCGGATCGACTCGGACCAGCGCCAAGCCACCGAGGTGCGAACCGACGCGAGTGGCGGCATCGACGTCGAACGCCGCGAGGACGAAGCATCCGTGCGCGTGGAAGCCGCGGACCTGCACGCCCGCGGCACGCTGCTGCTGCCCGCCAGCGCCGCGCCGCTGCCAGCTCCGCTCGACGCAGGCAGCGTGCGGCTCGAACGGCAGCCGCTGCTGGTGCAAGGGGTCGTCGTCGACGCCGGCACCGGGGCCCCGCTGACCGCCTGGATCGACGTGGAGGAGCCGAAGGACCCACCAGTCGAGGTGGCTTCCACCCGGTGCGCCGAGGACGGGTCGTTCGCGATCTGGGGGCAGGCGAACGGGCCGCTTCGGCTGAAGGTTCGCCGCATGCGCCACCGAGACCTCGTGCAGGTCGTTCCCTCGGGAACGCGCGACCTCGTGCTGCGCCTCGAAGCCGAGCGCCACCTGTTCGTGACCCTGCGATTCGACGCCGAGGTCGACGACGAACTGGTCGATGTGCACCTCGAGCCGCGGCGCGACACCTGGTCGTCGTCCCGCAGCGAAGTGGGTCTGCGGCACCAGGTGAGGCCGATCCCGAGCGGCGGCGACAACACGCTCGTGGTGGCGGTGGCCGGCCACGCGCTGCTGCGCCAGCCGGAGACCGCATGGCCGACGAGCCCGCTCGGGGCCGCGGTCGACGTCGATCTGCGCGGGCGGCTGGCGATGGCCACGATCGAAGTCACCCGGGGCGGCGAAGTCGTCGACGCGGACGTGCTGCTGCTGTCGGGCACCGTGGCCGATCGCGCGGCCGAACCCATCGATGCCGGGCGCCCGTTCGTGCTGCCCACCGACCAGCCGTGGCGCGCCCTCGTGCAACCGGAATTCGGCGGCATGGTCGAGCTGCCGCTGCGTCCGGGCCGCAACGCCGTCGAGGTGCCGGGCCCCGCCCGCGTGCGCTGCACGACGACCCACGCCCCGGGCGCACTCGGCGACGCCAGCGTGCGTTTCGTGCTGCTGCGCCTTCGCCGCGACGAACCGGTGCTCGCGAGGATCGAGGACGGCGACGACGAACCACCGCCACCCCTGCCGACGACGATCGCCGCGCTGCGTGTCGACGAACGCGACGTCACCAGCACCTGCACACCGGACGACGACGCGCCCGAGGGCGAGTTCTGGATCAGTCGCCGCGGCCACTACGCCGTGTTCGTGGTGCTGCAGCAGAACGAGCGCAACGTGCTGCTGGCGCAGCCGCCGGTGGAGTTCGACGTCAGTGGCTTCGACGTCGAGCTGCCGATCGTGATCCCACTGCAGCCGACGGCACTGGCCGCGGCCCGCGAGCAACTGGCGCGCGACACGGAACCGCGCTGACCCCATCGGGGTCTGGCAGCACCCCGTTCAGCGCGCGAGCGAACGCAGCACGTCGACGATCGCCACCACCAGCAGCACGAGCCCGACCGGCACCAGCACGATGCCGAGCCCCGGATCGCCGCCCTGCACGCCGAACGCGCCGACCAGGAAGCCCGCCGGCACCGCCAGCGCCGCACTGCACAAGCACGCCGAGCCAAGGCGCGGGGCGCGCGCACAGGCAGCGAGCGTCGCGGCGAACGCGACGTGCACCAGCGACAAGAACGTGCCGTGCGCATGCGCGAGCCGCCACAACAGCCGCTGCGTCTCGTTGCCGACTGCGAGGTACCAGTCGACCTTGAATCCGTGCATCGCCTCGAGCACGCCGCCGAGCAGCACGAACGCGAGCAGGCTCGTCCAGCCGGTGACCAGGTGACGGCGGCGCAAGCGCAGCAAGTCGGCGGATCCGTCGGCAGCAGCGTCGGCGTTCATGCGGGGCTCGT
>JBILEY010000338.1:0-5992 GCA_044351865.1 Planctomycetota bacterium | reverse complement strand
GAAGTACGGGTGGCAGGCAGCGCAGATGTCGGTGCGGATCTCCGACTTGACGGAGTAGGTCGTGAACTTGTTGCCGCAGGCGCAGGTGACCGCGCACTCGACGTACTTCGGGTGGATGTCGGCTTTCATGGCACGCAACGCACCGGGATCGGTGCGAATGGAAGGGCGAGGAGTGTAGGAACGGATCGCCGCCGGTCAACAGTGGCGTGCCGCATCCCGCACAGCTAGGGCGCCCAGCTCAGCAGTTCGGCGAGTTCGCCGGCCTCGACCTGCACGTCGGTGAACACCAGGCGCTGCGGTGGCATCGGCCGTTCGTCGATCCAGGCACCGAGGACCGCCAGCAGCGCCCCCCGCTGCGGGCCATCGAGACGGCGCAGCGCCGCGGCCGGCACCAGCACGGCGACGGCGCCGCGTGGCCCCGCGGCTCCCGCTTGCGGGCTCGTCGGCGGCGGCAACGCCCGCCGCAGCGCCAGCGTGCCGTCGGCGAGCACCTGCAGCACCGGAGCGATGTCAGGCGCAACCGCTTCGAGCCGGCTGGCCACGTGCACGGCGCCGGCCACCGGCCGCAGTGGCACCCCGAGTTGGGCCAGCGGCGAGGGGGACGACGATGGCGTCGACGGTTCTTGCGCCGCCTTATCGCGCCGATCCGCCCCCTCCACATACGAGTGCAGCACGACGACGCCGAGCGCCGCCAGCCCGATCGCCGCGCCGACGCGGAACCACGGCAGGCTCACGAACGACTCCGCAGCGCCACCAGCAGGCGCTGCACCGCCGGCACGTGCAAGCCGACGACCGTGTCGAAGGCACCGTCGACGAGTGCGAAGAAGTCCTGCGCGTCGTCCTGCATGCCGTAGCTGCCGGCCTTGCCGCGCCACTGCCCGGACTCGAGGTAGCGTTGCAGCGAGGCTTCGACCACCGGTCCGCAGCGCACCGTCGCGTGGCTCACTTCCTCCACGTGGAGGCCGCGGGCCGGCAGCGACAGGCAGTGCGCAGTGTGCACGCGGTGCGTGCGGCCGGCGAGCTGGCGCAGCATGCGTTCGGCGTGCGCCCGGTCGCTCGGCTTGCCGAGTTCGAGGCCGTCGAGATCGACGACGGTGTCGACGGCGAGCACGGGCTTCCCCGGATCCGGCGGCTCGGCACCAAGGCCCTTGCGGCGCGCGCGTTCCGCGGCCAGGGCGACAGGATCGCCGAGCGCGCTGGTGTGCTCGTCCCCACATCCAGGTGCATACTCGGGCCCGGGCTGGCACAGGGCGAACTTGATGCCTGCGGCCGTCAGCAACGCCTTGCGCCGCGGCGACGTCGAGGCGAGGTAGAGGTCGGGGACCGAGGTCACGTCGAGACGATCGGCGATGCCCATGCTCGAGCGCAAGCGGCTTGGACCGGCTCGCAGGCAGGCCTTGGACCTGGGCGCCGAGCGGCGGAGCGGCTCAGAGGCTGAGAGTGAATCCTCTCGAAGCCTCTGCGCGGCGGCGAAGGCAGCCGCCAAACAGGACTCTGAGAGCCCGTAGCATGATGTCTTCTCGGGCTCTCAGCTGCGGCGCTTGCCGGCCGGCGCCAGGCGCACCAGCAGGCAGGCCGGCGACAGCTGGTGCGCAAGGTTGACCTTGCGCCCCGACAGGTGCGGGCCGACGTCGAGCGGCAGGTGGCCGTAGGGCTTCAGCAGTGCGCGCAC
Source organism: Planctomycetota bacterium (assembly GCA_044351865.1). Lineage (GTDB taxonomy): Bacteria > Planctomycetota > UBA1135 > UBA1135 > UBA2386 > UBA2386. The sequence goes on along the minus strand of JBILEY010000338.1, from coordinate 4,320 downwards.
TTCGTCGAGGAACTTGGCGACGTGCGCGTCCTTCGGCTCGAGGCCGAGGCGCTGCTGGGCGCGCGCGGTCGACTTGTCGGAGAAGCACAGCTCCTCGACCGTCAGCAGGTTGGCGAGGAAGCTCGCCACCTGCGGCTGCACCGCCGGCACCCGCTGGAAGAACGTGTTGCGGTCGCCGATGCCAGCGTCGCGCAGGAAGCCGAGGTTGACGCCGTTCTGGTCGTTGTAGATCTGCGCCACCGAGTCGCGGACGGCGAGGCAACGATCGAACAGGTTCGGGATCGGCAGGTCCCGCAGCATGTCCTCGACCTCGAAGGCCTCGGTCACGCGGAACTCGTTGCGGTCGACGAACCCGTCGGCGATGCGCCGACGCGCTTCCTGGCCATAGCCGCACGGCAGGCCGTCGGCGAAGTAGAAGTGCAGCATCGCGTCGACCAGGTCGAGCTGCGGCAACGGCGAGGCGGCCGCGTCGGCAGCACCCTCCGCGGCGGCTGCCGGCTTCGGCGGCGGCACGTCGGCCAGCACGGCCTTCAAGGCTGCGAGCGTGTCGCGCAGGTTCTCGGCGGTCGGTGCCAGCGCCTCGCGCGGATCGGGCGGCGCGTCGGCGGCAGGACCTTTCGGCTTCTTCTTCGTCGTCACGACGACCTCATGAGGCAAGCACCGGACACAAAGCGAATCGTCCGCAACAGGACCAAGAAGCGACACCAGAGCCGGCGGCACTCGCGCAACGAGTGCCACCAAGGTGACGCAGGGAAACGGACGACCGACGGGTCGATCGACGGATCAGGCGGCGGCGAAGCGCCGACGCCTAGCGATCACTTCTTCGCGGCGGCGGCCCGGGCGGCCTTCTCGGCGCGGCGCTGGGCCTTCGGCTTGCGCACCTTCTTCTTCGGCGCGACGAAGGCGGCCGGCTTGCCCTTGCTCTTCTGGCGCTCGGGCTTCTTCGGCACCGGCACCGTCATGCCGCTCTTCTCGATCAGCTGGCCGACGGTGTCCGACGGGCGCGCGCCATGCGACAGCCAGTGCTGGATGCGCTCGGCGTTGAGCTTGACCTGCTCCTGGGCGCGGGGCATCAGCGGCAGGTAGTAGCCGAGGGCCTCGATGATGCGACCATCGCGCGGGAAGCGCGGATCGGTGGCCACCACGCGGTACGTGGGGTGATTGAGGCGACCAAAGCGTTTCAGACGAAGCGTGACTGCCAAGGGAAACTGTCTCCGTGCGTACAGGGAGCCGCGAAAGGGGCGAGCAGCAAAGCAGATGATCGTACGAGTTGCCAGCGCTTTTTTCGCAGCGCCAGCCGCACCGATCAGCGCCGGCGCCCGCCGGGAAGGCCCGGGAAGCCGCGGCCGCCGCCGCCCGAAAAGCCACCAGGGAAGCCGGGGAACCCACCGCCGCCCGGCCGCTTGCCAGGGCCGCCGAGCCCGCCCATGCCACCGAGGCCGCCGCCGCCCAGCAGGTCGTCGAGGCCACCCGGGGGCATGCCGGGCGGCATGCCGCCACCCTTGCCGAACTTCTTCATCATGTCCTGCATGGCCTTGAACTGCTTGATCAGGCCGTTGACCGCGTCGAGGTCGTTGCCGGAGCCGGCGGCGATGCGGCGCCGGCGCGGCAGGTCGATGACGTCGGGGCGCTGCCGCTCCCGTTTCGTCATCGACAGGATCATCGCCTCCAGCCGCTTCATGTGCTTGTCGTCGAAGTCGACGTCCTTCATCGCCGCGCCGACGCCCGGCAGCATGCCGAGCACCTTCTTCAGCGGGCCGAGCTTCTTGATCATGTTCATCTGCGCGAGGAAGTCCTCGAAGTTGAACTGACCCTTCTGCAGCTTCTTCGCCGCCGCTTCGGCCTCCTTCTCGTCGATCACCGACTGCGCCTTCTCGACCAGGCCGACGACGTCGCCCATGCCGAGGATGCGGCCGGCCATGCGCGACGGATCGAACTCCTCGAGGTCGTCGGGCTTCTCGCCGACGCCGGCGAACAGGATCGGGCGGCCGGTGACCTTGACGATCGACAGCGCGGCACCACCGCGCGCGTCGCCGTCGACCTTGGTCAGGATCAGGCCGTGCAGCGGCAGGCGCGCGTGGAACTCCTTCGCCGAGTTCACTGCATCCTGGCCGAGCATCGCGTCGCAGACCAGCAGCACGCCGTGCGGCTTCGTCTGCGCGTGCACCTCCTGCACTTCCTTCATCAACGGCTCGTCGATGTGCAAACGGCCGGCGGTGTCGAGGATCACCACGTCGTGGCCGCGCGACTTCGCGAACTCGACGCCGGCGCGGCACACGTCCGGCGGCCGCTTGTTCGTCGGATCGGCGTAGACGGCGATGCCGAGCTGCTTGCCGAGGCTCTGCAACTGGTCGACAGCGGCCGGACGCTGCAAGTCGGCGGCGACCAGCAGCGGGTTCTTCTTCTTGTGCTTGCGCAGCCACAGCGCCAGCTTGCCGCAGGTGGTCGTCTTGCCGCTGCCCTGCAGACCGCACATCATCAGGATCAGCGGCGACTGCGGCGCGATCGGCAGGCCGACCTGCTGGCCACCGAGCAACTCGGTCAGCGCGTCGTGAAAGCACTTGACGAACTGCTGCCCCGGCTCGACCGACTGGATGACCTGCTGGCCGAGCACGCGCTGCCGCACGTCGGCGACGAAGTCCTTCGCCACCTGGAAGTTGACGTCGGCTTCCAGCAGGGCCGTGCGCACGGCGCGGATGCCTTCGTCGATGTTGGCCTCGGTGAGGACCTTCTGGCCGACGATGGCGCGGTAGGCTTTGCCCAGCGCGTTGGCGAGCGAATCGAACATGGGCGGGGCAGGATGTTGCTTTGCCGGCAGCGGGTCAAGGTCGACCACGCGTTCGGTGGCTGCCGGGGCCGCCGGGGCGATCGACAGCGCCGGCTTGCGACCTACAGTGGGCCGATGGCGTCTCCCCTCGCGCTCTCCACCGCAGCCCTTCTGTTCGCCGCGCTCGCCACCGCGCAGTGGCCCGGCTCCTCCACCCCGAACGTGCCGATCGGCGCCGCCAACGGCGACCAGGCGGTGCCGCGCATCGCCGCCGCCGCGGACGGCAGCTGCTGGATCGCCTGGTTCGACAACCGCACCGGCAACTACGACGTGCGCATCCAGCGCCTCGATCCGGCCGGCGTGCCGGTGTTGGCCGCGGGCGGCCTGGTCGTCAGCAGCAACCCGCAGAACACGTCGCTGGTCGACTGGGACCTGCTCGCCGACCGCGACGGTTGCGCCGTGGTGACCTTCACCGACGTGCGGGCCGGCGGCGACCTCGACGTCTACGCCTACCGCATCGATCCGGTCGGCAACCAGCTGTGGGGCAGCAACGGCGTGACGCTGTCGAACAACGCCGACTACGACGCCAATCCGCGCGTCTGCGAAGCCAGCGACGGCGACTTCGTGTTCCTGTGGCCGAACACCGCGCTGCGCACGCTGCAGCTGCAGCGCCTCGACCGCCTCGGAGTGCCGCGCTACCCGGGCGACGGCATCGCGATCCCCGGCGACGCCGGCGCCACCCCCGCCTTCGCGCGCCTCGTCGCCGCCGACAACGGCGCGGTGATCGCGAGCTGGGTGCGCACGCTGTCGTTCACCGGCAACAAGCACGTGCACACGCAGAAGTTCGACGTGCTCGGCAACGCGATGTGGAACGGCGGTACGCGGCTGCCGGTGTTCGACCTCGCGTCGGTGCCGATCGCCCACGAACCGCGCCTCGTCGCCGACGGTGCTGGCGGCGCGCTCTACGGCTGGCACTACGCCGTCGGCGTGTCGACGTTCTTAGTACGCGTGCAGCGCGTGCTCGCCAGCGGCACCGAGTTCTGGCCGCACAACGGCGTCGACGTCTCGACCAGCAGCAACCCGCGCTTCGACCCGGCGCTGGCCTGGCACGCCGACGCGCAGGAACTCGTCGTCGCCTGGAACGAACGCAACGCCGGCCAGTCGCAGTGGGGCCTCTTCGCGCAACGCCTCGACGTCGGCGGCAACCCACTGTGGGGCAGCACCGGCAGCCAGCTGCTGCCGATCAACACGACGCTGAAACTGGCGCCGACCGCGGCCGTGCTCGGCGCCGGCCACACGTCGGTGGCGGTGCTCAGCGAGTCGCTTGGCGCGCTGCAGAAGGCGGTGCAGGTCTTCCACCTGCTGCCGAACGGCCAGCTGCAGGGCGGCGGCCCGACCGATGCCAGTACCGTCGCCAGCGACAAGCTGCGGCTGGTCTGCGCGGCGAGTCGCAGCGGCACGACGTTCCTGACCTGGGGCGACAACCGCGCCGCCGGCGGCGCCGACGTCTACGCCGCGGCGGTCGACTTCGGCGGCGCCATCGGCCTGCAGCT
>JBILEY010000057.1:0-18734 GCA_044351865.1 Planctomycetota bacterium | reverse complement strand
CTCGACTGTCCAAGGCGTGCTCGAGGACGTGACGCAGATCGTCCTCAACATCAAGAAGCTGCGCGTCAAGCTGCACACCGACGCGCCGACCACGCTCCGCATCGACGTCAACCAGAAGGGTGAGGTTCGCGCGGAGAAGATCGAGGGCGACCACAACGTCGAGATTGCGAATCCCGACCTGAAGATCTGCACCCTGACAGAGGACGTCCGCTTCTTCTGCGAGATGCAGGTGAAGAAGGGCCGTGGCTACGTCACGGCCGAGGAGAACGTGACCGAGGAGCAGGAGATCGGCACCATCCCGGTCGACTCGATCTTCAGCCCGGTCCATCGCGTCCGCTACGCGATCGAGAACACCCGCGTCGGCAAGTCGACCGACTACGACCGTCTGGTGCTCGAGATCTGGACCGACGGTACCGTCACGCCGGAGATGGCGTTGGTCGAGGCCAGCAAGATCTACCGCAAGCACCTGAATCCGTTCGTCCAGTACTTCGACCTGAAGGAAGACCTGGCCGTCGAGGGTGGTGCGCTGGCGCCTGAAGGTGACGAAGGGGCTCGCCGTCGCGAGATGGTCGACCTGCTCAACAAGAGCATCGACATGCTCGAGCTGTCGGTCCGTGCCAAGAACTGTCTGGACAGTGAGAACGTCGCGACGATGCGGGACCTGGTCCAGCTGTCGGAGCCTGAGTTGCTGAAGGTGCGCAACTTCGGCAAGACGTCGCTGAAGGAAGTGAAGAGCAAGCTGGCCGCGCTGGGCCTGTCGCTCGGAATGAACATCGAGGAATACAAGCAAGGGTAGTTGCGGCCATGATGCACAATGTTGCTGGCAAGTCGTTGCAGCGAAACTCGGCGCACCGCGCCGCGCTGCGCAAGAACTTCACGGTGTCGCTGATCAAGCACGAGCGCGTCGTCACCACGTTGGCCAAGGCGAAAGCGCTGCGGCCGTTCGTGGAGAAGATGATCACGCTCGCGCGCAGCTCGGACGGCAAGACCAAGCTGCACCGGATCCGTCGCGCCATTTCCTTCCTGCAGGACAAGGCGGCGGTCCGGAAGCTGTTCGAGGTCATCGGGCCGCGCTTCGCCAACCGCCAGGGTGGCTACACGCGCATCCTGCGCATGGCTGACTATCGCATCGGCGACGGTGGCACCAAGGTCGTGTTCGAACTGGTCGAGAACAACGTTCTCGAACAGAAGATCAAGGCCAAGGAAGCCGCCGCCACGAAGGACGCGGAAGCCGCCGGCGTCTGATCGGCTCGTCTTCGCCTCTCCGCACGAGGGTGCCCTGTTAGCCAGGGCGCCCTCGCTGCGTTTATGCACCCTGTGGCCACCACCTCCTCCCATTCGGGGGTTGATCGTTCCAGTGTGGTGCCGGCCGGTGGGGGCGGTTGGCTGCTGAAAGTCCAGCGTTCGGCGTGCGGATCCCGCCCCGCCCGTGAAGGACAACCCGGACCGATCCACTCCGATCAGGTGCGCGTGAACGACATGTTCTCGGGCCCGACCAACACGGCGACCGCGTCCAGCAACTCGTCGCAGACCTTGACGCCTTCGTCGGCTCGGACGCGGTAGCAGTTGGTGCCATCCTCGACGTCCAGAAGCAGGTGCTGGCTGCCCTTGTGCCGCAGCACGACTTCGTGGATGCGCTCCAGGTTTGCATCGGTCGCCAGTGGACCACGGAGGTGCAGAACGAGGCCCGCCACTTCGCGGCGCACCACTTCGGCCGCCGGGTCCAACTGGTCGAGCAGCAGCGCCTTCTCCTCGCTGTTGCTGTCGAGGCGGCCGGTCAGGAACACGATCGCGTCGTCGACGATGCGGTCCTTCAGAGTCGCGTAGGCGCGGGCGAAGCAGGTCACGGCCACCTGACCGTCGAGGTCCTCGAGCTGGAACCGCGCCATCTTCTGCCCGGCATTCTTGCCCTGCTTGATCTGCAGAACGCGCACCGAGCTGATCATGCCGGCGATGCGCACCGAGCCGCCGGGCTCGAGCTTCGCCAACGACGCTGTGGTCTGCCCGGCGATGCGCCGCAGGAATGCGCCGCGCTTCTCGAATGGGTGGCCCGACAAGTAGAAGCCGAGCGACTCCTTCTCGCGTGCCAAACGGTCGTGCTCCGGCCACTCGCCGGCGACGGGGCCGCTGGTCGCCGCCGTCTGCGGCGATGGAGGCGCGAACAGCAGCTTCTGGCCGCGGCGCCGGTCCTCGCGCGCCTTCTGCGAGTTGCGCAGCGCCGATTCGATCGCTGCGAAGTCCGCCGCGCGCGAGCGACCCAGCCCGTCGAACGCACCGGCCTGCGTCAGCGCCTCGAGTGCGGTCTTGTTCAGCACGTTGCCTTCGAGCCGCTCGCACAAGTCGTCGAGCCCTTGGAACGGGCCGCCGCGCTTCCTCTCCTCGGCGATCGAATCGGCGGCGCGCGCACCGACGCCCTTCACGGCACCGAGGCCGTAGCGGATCGACCAGCCCTTCTCCGTCTTCTCGACGCCGAAGTAGCGCTGCGAATGGTTGACGCTCGGCGGCAGGATCGGCATCGCCGAGCGCCGCGCCTCGTCGACGAACTCCTTGATCTTGTCGCTGTTGCCCGATTCGACCGTCAGGTTCGCCGCGGTGAACTCGACCGGGTAGTGCGCCTTCAGCCACGCCGTGTGGTAGGTGACCAGCGCGTAGGCCGTCGAGTGCGACTTGTTGAAGCCGTAGCCGGCGAAGAACTCCATCGTCTCGAACAGTTCCTTCGCGAACTTCTCGCCGTAGCCCTGCTTCACGGCTCCGGCGATGAACTGGTCCTTGAACTTCGCCATCACCTCGGGCTTCTTCTTGCCCATCGCCTTGCGCAGGTTGTCGGCTTCCGTCATCGAGAAGGCGCCGATGATGTTGCTGATCTGCATCACCTGCTCCTGGTAGACGATGACCCCGTAGGTCGCCTCCAGCACCGGCTTCGTCGCTTCGTGTGGGTATTCGGTCTTCACCTTGCCGTGCTTGCGATCGACGAACATGTCGACCATGCCCGAACCGAGCGGGCCCGGGCGGTAGAGCGCGAGCACGGCGATGACGTCCTCGAACGTGTCCGGCTTCAGGCGCGTCAGCAGTTCGCGCATGCCGCTCGATTCGAGTTGGAAGATGCCCTGCGTCTCGCCGCGCGCGATCAGCTCGTAGGTCTTCTTGTCGTCGAGCGGCAGCGTGCCGAGGTCGAGCTGCACGCCGTGCACCTCCTGCACGAGGCGCACGGCCTCCTGCAGGATGGTCAGCGTCTTCAGCCCGAGGAAGTCCATCTTCAGCAGGCCGACTTCCTCGAGCTCGGTCATCTGCCACTGCGTGATGACGTCCTCGCCGTTCTTCGCCAGCGGCACGTAGTCGCGCAGCGGCCGGTCGGCGATGACGACGCCGGCGGCGTGGATCGAGCTGTGGCGGGCGAGGCCCTCGAGCTTCAGCGACAGGTCGAACAGGCGCTTGTGCTGCGGGCTGCTGTCGCGGATCTGCTTCAGCTCGGCGTCGCTGTCGAGCGCCGCCTGCAGCGACGCGCCGGGGCCCTGTGGCACCTTCTTGCACAGCTTGTCGACGTCGGCGATCGGGAAGTCGAGCACGCGGCCGACGTCGCGCAGCACGCCGCGGCTCGCCATCGTGCCGAAGGTGATGATCTGGCAGACGCAGTCGTTGCCGTACTTCTGCCGCACGTACTGGATGACTTCTTCGCGGCGGTTGCCGCAGAAGTCGATGTCGATGTCGGGCATCGACACGCGGCCCGGGTTCAGGAAGCGCTCGAACAGCAGCGCGTACTTCAGCGGGCAGACGTCGGTGATGCCGAGCACGTAGGCGACGATCGAACCGGCCGCCGAGCCGCGGCCCGGGCCGACCGGGATGCCCATCGACTTCGCCTTCTGGATGAAGTCCTGGACGATCAGGAAGTAGCTGACGAAGCCGAGCTTCCGGATGACGCCGATCTCGTAGTCGAGCCGCTTCTGCACGGCCTCGTCGATGCCGCCGTAGCGCCGGATCGCGCCTTCCTTGCAGATGCGCTCGAAGTAGACGTCCGGCGAGCTGCCGTCGTCGGGCTGGAACACCGGCAGGTGGTAGACACCGAACTCGATGTTCAGCGCACAGCGCTCGGCGATCGCGACGGTGTTCGCCAGCGCCTCGGGCCAGTCGGCGAACGCCGCCGCCATCTGCGCGCGCGACTTCAGGAACAGTTCGTGCGAACCCATCCGGAAGCGCTGCTGGTCGGCGACCGACTTGCCGCTGCGGATGCAGAGCATGATGTCCTGCGCCAGCCAGTCGTCGGCCTTCAGGTAGTGCACGTCGTTGGTGGCGACGCACGGGATCGAGAGCTCCTGGCCGAGCGCCCGCAGCGCGCGCGTGACCTTGCGCTGCGGTTCCGAGTTGGTCTCGGCGACCTCGAGGAAGAAGTTGTCCTGGCCGAACAGCTCGCGGAACTGCTCTGCCGTGCGGCGCGCCGCCGCCGGATCGCCTTGCAGCACTGCAGTCGCGATCTGCGACGACACCGTGCCCGACAACGCGATCAGGCCTTCGCGGTGCTCCTGCAGCACCTCGAGGTCGACGCGCGGGCGGTAGCTGAAGCCTTCGAGCCACGCGCGGCCGGACAGCTTCTTCAGGTTGTCGAGCCCGCGGTTGTCGGTCGCCAGCAGCGTCAGGTCGAAGGTCGGGTTGTCGGCGCCGGCGGTTTCCTTGCGCGTCTTGCCGGCGACGTAGGTCGTCTGCCCGACGATCGGCTTGATCTTCTTCTCCTTGCAGGCCTTGAAGAACTCGACCGCGCCGAACAGGTTGCCGTTGTCGGTCAGCGCCAGCGCGGTTTGCCCGTCTTCTGCAGCGGCGGCGACGAGGCCCGACACCTCCGCCGGCGCCGCCAGCAGGCTGTAGTGCGAGCGCACGTGCAGGTGGACGAACGGCGGGGCTTCGCTCATCGCAGCGGCATGGCGGGGCGGGAGGGGCGGTCGAGCTTAGCGAGGCGCGGCTTCGCGCAAACGCCAGGTCTCACGAAGCCACGGCCGGCGCGAACCGGCCGCGCGGCTGCCACGATCAGTGGCCGGCGGCGTGCGACGCCGGGTTGCCACCGGTGGTCTCGCCGAGCACGCCGCACTTGCGGCCGGCCTCGGCGAAGCGCGCCAGGACCTGCTCGATCTGCGCATCGCTGTGGCTGGCGATGTAGGAGGTGCGGATCAGGTCCATGCCGGGCGGCACCGCCGGCTGCGTCACTGCGTTGGTGAACAGCCCGCAGTCGAACAGCGTGCGCCACATGTGCAGCATGCGGTCCTGGTCGCCGACGATGACCGGCACGATCGGGCTCGACTGACCGCCGGCGGTCTGGAAGCCCATGTCGGCGAGACCGGTGCGCACGCGGTGAGCGACCTGCAGCACGCGCTTGCGCATGTCCGGCCGCGTCTCGATCAGGTCCAGTGACGCCAGTGCCGCCGCCGCCGAGGCCGGCGTGATCGACGCCGAGAAGATCAGCGCGCGGGCGTGGTGCCGCATCCAGTGGATCACGTGCGCCGGGCCGGCGATGAAGCCGCCGAGGCTGGCGAAGCTCTTGCTGAACGTACCCATGACGAGATCCGGGTGGATCCCGCAGTGTTCGGCGGCGCCGCGGCCGTTCTGGCCGAGCACACCGATCGAGTGCGCTTCGTCGACCATCAGGCGCGCGCCGTAGCGGTCGGCCAGCGCCCGGATCTCCTGCAGCGGCGCCAGGTCGCCCATCATCGAGTAGAGGCCGTCGACCACGATGAGCATGGCCCGCTTCTGCTCCTGGCCGCGCTGCAGCAGCAGCTCCAGTTCGCCGGTGTCGTTGTGCCGGAACTTGCGCACGTCGGCGAAGCTCAGGCGACAGCCGTCGATGATCGAGGCGTGGTTGTCGCGGTCGCAGAGGATGATGTCGTTCTTGCCGGCGATCGACGAGATGACGCCGAGGTTGGTCTGGAAGCCGGTCGAGAAGCACAGGGCCGCTTCCTGGCCCATGAACTTCGCCAGGCGCCGTTCCAGCTCCTCGTGCAGCTCCAGCGTGCCGTTCAGGAAGCGCGAGCCGGAGCACGAGGTCCCGTACTGGCGGATCGCCTGTTGCGCGGCCTCGCGCACCTTCGGGTGGTGGGTCAACCCGAGGTAGTTGTTGCTGCCGATCATGATCAGCCGCTTGCCGGCGATCTCGACCTCTGTGCCTTCACTGCCGTGGAGCGGGATGAAGTAGGGGTAGACGCCCAGCGCTTGCAGCTCGCGGGCTCGCGTGAATCCTTCGCACTTCTGGAAGATGTCCAAGGCTGAGCCGCGCATGCTAGGTGCCTCAAGGAACGCTGACAACTTTTGTATGGCCTTGGCGGAGCCAGAATATTCGTCGGCCCGACCTGCGGTTCGGCGAAGGGGCGGGGTGCTGGGGGCTCCCCGAGCCGGCGCGCGGTCGCCCCGGCGCCTCACTTCAGCAGGTGCATCAGCAGCGCCTTCTGCACGTGCGCGCGGTTCGCCGCCTGCTCGTAGATCAGCGACTGCTTGCCGTCGAGCACGGCGTCGGTGGCAGCGACGTTGCGACGCACCGGCAGCGGGTGCATCAGCAGCGCGTTCTTGGTCTGCGCCATCAGCGCTTCGTCGACGCGCCACTCGGTCAGCGACCGCTTGACGATCGCTTCGCGCTCCGGGTCGTGCCAGTGCTTGATCGAGCCCCACGAACGGGCGTAGAGCACCTCGGCGCCGCGCGCCGCCGTGTGCACGTCGTTGACGACCTGCAGCGAACCGCCGGCGTCGGCGGCGACCTGGCGGCTCTTGTCCAGAACCTGCTGGTCGACTTCGAAGCCGAGCGGGTGGGCGAGCGTGATCTGCATGCCCGACAGCGCGGCGACCTGCAGCATCGAGTGCGTCGGCCCGAGCGACTTCGGCTCCGGGTGGTTGCACCACAGCAGCGTCAGCTTGCGGCCGCGCAGCGACACCAGGTTCTCGCGCATCGTCAGCACGTCGGCGAGCGCCTGGCACGGGTGGTTGAAGCACGTCTCCAGGTTGATCACCGGCACCGACGAGTACTTCGCGTAGCTGCGGACCAGCAGTTCCTGGCGGTCGTGTTCCCAGGTCCCGGTGCGCGACGCCGAGCGGATGCCGAGCGCGTCGACGTAGCGCGACAGCGTGCGCGCGGCGTCCTTGACGTGCTCTTCGGCCTCGCCGTCCATCACCGCCTGTTCGGCCGGTTCGAGCTCGTAGAGGTCGTCGGCGCTCAGGTTGATGCAGTGGCCGCCGAGCTGGACCATGCCGACCTCGAACGACACGCGCGTGCGCAGGCTCGGCTGGAAGAACAGGAGCCCGAGCGTCTTGCCGGCGAGCACCTGACCCGGGCGTTTGCCCTTCACGCGCGCGGCGAGGTCGAGGAGGTCGTCGAGTTCGGCTCGGGTGAGATCGGCCGTCGAAAGGAAGTCGCGCTTGCTCACGGGTCCCGGGGTCGGAAGAGTGCCGGACCATAGATGAGCCCGGAAGCACCCACAAGCGAAGACGCCCGCTGGCTGCGCCGTTGCCTCGAGCTGGCGCAGGCGGCGGCCGCCGCCGACGAAGTGCCGGTCGGCGCCGTCGTCGTCGTCGACGGTGTGGTGGTGGGCGAGGGGCGCAACCGCGTCGAGGAGCTGCGCTCGCCGCTGGCGCACGCCGAGATGCTGGCGCTGCAGCAGGCGCTGGTGCACGTCGGCAACAAGCGGCTCGCCAACGCCACGCTGTACTGCAGCCTCGAGCCGTGCTTCTTGTGCGCCGGCGCGATCCTGCACGCGCGCGTCGACCGCGTCGTGTTCGGCGCCAGCGACCCCAAGTTCGGCGCCGTGCGTTCGCTGGCGAACGTGCTCGAGGACGCGCGGCTGAACCACCGCTGCACCGTCGTCGCCGGCGTCGAGGCGGCGGCGAGCGCCGAGCTGCTGCGCGCCTTCTTCCGGCAGAAGCGCGGCGGCTGAACGTTCGCGGCTCCTTGCGCCAGCACCCGGACGCCGATGCGCCCGCCGCAACTTGGCTGGTGCCCCGCCCTTGAAAAGCTGGCGCGGCCTCGGCAAGATGCCGGCCCTCAATCGGCGCCCCGCGAACGCGCGGCGAAACCTCGCGGAGAGGTGGCAGAGTGGCTGATTGTACCGGTTTCGAAAACCGGAGTGGGGCAACCCATCGGGGGTTCGAATCCCCCCCTCTCCGCCATCTTCCCTTCCTGCTGGAGGGATGCGCCGCGCCCGTTCCCAGCCCGGGAACGGGACGCCGGCCGACGTCAGACATCGTCGCGCTCTTCAGTAGGGACTGACGTAGCTGCGTACGCCGTTGCTCGCCGTCGCTCCGAACGCATTGCCGCCGTTCGGCAGTGAGCCAGGCGCCACCAGCGCCACCGCCTGCGTGAAGAACTGGCTCGCGTTCGGCAGGCCCGCCGGAATCGCCAGCGCCACCGTCTGGCTGCGGCTCGGGCCGGCGAACGGCAGCACCAGGTCGAGCGAGCCGAGCCACAGTGTGCAGTCCGGCATGCCGAGGAACCCGAGCGGCGTGCCGGCCGGGTTCGGCGTGAAGCTGACGACCAGCGCACCGACCTTGATGCCCGCCCCGGGCGCGTACTCCGGGATCGCGTCGACGGTCCACGTCACCAGCGTGCCCTGCGTCGCCGTCGACTGCGGCGCCGGCGCGGCCGACAGCGCCAGCGGCTCGGCATTGCCGTTCGCGACCAGCAGCGGCAGGGCGGTGGCGAAGTCCGTCGAACCGGCGTCGACCGACGCGCCGGCCGGCGACCAGGCACCGTAGAGAGCGCCGGTCGCCGAAGGGCTGATCGCCGCGAACACGATGCGCACGACGCCGCTCGCGAGTTCGAACTGGAACTGCACGCGCGTCGGGTTGCTGGCCGCCGCCGGCGCACTCTCGACGTCGAGCCACGTCACCACGACGGTGCCGCCGACCTGCTCGGTCGTGATCGCACCCGAGCCCGGCTCGCTGCTGTCGAAGTCGTGCCAGCTCCAGAACGCCGCGGCGTTGGCATCGAGCAGTTCGCTGGTCGACGGCACGCTCGGCTGCGCCAGCAGCAGCGGCGCCATCGCGACGATGCCGTTCTCGTGCACGTGCAGCGCCGACGTGGTGCCGCCCGGATACGCGAACGCACTCGGCAGCGGCACCGCGACCTGGCTGTCGTTGCCGAGCGACAGCACGGTGGCGTTCGCCGACGGCAGCACGAAGTTCGCGCTGGTCCAGGACGCCGCGTAGCTGCCGCCGCTCGGTGTGAGCACGAGCATCTGGCCCGACAGCGCGGTGTCGGCCGCGGCCGCACTCGCATACGCCGCGTAGAGCGAGTCGCTGATCGTGTAGCAGCCACTGCCGAAGGCCGTATGCGACGCCGGCGCCGTCGGCAGCGACACGGTCGCGAACGCGCCTTGGCTGAGGTTCCAGTAGGTGCCGGTCGGCGTCGTCTCGAGCTTCAGCGCGCGCACGAGGTAGGTCGCGGTTCCGAGCACGGGGCTCGCATCGGTCCATTGCGTGCCCGCGACCGGCGCCGTCGTCAGCCGCGTGAACGGTCCGATCGGCGAAGGACTGCGATAGACGTGGTAGCCGGCGACGGCGTCGCTCGATGGCGTCCACGACACGTTCGCCTGCGGCCACACGTCGGCGACGGCGACGCCGCTCGGCGGCGCGATCACGTGCTGGCGCAGCGTCGGATCGCCCATCAGGCCGAGGTGCACGTAGCGCGTGAACAGGCCGCCGGCGCTGGTGTCGTTCTGGCTCAGCTTCGCCGCGAAGCCGACGGTCTCGCCCATGCCCATCGGATGGAACGACCAGTGCGGCCGCCCGGCCCACGCACTGGTCAGCGTCCAGCCCTGGCACAGCGGTGCGCGCAGGAAGTTGTTCGTGCTGTCCCAGTCGCCGAAGTAGCTGCCGAACAGCATGGTGAACACGCTGCGGTTCTGGCTCAGCGTGAAGTCGCTTGTGCTGCCGATGCCGCCCGCACTCTGGTAGCTGCCACCGCCGCAGCCGTACGACCACACGTAGCCGGGGCCGCTCGGCGTGTTCAGCGTCGTGAAGTAGTCGGCGGCGATCACGTTCGCGGTGCCGACCAGTGCGCTGAAGTTGCGCCAGCCCGAGGCCGCGAACGCTTCGCCGCTGAAGTAACCGAAGTTGTCGTCGATCACCGCCTGCTGGCCGACCGCGAAGACCTTGTGGCGGTAGTCGTGGTCCTTGTCGAGATACGCCTGCAGCAGCTGCAGCTCGCTCGCCGCGAACGCCGGCATGTTGGCGAAGTCGACGCGGCCGACCTGCAGGTCGACGTCGCTCGGGATCACGCTCTGGTCGAATTTGCCGTCGCCGGGAACGTTCCGGTTCTCGGGGCGCGAGGCGCTGACGTTGTTGACCGTGGTGTCGGTCCACGAGCCGTTCAGTTCGCCGTAGTAGACGTCGGCCGGCCAGGCGCCGTTGTGGTCGCCGTGGCCGTCGGGTGCGATCGAGCCGCTGTAGGGGACTGGCACGTGGCCGAGCACGAACACGGCCTTCACCTGGCCGGGGTTCGCGGCATGGTCGGCGAGCACGACGGCGCGAACGCTGACGGCGGTGCCGGTGCGCGGCACGTCGTGGCGCAGCACGGTCCAGCCGTCGCCGGTCAGGTCCGCGATCAGGCGATCGAGGCGATAGCCGAGCGGCGTCGCCATCGTGGTGTCGACCAGCAGCACGAGCTTGCCGCGGTCTTCGATCGGCGTGCCGTTCACCGCGGCGGTTACGAGGCCGCGGCCGGCGACCGGGGCCACCTTGCTGAACCAGTACTCGTAGCGTGTGCCCGGCACGACGGTGCTGTCGGTCCACGACGTCGCGGCGCCGCCGCCCGGGATCACCGTCACCGGACCCCAGATCGTCGTGCCACTGACGCGGCGGACCACTGTGTGGTTGGTCGCCGTCGCATCGGCCGGCCACGCGAACTGCAGCGACGGCGGGCTCGTGGTCGCGGTGGCGTTGACCTGCAGTGCCGCTTGCGCGGCAGTCTGCGCGGCGAGGGGAACGGTGAGCGCGGCGAGGGCGAGAAGTGCGGGCGCTTTGGTGGCGTTCCCGACGAAGCGAGAGCGAGGCATGGGGAGCGGCAGTATGCCGGGCTCGGTGCGCCGCGACAGTGCAAGGTCCGCTGCAACGGTCCCAGGCGGCGGTGCGTGGGACTGGACCGCGTCGCGCCAGTCGTTCCCGCGGCCTGACGAGCTGTCGCCGCGGCGCCGACCGCCCCCGCGTCGCGGGCCCAGCGTCAGCGCCCCGCACCCGCGCGGTCCGCACCTTGCTACCTTGGTGGCGTGAGCCTTCTCCCCACGCGCTTGCTGCTCGTCGTTTCGTCGCTTTGCTTCGCCCTCGCGTCCCTTGCGCGGGCTCAGTGCACCACCACATGGCAGAGCACCGGCGGCGTGCCGGGCCCCGATGCCACCGTCTTCTCTAGCCTGCAATGGGACCCGGATGGCCCTGGTCCGCTGCCGCCGCAGGTCGTGCTGGGTGGTGACTTCCGGCTTGCCGGCGACGTCGTCGCCTCGCACCTCGTTGCCTATGAGCCGGCGCTGCGCACCTGGTCGACGTTCGGCAGCGGTCTGGATGGCTCTGTCTACGCCCTCGTCGCGATGCCGAACGGCGATCTGATCGCCGCTGGCGCGTTCCAGAACGCTGGCGGCTTGCCCGCCAACCGCATCGCCCGTTGGAACGGCAGCGCGTGGTCGCCGCTCGGCGCAGGATGCGATGCGCGGGTCTTCGCCCTGGCCGTGCTGCCGAACGGCGACCTCGTCGCCGGCGGGGAGTTCGCCAGCGCAGGCGGGGTGCCGGCCGCTCGGCTCGCCCGCTGGAACGGCTCCAACTGGTCGGCCTTCGGCGACCTCAGCGGCACCTTCTTTCCCTACGTCAGTGCCCTCGCGGTCGATGGCAACGGCCACCTGCTGGTCGGCGGCCAGTTCAGCACCATCGGGGGTGTTGCCGCCGAGGATGTTGCGCGATGGGACGGTGTCGCGTGGTCGGCGTTGGGCAGCGGCCTCGGCGGACCGTCGAGCGGAGGATCGATCGGGGCGCTGGCGGTGGGGCCCGGTGGTCGGATCGTCGCCGGCGGCTGGTTCCAGACGGTTCCCGCGGGCGGCTTCGCCGGCAATGCCGTGGCGGAGTGGAACGGCAACGCGTGGGTGTCGATCGGTTCGGGCGTGTTCGCGACCGTTGGTGCGCTGGCGTTCGAACCGTCGGGCGCGCTGCTGGTCGGCGGTGCGGACCATGTCCTTCGGTGGAATGGCACCAGCTGGTCGCAGGTTGGCAGCGGCAGCGGCTTCGTGTTCACGCTGACCGTGCTGCAGAGCGGCACGATCGTCGCCAGTGGTCTCGTGGTCGGCGCGCCGAGTGCTTCCACCTATGCGCAACGCTTCGATGGCGCCGCCTGGGAGCCGCTGTCCGTGGGCCTCGACTTCGGCGCCTATGCCGTCGCTGCGCTGCCGAACGGCGATCTCGTCGCCGGTGGTGCTTTCACCAAGGCGGGGGGGCTGCCGACCAACCGCATCGCGCAGCGCAGTGGCGGCCAGTGGCTGCCGCTCGGCTCGGGCCTGAGCAACGGCACCCTCAACAGCATCGTCTACGCATTGGCGGTGCTGCCGAACGGCGACCTCGTCGCCGGCGGCCAGTTCACGTCGGCGGGTGGCGTGCCGGCCAGCAACCTCGCGCGTTGGGATGGCGTCGGCTGGTCGGCGCTCGGCAGCGGCACCAACAACGTCGTCCGCGCTCTCGTGGTGATGCCGAACGGCGACCTGATCGCCGCGGGTTCGTTCACGATGGCGGGCGGCGTGCCGTGCAACCTGGTGGCGCGCTGGAACGGCACGTCGTGGTCGCCGCTCGGCAGTGGCCTGACCGGCACCTTCTTCCTGCTGTCGGCCGATGCGCTGTGCGTGCTGCCGAACGGCGACCTGGTCGCCGCCGGATCGTTCACCGTCGCCGGCGGTGTGCCGGCGAACGGCATCGCCCGCTGGAACGGCAGCAGCTGGTCGCCGCTCGGTGCGGGCGTGCAGTCGGTGCAAGCCCTGGCGGTGTTGCCCAACGGCCAGCTGGTCGCCGGCGGCGCCTTCCTGCAAGCCGGTGGCGTGCCCGCCAACTGCATCGCGCGCTGGAACGGCAGCACGTGGAGCCCCCTCGGCAGCGGCGTCGGTTCGACCGTGAACGCGCTGCTGCCGCTGCCCGACGGCCAACTGCTCGTCGCCGGCAACTTCGACACCGCCGGTGGCCAGCCCGCGCGGCGCATCGCGCGGTGGAACGGCAGCTCTTGGTCGGCGCTCGGCGCTGGACTCGGCGCCACCGGTGCGGGCTTCGGCGCGGCGCTCGCGCAGCTGCCGGACGGCACCGTGGCGGTCGCGGGCACGTTCCGCACCGCCGGCGCGCTCGTCTCGTCGAACGTGGCGCTGCTGGCGCCGACCTGCCCGGCGCTGGCGGTGCCGACGGGTGCGGGTTGCGTCGGTGCGGGTGGGGCCAACGTGCTGGCCGCCCGCACGCTGCCGTGGCTCGGCACGACGTTCACCGCGGTCGGCACCGGCATGCCGCCGGTCGGCTTCGTCGTCGGCGTCTACGGCCTCGGCACGGCCAACGTGCCGCTGTCGACGATCCTGCTGCAGGGGCAGCCGGGCTGTGCGCTGCTGGTCACCCCCGACGTGCTCGATGTGCAGCTGCCGACGGCGGGCAGCGTGACGACGCAGCTGGTGCTGCCGGTCGCGCCGTCGCTGCTCGGCCAGGTCTTGCACCAGCAGCTGGTGCCGGTCGAACTGGCGGCGAACGGCACGATCGCCGCCTTCACCGCCAGCAACGCGCTGGCGGTGACGATCGGCACGTTCTAGCGCGGGTGCCGCGTCCGTTCCTGGCCCGTGTTCACTGCAGCGTGCGCCACAAGAACGTGTAGGCGAGCGCACTCATGAACGCCGCCTGCTTGTTGTCCGCAGCACCGCCGTGGCCGCCTTCGATGTTCTCGTAGTAGAGCACCTCGTGCCCCTGCTCCTGCATGCGCGCCATCATCTTGCGCGCGTGGCCGGGGTGGACGCGGTCGTCGCGCGTCGACGTGGTGAACAGCACCTTCGGATACTTCGTGCCCTTCTGCACGTTGTGGTACGGCGAGTAGCGGCGCAGCCAGACCGCCTCCTTCGCTTCGTCGGGATTGCCGTACTCACCCATCCACGAGGCGCCGGCCAGCAGCTTGTGGAAGCGCAGCATGTCGAGCAGCGGCACCTGGCAGACGACCGCGGCGAACAGGTCCGGGTACATCACCGTCATGTTGCCCATCAAGAGGCCGCCGTTGCTGCCGCCCTGGATGCCGAGGTGCTGGGGGCTCGTGATCTTCTTGGCGATCAGGTCGCGCGCGACCGCGGCGAAGTCCTCGTAGCACTTGTTGCGGTTCTGCTTCAGCGCCGCCTGGTGCCAGCGCGGGCCGAACTCGCCGCCGCCGCGGATGTTCGCGACCACGAACACGCCGCCGCGCTCGAGCCACGAGGCGCCGACCGTGGCGCTGTAGCCCGGCGTCATCGACACCTCGAAGCCGCCGTAGCCGTAGAGCAGCGTCGGGTTGTTGCCGTCGCGCTTGGCGTCCTTCTTCATCACCAGGAAGTACGGGACCAGCGTGCCGTCGGCCGACTTCGCCTCGTGCTGCGCCACCTCGAGGCCGGTTGCGTCGAACAGCGCCGGCAGGCTCTTCAGCTGCTTCGGGGCACCCTTGCCGATCGCGCCGAGCCACAGGCTGGTCGGCGTCACGTAGTCGGTGATCGTCAGGAAGTAGTCGTCGCTGGTCTCGTCGTCGACCGCCGACGCGCTGATCGTGCCGAACTCCGGCAGGCCCGGCAGCGGCTCGCGCTTCCAGCCATCCCTGCCGTGCGTCAGCACGTAGACGCGGTTCTTCACCGAGTCGAGCACGTTCAGCAGGATGTGGTTCCGCGTCGGCGAGTAGCCGGCCAGCGACGTTCGTTCGCCCGGCGTGAACAGCGCGTCGAACGTGCGTTCGCCGGCGAGGAACGCGTCGAGCTTGCAGGCCAGCAGCGAGCCCGCGGGCCACGTCGTGCCACCGACCTGCCAGTCGTCGCGCAGTTCGATCAGCAGCCACTCGCGGTGCACGCCAGCGCTGGCGCTGTCGGGCTTCTCGATCCGGACCGGCTGGCCATCCCGCAGCAGGAACAGTTCGTTGGTGAAGAACGTCGGCGCGCGCAGCACGAAGTCGCGCTCGAAGCCCACCGTCTGGTCGCGGTAGCCGGTGACGTAGACGTCCTCGACCTTGCCCTCGGCGACCTGCTTGGCGTCCTTCAGCGGCGTGCCGCGCTTCCACAGCTTGACGAGGCGCGGATAGCCCGAGCTGGTCATCGAGCCGTCGCCGAAGTCGGTGCCGACGTAGATCGTGTCCTTGTCCTTCCAGCCGACGTTGCTCTTCGCCTCCGGCAGCACGAAGCCGTCGGTGACGAACGTGCGCGTCGCCATGTCGAACTCGCGCACGACGACGGCGTCGGCACCGCCGCGCGACAGCGACAGCAGCACGCGCTGGCGGTCGGGCAAGAGCCACGACGCGCCCTTCCACACCCAGTTCTCGTTCTCCTGCTTGCCGAGCGCGTCGAGGTCGAGCACCACGTCCCACGCCGGTTGTTCCTTCCGGTACTCGGCGAGCGTCGTGCGCCGCCACAGGCCGCGCGGGTTCTTCGCGTCCTGCCACAGGTTGTAGTAGTGGTCGCCGTGCTTGCCGACGTAGGGAATGCGCGCGTCGCTGTCGAGGATCGACAGGATGCGCTGCTGCAGCGGGGCGAAGCGAGCGTCGCCGGCCAGCACCTTCTGGCTGTCGGCGTTGCGCTCGCGCACCCACTGCAGCGCCTTGTCACCGCCGACGTCCTCGAGCCACAGGAACGGGTCGTCGCTGGCGGGGGACTGCGGGGTGGGGGCGGGCATCGGCGTTTGCGCGGTGGCGGGGGCGAACAGGACGGCGCTCGCGAGCGCGAGCGTCAGCGGGGAACAGAGCATCATGGGCCTCGTTGGGGACGGTAGCTGCGCGCTCTACGGTCGCCAACGTCGCCGGTGAGGGAGCGCTGCGGAATGCCCGTGCGCCGTGGCCGCTCCCCGGAAACGACGCCGGGCGGCCACATGGGCCGCCCGGCGAGGATCGCGTCGCCGGCGCTGCGTGCGCGTCGGCGACGTCGCGTTCGTTCAGCGGATCGAGAAGTCGATCGTGTCGCTGACGTCGAACAGGTTCAGGCACTGGCTGGTCTGGACGCTCAAGCCGGCGATCGAGAACTGCAGGCCGACGAAGGCCGGGTTGTTCGGGATCGTCCACACCAGCGGATTCGGGCCGGTGAAGGAGTTGTCGACGCCCAGCACGCAGTTGCAGCCGAGCGCGTTCAGCGGGACGAAGCCCGGCGTGCCGATGACCGTCGCCGACAGCGGGCCGTTCGCCACGGTGATCGTCGTCGTCTGGCCGATCGCCGACGAGCCCGTCGCGGTGATGCCGAGGCCGCCGCAGTTCAGCCCGCGGTAGGTGTAGAAGTTGGCGCCGCCGGCCCAGCCGCCGAAGTTCACCAGGTGGAACGTGTTCGACGTCTCGTTGGTGAACGACACGAAGTAGCGCGGCGACGCCAGGCCGCCGCCGCTGAAGTCGGCGACGACGCTGACCTGCGACTTCGCGTCCGAGCCCGACGTCTGCAGGCCGATCGGCTGCTGGTCGTAGCGGAACGTGCCCGTCGCCGGCAGGAACGCCAGCAGCGCCACCTGCTCCGTCGGCTGGCCGGCGAGGCTCTGGCCGGTGTAGCCGACCAGCATGCGCGTGCCGTCGCTGTCGCATTCGGGGTCGCGGTCGTCGACGCCGGGCGCGCTGATGTTGACCGTCGTCGTGGCGACCGTGCTGCCGAGGTTGTTCAGCAGGCGCAGCAGGATCTCGCGCGGCTGGCCGAGCGATGTCGCCGTCTCGAAGGCGACCGGCCACAGCCGCTGGCCACCGGGCACGTCGATCGGCGCGCCTGGGCTCGGCGCCGTCTCTTCCGCCGGCGTGACGGCGACCGAGAACTGGCCGGTCGGCAGGACGCCGTTCCAGCCGACGTAGCGGCCCCAGATCTCCTGGTCGAACGGCGCGCCGACCCACGTGCGCTGCCAGCAGACGAGCCAGCGCTGGTCGCCGGTCGCCTGGCCGCACGACTTCGAGATCGACGGCCGCTGCTCGAACGCCGAGTCGGTCGACAGTGCGATCGCGTTCGTCGTCACCAGGCCGCCGTTGGTCGACAGCTGCTTCATGTAGATGTCGGCGAAGCCGACGCCGGTCTTCTGGAACACGACGGTGTAGCGGCCGACGCCGAAGTACGGGTCGCTGCCGACGTCGGGCTGCAGGTTGTTGCCCGGCGTGCCGACGACGAACTCGCGTTCGATCGTGATCAAGTTGCCGACGGCACCATTGGCCGCGATCGTGCGGCCGCCGATCCACCACAGCAGCGTGGTGCGGATCTCGCTGACGACGAGGAAGTTCTGCGCGTAGTTGTTCGCCGCGCACGAGACCTTCAGCCAGTCGTCGAGCGAGTTGTCGATCAGGAAGTCGGTCTGCACGAGGCCGAGGTTGCCGTCGAACATCAGGCCATAGCAGTCGCCGTCGGAGGCGCTGAACTGGCGCCGCCAGACCAGCAGCGTGCGGCCGCCGAGCGCCTGGAACGACGCCACGTCCGAATCGCGCTGCACCTGCGAGATCCCCGAGGCGAGCAGGAACCACGCGTTCAGGAACGGATCGAGCACCAGCGGCAGCGCCGCGTCGGCGACGAACGACGCCGGGATCTCCATGTGCAGGCCGGAGTCGGTCCAGGTGATCGGCAGCGGCAGGCGCTTGCCGTTGGCGTCGACGGCGACCGCGTGCGTGTAGTCGACGTGGCCGTGTTCGCAGGCGAAGCGCACGCCGTCCTCGATCGTCGATGGCCGCAGCTCGGTCGAGTACGCGAGGTCGAGCGCGATCGCGCCGCGGTTCGGCAGCGTGCGGAAGACGAACGAGTGCTCGAGCCGTTCGAGCCCGGTCTGCATGCACTCGGTCAGGCTGCCGCGCTCGGTGCGCACGACGCCGTCCTCGACGCGCGGGGTGCCCGGCACCAGCGGCAGCGTTTCGCCGCCGACCTGCACCGACGCCAGCTCGAGGCGCAGCGGGAAGTTCCGCGGCGCGTCGCTGCCGAAGAACGGCACGAACGTGGTGCCGGTGCTGTCGAAGCCCGCCTTCCAGCTGGTGCCGCTGGCCCACAGCGGGCCACCGGGTTCGGGCTGGTCGAACAGCACGCGGGGTTGGCGCTGGTCGGCGAGGCGGTCGCGGGCCGCCAACGCCCGCGCGGTGAGATCGGCTTCGTCGTCCGGGGTGTCGGCGATCGCCGCGACCGGCGGTTGCTCGGCGGCGGGGCGGCTCGAAGGCTCCTGCGCCGGCAGGGCGGCGAGCAGGGCAGGAAGGGTCCAGAGCAGGGCTGTGCGCATGGGTAACCGGGGGAAATGGGCGGCCGCGGACCAGGTGGTCGCGGCCGGCAGGGTCGACAGCGGCGATCGCGCCGGAACCACACACGCTCTTTTCCGCACCCGGCCTGCCGTTGCGCCACCGACCCGCGGCACCGGCACTTCCCGCCGTCGCCACCGGCGAAATCGCCGCGACGAGGCGCGAGCGCTGTCGCCTCGGGCTCGCTACGCTCCGCCGCGGCGGTAGAGCATGCTGCGCATTCCTCTCGAGACGCATCCGGCGCTGGCGGCGCCGGCCTGGGTCGACGTCGACCTGGCAGCGGTCGCGCACAACGTGCGCGCCTGCCGTTCGCTGCTCGCCCGCGATTGCCGCC
>JBILEY010000056.1:0-18755 GCA_044351865.1 Planctomycetota bacterium | reverse complement strand
TACAGCGCGCCGACGACGAGGAGCAGCGCATTGCTGCTGGTCGTGCGCACCAGGTTGCCCTGCGCATCGAGCTCGGCGCCGATGCCCTGCGAACGCAGCGACAAGCCGACCGCACTCACCGACGGCGGCACCGCGAGCTCGACCTGGCCGACGCCGGCGTTCGGCGCGACGAGGGCGATCGCGACCGGATCGACCAGCAGCGAGCAGCCCGGCGCACCCAGCGGCAGCAATGCCGCGAACGGCTGGAAGCCGACCACGTGCAGCGCCAGCGCGTTGGCCGGCAGCGTCTGCAGGCGCGCGCGGAACGTGCCGCCCACCCACGGACGATTCTGCGCCGATCGGCGTCGCGGCCGCCGGGCACGGCGAAACCGCGCGCGCGAGGCCGGCGGAGACGACGTTGCCGAGCTGGCCGAACGGACCGGCGAGGAACAGTTCGCCGCGGCCGGTGGTGGCGAGATCGATCAACTGCCCGGCGAGGGCGTTGTTCTGCAGAGCGAGGTCGAGCGGCGCCCACGACGTGCCGTCGAAGCGGACGAACGGTCCGATCGCCACGCCAGCGAGCGCCAGGTTCTGGCCGGTGACCACGAGATCGCCGTCGGCGAGGATCGCGACGTCGGTGACATTGCCCGACAGACTCGGACTGCCGACCGGCGTCGCACCCGTCGCCGAGATCCGGACGACGTTGTTGTTGTTCCCGAGGAAGGTGCCGACCAGGATGACGCTGCCGTCGGCGTCGACCGCGACGCCGCGCGCGAAGCCGACCGGCGCGTTCGGCACCGGTGCCAGCGCAGTGCCGTTCCAGCGCAGCAGAGAGACGGAACTCGGCGCGCCACCGAACTGGCCGGCGACGAGCACGTTGCCGTCGGTGCCGACCGCGAGCCGCTGCGGCGAGCCGAGCAAGCCACCGAGCGACAACGGCGACCAGGTCTGCCCGTCGAAGCGCGACATCGATGCACCGAGGCCACCGCCGATCGCGAACACCGAGCCGTCGCCGCCGACGGCGAGGCCGATCGGTGCGTTCGGCAGGCCTGCGCCGAGCGTCGTCCAGAACGTGCCGTCGAAGCGCGCGACCTTGTTGGCGGCACCACCTCCGGCCTGCGTGAAGTTGCCGCCGACGATCAGGTCGCCGTTGGGGGCCGACGCGATCGCCTGCACCGGTCCATCGACGCCGAGACCGAGCGGCAACCACGCGGAGCCGTTCCAGCGCGCGACGTTCGCGGTGGGCACACCGCCGAGCGAGGAGAACAGGCCACCGACGACGAGATCGCCGCTGGCCAACGCCGTCATCGCGTTGATCTGCGGCGGCTGCGGGGCAGCGAGCAACGACCAGCTGCCGGCTTCGAGCCGACGGATGCGGAAGTTGTCGTTGACGACCACGCGGCCACCGGCGTCAACCTCCAGCTGCATGACGCGGCTCGGCGTCGGGAAGGAGAACGCCGGCGCTTGCGGCAGCGGCTGCTGCACCGACAGCGGCGTCCAGGTGGTGCCGTCCCAACGGGCGATCGTCACCTGCGAACTGCTCGGACCGTCCGGCAGGAACGTGCCGGCGACGACATCACCGTTCGGCAGCAGCCCGACCTCGGCTGCACTGGCGCCGAGCGGCGACGGCACGATCTGCGTGCCGGCAGCGTCGATCGTGGCGACCGAGCCGAACGCCGCGCCGACGCGGAGCGCGCCACCGACGAAGATGTCGCCGTTCGCGCGCACGGCGATCGAGTCGACGCGCGTGAAGTTGGCCAGGCCACTGGTGGGCTGCCACGTGGCGCCGTTCCAACGCGCGAGGCCGAACGCCTGCTGGCCGCCGGCGGTGCCGATCAGGCCACCGGCCACCCAATCGCCGTTCGGCAGCTCGGCGAGGTCCTGGATCAGGCCCGCCGAGAAATCGGTTCCCACCTGCTGCCACACGGCGCCGTCGAAGCGATGCACCGACGCGATGTCCTGCACGCTGATGCCGGCCCACACGTCGCCGTTGCCGGCGACCTCCAGCGCGGTGACGCGGCCGGGCAGGCCAGCGCCCATCGGCGACCAGGCGGTGCCGTTCCAACGCGCGACGGCGGCGGCAGGCTGGCCACCGGCGATGGCGAACGAACCGCCGGCGACGAGGTCGCCGTTCGGCAACCTGGCGATGGCGCCGACGTTGGCGTCGACGCCGCTGCCGAGCGGCTGCCAGGAGGAGCCGTTCCAACGCGCGATGCGTTGGCACAAGCTGCCGTCGGCGACGAGGAAGTCCCCGCCGACGACCGGTTGGCCCTGGGCGTCGAGCGCCAGTGCGCTGACGAAGCCCTGCGGCCCCGAGGTGGGTTCGCCTGGCTGCACAGCCAGCTGGCACTGCGCCGCGAGCGCCACGGAGAAGCCGAGGGTGGCGGCAGCGAGCTGCCCGAAACGCCACGGATGAGGGATCTGGGTCATGTTCTTCCTGATCAGAGGGTCGGGTGGGACTGGCCCGAGGGACGCGAGGCGACGGACGGAGGACGAGCGAAAAGGACGGGCTGTCAGAGCTCGGAGGCCGGGCAACGCAACATGCAACGGCGTGAGGGAGTGGTCGGAACGCGCCGATCGTGCGCTGCAAACAGTGGCGGGAGGGCACTCGCGGGCCGCAACCATCATGCCGCGAGCAGGCGGGGTCGGCGGGGCAGCTGCGGGACGCGCTGCAGTTCCGTTCGCGAAACAACATGGCAGGCCCAGGCGCCACCTCGCCGTCGAGCCGGTGCCAACGGGCGCCTAGACTGCGCGGCGATGGCCCCGACGCGACTCCGCTTCCTGACCGCCGGCGAATCCCACGGGCCGAGCCTGACCGGGATCCTCGATGGCATGCCGGCGGGCGTGCCGCTCGACGAAGCGACGATCGCGCGCGACCTGGCCCGCCGACAGCACGGCTTCGGCGCCGGCGGCCGCATGAAGATCGAACGCGACCACGCGCGCATCACCGCCGGCGTGATGGCCGGGCGCACGACCGGCGGTCCGATCGCCCTGTCGATCGACAACCGCGACCACGCCAACTGGGCGAGCAAGGACGTGGCGCCGATGACGGTGCCGCGGCCTGGCCACGCCGACCTGACCGGTGCGGTGAAGTACGGCTACCGCGACCTGCGGCTGTCGCTCGAACGCGCGTCGGCGCGCGAGACGGCGATGCGCGTGGCACTCGGCGCCTGCTGCCGCGCGCTGCTCGCCGAGTTCGGCATCGTCATCGGCGGCTACGTGACGCGCATCGGCGAGGTCGCGCTCCCGAACGAGGATCCTGCGGTCGACCCCGACACGTTCGTGCAGCGCTTCGCCGCCGCCGAGATCAACGACGTGCGCTGCCACGACGAAGCCGTCGCCGCGCGCATGCACGACGCGATCGCCGCCACGATCGCCGCGCGCGACACGCTGGGCGGCATCGTCGAAGTCGCGGCGTTGCACGTTCCGCCCGGGCTCGGCAGCTACGTGCAGCTCGACCATCGCCTCGATGCTCGCCTCGCAGCGGCGCTGATGAGCATCCACGCAGTGAAGGGCGTCGAGATCGGCTGCGGCTTCGCGATCACCGAGCGGCCGGGCACGCGCGCGCACGACGCGCTGCAGCTCGACGGCGATCGCCTCGTGCGCACGACGAACCGCGCCGGCGGTGTCGAAGGCGGCATCAGCAACGGCGCACCTCTGGTCGTGCGCGCGGCGATCAAGCCGATCGCGACGACGCTCACGCCGCAGGCCTCGGTCGACCTCGCCACCGGCCAGCCGGCGGTGACGAAGTACGAACGCAGCGACTACTGCCAGGTGCCGCGCGCGGTGCCGATCGCCGAAGCGATGGTGGCGCTGGTGCTCGCCGACGCGCTGCTGCTGAAGCTCGGCGGCGACTCGCTCGACGAGCTGCGCCCGCGGTTCCAGACGCTGCGCCAGCTGCGCCTGCCGGAACTGCCGATGGACGGCACGCCGTGGCGCTTTCGCTACGGCTCGTGACGAACGACGCCAGGAACGCGACGTTCGACCTCCCGCTGGGCGACCCGAGGAATCCGCATGTCGCTGTGGATTCTCTGGGAGATTCCACGACCTGCGGATTCCTCGCTCGCGCCCTGTGACGAACGCGGAGCCCTGATCCTGACGTCGGCACGCCCCGCAGCCGGGGCCCCACGTCATGCGCCGAAACCACCTTCCTCCGTTCGCCCTCGCTGCGCTCGCAGCGGCGCTTCCCGCCCAGACCCTCGTTCGCGACCTGACGCCCGCCGCCGCGTCGTCGACCGCCAGCAACCCCGGCCCCGCCGTCGTGCAGGGCAACGTCGCCTGGTTCGCCGCGACCGACCAGTACGGGCGCGAACTGTGGCGCACCGACGGCACCGAGCCGGGCACGTTCCGCCTGCGCGACGTCAACCCGGGCAGTGCGGGCTCCGACCCGAGCCTGATCACGCCGGTCGGCAGCCAGCTGTTCTTCGTGGCGCGCCAGGACGGGTTCGGCCGCGAACTCTGGGTCACCGACGGCACGTCCGGCGGCACGCGCCTCGTGCTCGACATCGGCCCCGGCAGCGACGTCGGCGCCGACATCACCGCGGCGGTCGCGTTCCAGGGTGCGCTGTGGTTCGCGGCGACCACGCCGGCGAACGGCAGCGAGCTGTGGCGCAGCGACGGCACGGCGGCGGGCACGCAGATGGTCGTCGACCTGTTCACCGGCCCCAACTCGTCGTCGCCCGCCGACCTCGTGGTGTGGAACGGCCAGCTGTGGTTCACCGCCGCGAACGGCGCCAGCGGTCGCGAACTGTGGCGCAGCAACGGCACCGCCGGCGGCACCGCGATCGCCATCGAACTCGCCACCGGCAGTTCGTCGCTGTCGCCGCTCGACCTGTGCGTCGCCGGCAACCGCCTGTTCTTCACCGCGCAGAACGCCGCCGCCGGCCGCGAGCTGTGGAGCACCGACGGCACGCCGGGTGGCACGTCCATCGCGCGCGACATCGCCGTCGGCACCGGCGGCGCGTTCGTCGAGCGCCTGACGCCGTTCGGCAATCGCGTGCTGTTCTGGGCCAGCGACGCCGCGGCCGGCCTCGAACCGTGGATCAGCGACGGCACCGTGGCCGGCACCGTGCGCCTCGTCGACAGCGTCGCCGGCACCGGCAGCAGTGCTGCGAGCAACTTCGCCGTGCAGGGCAACGTCGCCTGCTTCGGCGCCGGCACGAACAGTTCGTTCCAGCTGTATCGCACCGACGGCACGGTGGCCGGCACGACGATCGTGCGCGGGCCGTTCACGACGATCGCCGAGCCGGTGGCCGCGTTCGGCGCCTTCGCCTTCGTCGGCCGCGCGCCGGGCAACCCGCTGCTGCAGCTGTGGCGCAGCGACGGCACCGCGAACGGCACCAGCGAACTGCTGTCGACGGCGACGCCGGGCAGCAACCCGAGCAACCTGGTGCCGTTCGGCAACCGCGTGCTCTACCAGGCCGCGTCGACGGCGTTCGGCGGCGAGCCCCACGTCAGCGACGGCACGCCGCTCGGCACGCGCATCCTTACCGACATCGCCGCCAACCGCGGTGACACGCCGATCGGCGAGATGCTGCCGTTCGGCCAGAGGCTGTTCTTCCGCGCCAGCACCGCGGGCCTCGGCACCGAGCCGTGGTTCAGCGATGGCACGCAGGCCGGCACCAACCTGCTGCTCGACATCAACCCGCAGGGCGGCAGCTCGCAGCCGACCGACACCACGATCTGGAACAACGCACTCTGGTTCGGCGGCTTCTGGCCGAACAACGGCTTCGAGCTCGTGCGCAGCAACGGCACCGTCGGCGGCACGCAGCTCGGCGTCGACGTCGAAGCAGGCGGCGGCAACTCCGGCCCGCGCAAGCTGACGCCGGCCGGCAACCGGCTGTTCTTCACCGCCACGCGACAAAGCGGCGTCGAGCTGTTCGTCACCGACGGCACGCAACCGGGCACGCAGCAGTTCGACCTGTTCGCCGGCAACAACGGCAGCAACCCCGATCGCCTGACCGCCGTCGGCAACCGCGTGGTGTTCGCCGCCAGCGACAGCGCCACCGGCCTCGAAGCCTGGGGCAGCGACGGCACCGTGGCCGGCACGCAGCGCCTCGCCGACTTCCAGGTCGGCAGCACGTCGGGCTTCTTCGACGGCTTCGCGGCGATGGGCGGCTTCGCGTGGTTCAGCGCGACCGTGAACGGCGTCGGCATCGAACTGTGCCGCACCGACGGCACGCCCGGCGGCACGCAGCTGTTCGCCGATCTCGCCCCCGGCACCTCCGGCTCGCGCCCGAACGGCTTCGTCGCCGGCAGCAATCGCCTGTGGTTCCGCGCCTACGTCAGCGGCCTCGAAGTGGGCCTGTGGACCAGCGACGGCACGGTCGCCGGCACGCGCGCCGTGCTCGACCTGCCCGGCACGCTGTCGGCCGACATCACCGACATGGTGCCCGCCGGCAACAACCTCTGGTTCTTCGCCGACGATCGCCAGCGCGGCCGCGAACTGTGGTTCAGCGATGGCACCAGCGCCGGAACGCGCCTCGTGCGCGACCTAAACCCGGGCTTCGGCCACGGCGTCGTGCCGGGCACGCTGACCACGATCGGCACCACCGGCCTCGTCGCGTTCGCCGGCTTCGACGGCGGCGACGGCCTGCAACTGTGGATCTCCGACGGCACCGCCGCCGGCACGCTGCAGCTCGGCCGCATGGGTGCCACCGCCGGCGGCGGGGCGGCGTCGATCGCCAACCTGCGCGTCGTCGGCAACAAGCTGTTCTTCGTCGGCGACGACGGCGTGCTCGGCGAGGAGCTGTGGGTGTTCGACCTCGGCGCGCCGAACGGGGCGCTGGCGCAGAACTACGGCTCGAGCCAGTGCCCCGGCACCGCCAACCGCACGCCGCGCATCGCCGCGTTCGGCTTGCCGACGATCGGCAACGGCAGCTTCGCCATCGACTGCGACAACGCGCTGCCGAACAGCCTCGCCGTGCTGTTCGCCGCGCAGGCGCCGTCGTTGGCGATCCTCGACGGTTGCCGTGTGCTGCTCGGCCTGCCGGCGACCGACCTGCCGGCGGTGCTGACGACGCCGAACGGAACCGCGCGCACGCCGTTCCCGGTGCCGGCGAACCAGGCGCTCAACGGCCTGCAGTTCTTCGCGCAGTATGTGGTGCTCGATCCGCAGGGCCCGCTGTTCGGCGACTTCGCGCTCAGCGACGGGCTGTGGCTGCGCCTCGGCAACTGACGCGCGTCAGCTCGTCGTGTCGGCGAACGTACGATCGCGACGCACGACACTCGCGGCGATGCGCAGCTTGATCGACAGCGCGAGCAGCAGCGTCGCGACGGTCAGCGCCAGTTCGAGCAGTGCGAACAAGATCCACGGCACGTGCGCCGCAGCAGTTCGCGCGACTCGGGCATGCGCCACCAGACGGTCAGCGTCGCGGCCAACGCGATCAGGCCGAGCAGCACGCTCATGCCGACCACCAGCGGGTTCCCGGTTCCATCGTGGGGCGCACGATACGAGCTCGTCACCCCGAGACCGACGCCGGAATGGCGGCGGCCAGCGAACCGCCTCCGATCAGCGTCGGCCGTCGAGCGCCAGGCTCGAGCTGCGCGGGCCTGCCGGCGCGGGGCGCACGCTCCTCGCCGCGGCGTTCGCCTGCACCGCCTGACGCGCCAGCGCGATGCGCAGCTTGATCGTCGCGACCGTCACCACCGTGGCGATGTACAGCAGCACACCGAACACGCCGGCCAGTGGCATCGCCTGCAGCTTCTGCGCGTCCTCGAACCAGTGGTTGGTGACGCCGTAGCCGCCGAACCACATCGCATGCACCCACACGCGCTCCGGAAGTACGACCAGCGCGCCGGCGAGCACCGCCTGCGCGATGACGAGGCGCCACCAGTGGATGCCCTGCTCGCGGCCGAAGCGCACCGCGTTCTGCAGGGCGGTGCCGAACGACTGGTCGCGGTCCAGCAGTTCGAACAGCAGCGAGCCGGTGACCACGCTCCACAGCGGGCAGACGATCACGCCGAACGCGACCAACAGCGCCATGCCGTTGCCGTCGGTGAGCACGCCGTTGGCGACGCCGCCGGCGACCAGCAGCACGCCAACGACCGGCAGCGCGTGGCCGACGAGCAAGCCGCCGAACATGCGCGGCATCTGCGACGGCGCTGCCCGGAAGCAGGACCACAGATGGTCGGCGGCGCGTTCGCCAGCGGCCACGCGCGCCAGCAGCGGCGTCACCCAGGCGGCGACGAACACTTCGATCAGCAGGATCAGGATGGCGAGCAGCGACAGCTGGATGCCGGTCGCCATCAGAGGCATCGGCAGCCGCGGCGAGTGGCCGAGCAGGGCCAGGTGCACCCCGGCGCCCGCGAGCACGATGGCCGCGAGCCAACCCGACGCGAACGGAACCAGAACACGCCATTGGCGGGCGACCAGCCGCGACTCGGGCACGAGCCAGCAGAGGCCGATCAGGCCGGCGAGAACGGCGAGGCCGACGACGAGAGGGAGCATGGGCGCGCGCTACGGTGCGGGCGGCGGAGGATTCGGAGAAGGGCACGACGCGGCGGCGAGGCCTACCGTCGGACGATCGGTCGGCAGCCAGCCGACTGGCCACGTTGGCCTGCCGTTCGGGTCCTTGGCCAGCACTCCCATCGGGCTGAGGCCTTGCCCATCACCCGCCGGTCACCGCGGCATGGTCGAGGCCGAAGCGCGCGAGGTACTTGCGCAGCCGATCGGCGTCGTTGGCGGTGGCGCGCTTCTGCCGCGTGACCGCGAACAGTTCGCGGCCGGCGGCCGACAGCGAACGCGCACTGCGGCAGCAGCGCACGACTTCCGCCAGCTGCACGCGGTCGAAGCGATCGAGCGCAGCGAGCCGTTCGTCGCCGAGCACGGAGCGCAGCAGTTCGTCGTCCGCATCGGCCCCGCGCGCGCCGCCGCCGGCGTCCCCCGCCGCGGCGAACGGCTCGTCGCGGCGCCAGTCGCTGCGCAAGCGTGCGATCTCACCGTCGACGTCGGTCTCGGTGATGCGCCCGCCTTCGGCCAGCGTGCACAGCCGCGTGATGCTGCCGTTGAGGTCGCGGAAGTTGCCGTGCCACGCCGCTTCGCCCGACGTCGCGAAGTCGAGGTAGCGCCGCCTGGCCTCGGCCGAGAAGTGCACACGCCGGCCGACCTGCTGCGACCAGCGTTCGAGTTCGTGCTCGACGTTGGGCTCGAGGTCTTCGATGCGATCGCGCAAGCCCGGCAAGCGGAACGTCCACAGGTTGATGCGCGCCAGCAGGTCCTCGCGGAACGTGCCGGCGGCCACGGCGCTGCCGAGTTCGCGGTTGGTGCCGGCGATCAGCTGGAAGTCGCTGTGCACGTCCTTGTCGCTGCCGAGCGGCAGGAAGCGCTTGTCCTCGAGCGCGCGCAGCAGCATCGCCTGCTCGTCGAGGCCGAGTTCGCCGATCTCGTCGAGGAACAGCAGGCCACCGTCGGCCGCACGCAGCAGGCCGGGCCGGTCCTGCAGGGCGCCGGTGAACGCGCCGCGCTTGTGGCCGAACAGCGTCGAGTGCGCGCCGTCGCCGCGGATCGTCGCGCAGTTGACCTCGACGAACGGCCCGCGCAGCTGGCTGCGCTGCTGCTTGAGCTCGTAGATGCGTTTCGCCAGCTGCGACTTGCCGGCCCCGGTTGGCCCCATCAGCAGCATCGGAGCCTTCGACACCGGCGCCACGCGTTCGACCCGCGTGATCAGGTCCTCGAACGCGCGGCTCTGCGTGCGGATGCCCGACTTCAGCAGCGACTGCCCGGCGGCCCGTTCCTGCGCGAAGCGCTGTGCGATGCGATCGAAGCGCGACAGGTCGAGGTCGATGATCTGCCAGGTGCCCACGACCTTCTTGTTGGGGGGCGGCGGTCCGGTCTGCAGCAGCCGCGCCGGGAAGTGCCGTGTCTCGGTCAGCAGGAACAGGCAGATCTGCGCCACGTGCGTGCCGGTCGCCATGTGCACCAGCACGTCGTCGCGGCCCGGATCGAACGCGAGCTCCTGGCTGATGCCGTAGAGGCGGTCGAACACCTGCTCGAAGTCCCACGGGTCGCGCACGCCGAAGTCGCAGCGCTCGACCTTGGTCTCCGGCGAGACCAGGGCGATGTCCTCGACGACCTGGTCGTAGAGCTTGCTGAAGCGGCGGTCGGTCATCAGCACGAGGCGCGAGACGAGCAGGTCGTCGTGCTGGCACATCGCCACGTTCGGTCGCCAGAGGCCCCAACGGTCGGCGCCGCCGCGGTCGAGCTGGGCGCCGAGGAAGCTGACGACGGTGTAGCCCTTGGATTTGGCCATTGGGCTACGGACTTAGCCGATACGCTAGCCATGGTCGAGCCGGGCGACCGTGGTGGAACGCGAGCCTTTCGCCGCAATCCCATTGCCAGCGCGAACTAGCGATCGCGCCCCAAAATCCTGCGGCGACTGGCACAGCCGCTGCTCTAGCGGGCCCGTCGCAACGCCGGACCGGCGGCGACGGAGTTCCCGATGACGACCACGATCCGTTCTTCCCTGCTCGAACCCACCCCGATGGCGGTCGCGTTCCGTGCGCGCGGCGGCCGGCTCGCGCCGGTGCTGCAGCCGTACGCAACCAGCCCGAACGTGTTCGTCGTCGACGGCGAGACCACGACGACGGTCACCGTGCACAAGACCGCGACGGTCGACGTCGAGGTGCGCATCGACCGCGAGCAGCACTGCTTCACCGCCGCGCTGCGCGACCTCGCCACCGGTGCGAGCACGCCGCTCGTGCTGCCCGGTGCCCACCGCGACACCGACCGTCTGCTCGCCGAACTCGCCGCCTTGCTGGCGGTGATCGTCGACCGTTCGCCGCCCGCCATCGCCCGTTCCGCCTGACGCCTGATCCGACCCGCCCGCCCACTCCAACCGAGTTCCCACCATGGCCAACAAGAACCTGTTCCGCAGCCTGTTCGGCTCCTTGCTCGGCAAGGACCCGACCACCAACGAGGCCGGTGGTCCTGCCTACGTGCGGACCAACGAGCAGCTGCTCGCGCAGTTCGCGGCCACCGGTTGCCTGCGCGACACGTTCTACACCGACGCCGAGAAGCAGCTGCAGCAGCTGACCGGTGCGGCGTTCGGCGCCGATCCGGTGTTCGTCGCCAAGACGGCCGTGTTCGCCCGCGAACAGGGCCTGATGAAGGACACGCCAGCGCTGCTGTGCGCGGTGCTGGCGTTCCGCGACACCGCGTTGCTGGCGCGCGTGTTCGATCGGGTCTGCGACAACGGCAAGATGGTGCGCAACTTCGTGCAGATCGTGCGTTCGGGCCAGATCGGCCGGAAGTCGCTCGGCACGGCGCCGAAGCGCCTCGTCCAGCGTTGGCTGGCGAAGTGCTCGGACGCGCAGCTGCTGTCGGCATCGGTCGGCAACGCACCGTCGCTGGCGGACGTCGTCAAGATGGTGCACCCGAAGCCGACGGACGGCGCGCGCAGCGCCTTCTACGGCTGGTTGCTCGGCAAGACGCACGACGCGGCGGCGCTGCCCGACGCGGTGAAGAAGCTGGAGGCGTTCCGCGCCGGCGAACTCGCCAGCGTGCCGGACGTGCCGTTCCAGCTGCTGACCTCCAAGGACCTGGGCCGTGAGCACTGGATCGCGATCGCCAAGAACGCGAGCTGGAACACGGTCCGCATGAACCTCAACACCTTCCATCGCCACGGCGTCTTCGACGATCGCAAGGCGACCGAACACGTCGTGACCACGTTGCGCGATCGCGCGGCGATCCAGCGCGGCCACGCCTTCCCGTACCAGATCATGACCACGCTGAAGCACCTCCAGGACGGCATCCCGCGCGAGATCCGTGCTTCGCTGCACGACGCGCTCGAGACGTCGGTGGACCGCGTCCCGCAACTGCCGGGCAAGGTCTACGTCGCCGTCGACGTGTCGGGCTCGATGCAGTCGCCGGTCACCGGCCACGCGCGTGGCAACACGTCGGTGGTGAAGTGCCTCGACGTCGCGGCCCTGTTCGCGGCGGCGATCCTGCGGCAGAACCCGAAGGCCGAGCTGATCCCGTTCCACGATCGCGTGGTGCCGTTCGCAGCCAAGGCCAAGGACCCGGTGTTCAAGACGGCGGAGCGCCTGGCGGCCCTGCCGTCGGGCGGCACCGACTGCAGCAAGGTGCTCGCCCTGTTGAACGAACGGGGCGCGCGCGGCGACTTCGTGATCTACGTCAGCGACAACGAGTCGTGGTGCGGCACGCGCGGCGTCGCCGGCTCGACCGGCATGCTGACGGAGTGGCGACGCTTCAAGGTGGCGAACCGTGAGGCGAAGCTCGTCTGCATCGACCTGCAGCCGTACGCGACGGTGCAAGCGCCGGAGGGCGACGACGTCATCCACGTCGGCGGCTTCTCGGATCAGGTGTTCGAGGTCCTGCGTGCGGTCGCCGAAGGCGGCCTCGCGGCGGATCTCTGGGTGGATCGCATCGACAAGATCGCGGTCTGATCGCTTTCGGGCGCGAATGCTGCCGGGACTACATTCGAATCTGTGTCTCGGCGACCACTCGTCGCGCCCACTTCTTCTTTCATGCTCTTTGGTCGGCGAATGCCGGTGGGACTACAGACTCCTAATCTGAAGGTTGCGGGTGCAAGTCCCGCCGTGCGCGAGCACGTAGCTCAATCAGTAGAGCATCCGTCTCATCACTCCTCGTCGTCGACCGTTTCTCCTTCCACCGCGGAATGCGGACGGGACTCCATCGGGTCGTCGGTTCGAATCCGACCGGGTCCACCACACGGGCCCGTAGCTCAGTCCGGTAGAGCAGAATGGCTGCCACGGCGACGCGGCAGCCATCGTCTCGTCCATCCTGGTCCGCGGTGACTTCTCCTTCGCGGCGAATGCCGGTGGGACTCCATGTCGAACGCCGGCTCGAAACCGGCCGTCGCACGCAAGTGCGGCGAAGTCTCACCACCTCTCGTCGCCGCACTCTTCTTCGCAGCACCAGCAGCCGCACGACAGCAGCACAGCAGCAGAACCATGACTCTCCACGAACACATCGAAACCGGCCGCGCGCCCATCAAGGCGTGGATCCGCGGCGTGCTCGCCGACGAGAAGGCGATCCAGCAGCTCCGCAACGCGGCGTTGCTGCCGATCGTCCACCACCACGTCGCGGCGATGCCGGACGTGCACTACGGCATCGGCGCCACCGTCGGCTCGGTGATCCCGACGCTCGGCGCGATCATCCCGGCCGCGGTCGGCGTCGACATCGGCTGCGGCATGATGGCGGTGCGCACGTCGTTGACGGCGAGCGACCTGCCCGACGACCTGAAGGGCTTGCGCAGCGAGATCGAGCGCGTGGTCCCGCACGGCCGCACCGACCAAGGTGGCCGCGGCGACCGCGGTGCCTGGCACGACCTGCCGGCACGGGCCGAGAACGCGTGGAAGCACTTGCGCGGCGAGTACGAACAGCTGATCGAGAAGCACCCGCGGCTCGACCGCGGTGCGACCGCCCAGCACCTCGGCACACTCGGCACCGGCAACCACTTCGTCGAGGTCTGCCTCGACGAGGCGCAACGCGTCTGGGTGATGCTGCACAGCGGCTCGCGCGGCGTCGGCAACCGCATCGGCACGCACTTCATCGAACTCGCGAAGAAGGACATGCGCCGGCACGTGCACAACCTGCCGGACATGGACCTCGCGTACTTCACCGAGGGCGCCGAGCACTTCGACGAC
The DNA here is from genome assembly GCA_044351865.1 of Planctomycetota bacterium. Lineage (GTDB taxonomy): Bacteria > Planctomycetota > UBA1135 > UBA1135 > UBA2386 > UBA2386. The sequence goes on along the minus strand of JBILEY010000056.1, from coordinate 5,147 downwards.
TACGTGTTCGCCGTCGACTGGGCGCAGCGCTTCGCGCGCACCAACCGCGACCTGATGATGGCCGCGGTGCTCGGCGCGATGCAGCGCATGCCGGCGTTGCCGAAGTTCACGCACGGCGAAGTGGCGGTGAACTGCCACCACAACTACGTGCAGAAGGAGGAGCACTTCGGTGCTTCGGTGTTCGTGACCCGCAAGGGTGCGGTGCGCGCCGGCCTCGGCGAGCTCGGCATCATCCCGGGCTCGATGGGTGCGCGCTCGTTCATCGTGCGCGGCAAGGGCAACCCCGACAGCTTCCACTCGTGCAGCCACGGGGCCGGTCGCGCCATGTCGCGCGGCGAGGCCACGCGCCGCTACACGGTCGAGGACCACGTGAAGGCGACCGAGGGTGTCGAGTGCCGCAAGGACGCCGACGTCATCGACGAGACGCCGATGGCCTACAAGGACATCGACGCGGTGATGGCAGCGCAGCAGGATCTCGTCGAGATCGTGCACACGTTGAAGCAGGTCGTCTGCGTGAAGGGCTGAACGATGATCCGACTCGATGGTTCGATGGGCGAAGGCGGTGGCCAGGTGCTGCGCACGTCGCTGTCGTTGGCGATGGTGACGGGCCAGGGCTTCGTCATCGAGCGCATCCGCGCCGGCCGCGAGAAGCCCGGCCTCAAGCGCCAGCATCTCGCCGCGGTGCAGGCCGCGGCGCAGCTGTGTTCTGCCACCGTCGAAGGCGCCGAGCTCGGCAGCCTGCGGCTCGCGTTCCGTCCTGGTTCCGTGACGCCGGGCGACTACCGCTTCGCCATCAGCACCGCCGGCAGTGCCATGCTCGTGCTGCAGACGGTGCTGCCGGCCCTGTGGCAGGCGAACGCACCGTCGGCGATCGAACTGGTCGGCGGCACGCACAACCCGATGGCGCCGTCGTTCGACTTCCTCGAGCACGCGTTCGCGCCGATCGCGCGTTCGATGGGCGCACCGCTGCAGATGACCATGCGCATGGCCGGCTTCTTTCCCGCCGGCGGCGGCCAGGTCCGCGCCGAGGTCGCGCCCGCGAGCTGGCAGCCCCTCGAGCGCCTGCAGGCCGACGATCCACCGATCGTGCACGCGCGCATCCTGACGTCGCAGATCCCGTCGCACGTGGCGCAACGCGAACGCACGGTGCTGTGCCAGCGTCTCCGCATCGCCGCCGACGCGGTGCGCATCCTCGATCGCTGCTCGCCCGGCCCGGGCAACGCGCTCGCCGTCGTGCTGGCCCGCCAGGGCGGCGGCGAAGTCGTCACGGCACTCGGCGAACGCGGCGTGCCGGCCGAGGACGTGGCGCATCGCGCTGCGGACGAGGTCGAAGAACTGCGCGCGGCCGACGTGCCGGTCGGTCCACATCTCGCCGACCAGCTGTTGCTGCCCATGGCGCTGGCCGGCGGCGGCGCATTCCGCACCGTCGAACCGACGCTGCACACGACGACCAACGCCGAGGTCATCGGCCGCTTCCTGCCGGTGCGCTTCGACGTGCGCGAGGACCAGGTCGGCGACCGCAAGACCTGGGTGATCGCAGTCCGCCGCGCGTGAAGCGCCGGACGCGCGCGGCGTCAGTCCGGGAAGCCCGGCAGCCCGTCGATGCTCTGCCCGTTCTTCTCGCGCACGTAGCTGTCGATGCCGGCAGCGCCCTTCTTGTCGCACCACTTGCCCATCTGGTCGCGCTCGCCTTCGTGGCGATAGAGCGGCACGCCGAAGCCGCACGAGTCGCCGATGCGCGTGACGTCGACGCGCACGATCGAACGGGTGCCGAGCTCGCGGCCCGGGAACCGCGCGCGCAGCTCGGCGAAGCGCGCATGCTGCTTCGTCACCACCTCGCCGCGGCCGTGCAGCCGCACGATGCGCGGCGCGCCTTCGAACGCGCACAGCATCACGCAGATGCGCCCGTTCTGGCGCAGGTGCGCGATCGTCTCGATGCCGCTGCCGACGCGGTCGAGCCACGCGACCTCGTGCGGACCGAGCACGACCAGCGGGTCGCCTCCCTTCGGCGAACAGTTGACGTGCCCGCCATCGCCGCTCGGCGCCGTCGCCACGAAGAACATGCGCTGCGCGCCGATCCAGGCGCGCAGGTCGTCGTCGATCGCTGCATGCAGCTTGCCCATGGTGGCGAACGGTAAGCCGCCGGCCACGCCGTTCGCACGGGTCCATCTCCCCGGTTGGTAGCGGCGGCGGCAAGGCGCACTAGTGCCCCACGCGGCGCGGGCTAGCCTCTGGGCGCCCCGTCCTCGTTCCCCCGGTTCTCCGCCGGTCCCCCGATGCGCCATCTCCCGATCCGCTTCGCTGCTGCCCTCACGGCCTTGCTGGCCACCGGCTTCGTCGGCGCCCAGACCCACGAGCCCGCGCGCGATCCGCTGGCGCGCTATCAGGAGTGCATCGCGCGGCTGGCGTTCCGCTACCACACGATCGGGCGCCAGCGGCTGGCGACGCTGCGCGACGACAAGGCCCTGCAGCAGCTCGCCGCCGACTACCAGAAGCCGCAGGCCGAAGCCGAGTATGCGCGCTACACGATCGCGTCGATGCTCGGCCGTTCGTTCGACTCGGCGCCGTTCGTCGAGCCGCTGACGACGCTGCGCCTGGGCCAGCAGAAGCCCGCCGATGCGTGGCTGTGGCTGCAGGCACTGCGCGTCCTGACCGACCACAACGGCGAACTCGACGTGCAGGGCGTCGCGGCGGAAGCGAAGCAGACGTGGCAGCGCGCGGCGGCGATCGCGGCGATCGGCAGCAGCAAGCGCGGCAACGTCACCGCCGCGATCGCGCCGGCGTGTGCGGCGTTCCCGAAGAAGGACGGCGAACGCATGCTGCTGCTCGGCGCGATGACGTTCGCACTGTGGGAGACGCGCGCGCGCGTCAACGACGCCGAGTATCGCGAGGCGCTGACCGCCTACATCGGCCTGCTCGATCCGAAGGTCGGGCTGTCGAAGCTCGGCAAGCTGCAGATGGCGCGCACGCTGCAGACGATCCTGAAGGCGCCGGCGGCGTTCGAGGACCCGGCGTCGTGGCTGCAGGTGCTGGCGCGCGGCGACGTCAAGAAGACGACCTCGCAGACCTCCGCGGCGCCGAGCTTCTTCGGCATCGGCGGCGACGGCGAGCGCTTCTGCTACGTCATCGACCTCTCCGACTCGATGGGCAAGAAGGTGCCGAAGGAGCACAAGGGCCCGATCACCGGCGAACGCAAGAAGCCGAAGAACGCGATCCTCGACGAGAGCGATCTGCCCTGGCACAAGATCGACACGCGCTGGGACCTCGCGCGCGAACAGCTGCGCATCTCGCTGTCGCGCCTCTCGCCCGACCAGTGGTTCTGCATCGTCTGGTTCGGTTCCGAAGCCGGCACGCTGGCGGCGACCAAGGGCCTGGTGAAGGCGACGCGCGCCAACATCGACAAGGCGATGGGCGAACTCGACGCGATCAAGCTCGGCGAGGCCGACCCGGTGATCGCCCCGGACGGCCGGCTGCGCGGCCGCACCAACCTGCACGGTGGCCTGCGCCGCGCCTTCGCCGTGCACTCCGGCGGGCTGTCGATGGACGCCGCCTACGTCGACGAGAAGGCGCTCGCCGACGGCTGCGACACGGTGTTCCTGCTGTCGGACGGCGCCCCCTCCGCCGACGACTTCCAGATCAACGACCGCGACTACGGCGAAGAACAGGTCGTCGTCGACGTCGAGTACGGCGCCGCCGCCGCCCGGCAGGCGCGCCTCGACTACTACGGCCCCTACATCCTGGACGAGTGGCTGGTCGAGGACGTGCGCCGGATGAACACGTTCCGCCGCATCCGGATCCACTGCATCGGCCTCGGCGAGGCGAACCTCAGCCTGCTGCGCAGCCTCGCTGGCGTCGGTGGCGGCGAGACGTTCGTCGTCGGCCAGCAGCGCGCGCCGGCCAACGGCGGCGGCGGCAGTGGCGGTCTGAAGAAATGACAACCGCTGCCTCCGCCAGCACGCCGCGGCGAACCCGCTATCCTTCCGCGCCACCCCATCGCCACGCTCGAGACACACACCCCATGACGAACTCGTCCCTCCTGGCCCTCTGTGGGCTCTTCCTCGCCACCACCAGCGCCCTGACCGCGCAGACCACGGTCTCGGTGCCCTGCAACCTCGACAACACGCTCTACGAGAGCCCGACCGGCGGCCTCAGCAACGGCAAGGGCGTCGGCGTCTTCAGTGGCGCCACGGCGACCGGCAGCATCCGCCGCGCCCTGCTGCGCTTCGACGTCGCCGGCACGCTGCCGGCCGGCGCCGTGGTCCTCTCCGCGGTCGTCAACCTGAACGTCACGCAGTCGACGGTCTTCCTGCCGACGCCGGCCACCGGCCACCGCGTGCTCCAGGCGTGGGGCGAAGGCAACTCGAACGCCCTGGGCGGCGGCGGCGGCGGCACGGCCGCGACGCTCAACGACGCCACGTGGCTGCACACGTTCTGGTCGACGTCGTTCTGGACGACCCCGGGCGGTGACTTCGCCGCGGCCCCGAGCTTCACGCTGGCGATGCCGGGCCTCGGTGCCGGCAGCTCGAACCCGTCCGAGCAGGCGGCCGCCGACGTGCAATCGTGGCTGAACAACCCGGCCACCAACTTCGGCTGGCTGATCAAGATCGTCGACGAGTCGGTGCCGTCGACCGCGCGCCGCATCGCCTCGCGCGAGAGCGCCACGAACAAGCCGACGCTGTCCGTCACCTACCTGCTGCCGGGCCAGGTCGGCACCGTCGGCATCGGCTGCCCGGTCGGCTCGGGCACGTTCCAGGACGCCTACGTCGGCACCCCGACCGGCGGCACGACGATCCAGATCGTCCAGACGAACGCTCCGGTCGGCACGATCGGCCTCAACTACCTGAGCCTCGGCGCCAACCCGGCCGGCACGGCGCTCCTGCCGGGCTGCTCGATCTGGCTGCCGCTGTCGCAGCCGCTGATCACCGGCAACCTGTTCGTGACCAACGGGGTCGGTGGTGCGAGCTCGCCGTTCCCGCTGCCGAGCGGCTTCCCGGGCTTCCTGATCGCCACGCAGGCGGTCGCGATCGATGCGTCGCCGCTCGGCTTCACGCTGAGCAACGCCGCGGTGCTCGTGCTGAACTGAGCCCGCTGGTCGTGGCGGTCGCTGGAGCCTCGGCTCGCGACCGCCGAGCAGATCGGACGGCTGA
>JBILEY010000337.1:0-6022 GCA_044351865.1 Planctomycetota bacterium | reverse complement strand
CGTTCGCCAGAGACCGTTTGGGCTCGTTCCCGCCAGCTTCCCGCCCTCCGGACGTAATGCTCCCTCGCCACGACCTGAGCCGCGGTCACGGCACCGTTCCACCGCTACTACGGTACGAGATGTACATGGGCCCGCTCGCGGACAGCAAGCCGTGGAACCCGAAGTACGTGCCCGGAGTGCGCCGCTTCCTGCAGCGCAGCTGGAGGCTCACGGTGCCCGAGTTCCCCGAGCACGGCCCGATCCACGCGCACCTGCAGCAGGACCGTCCGGACGACCCCGAGCTGGAGAAGGCGCTGCACCGCACGATCCACAAGGTCGACGGCGACATCGAGCGCATGGCGTTCAACGCCGCGATCGCGGCAATGATGATCTTCGTCAACGACGCGACCAAGGCGATGGACAAGCTGAGCCGCCGCCAGCTGCTGCGCTTCGCGCAGCTGCTGCAGCCGTTCGCGCCGCACCTCGCCGAGGAGCTGTGGGAACGGCTCGGCGGCCAAGGCCTGCTGGCCTACGCGCCGTGGCCGCAGGTCGACAAGCGCCTGCTCGTCGACGACGAGATCGAGATCGCCGTGCAGGTGCTCGGCAAGGTGCGCGGCCACGCCAAGGTGCAAAACGGCGCGCCCAACGACGTCGTGCTGGCGGCGGCGCGCGCGGCGGTCGCGGCGCACCTGGAGGGCAAGGCGGTGGTCAAGGAGATCGTCGTGCCGGGCAAGCTCGTGAACTTCGTCGTCAAGTGACGGCCCATAGCGGCCGGCGCGCGGCGCGCCGCACGCCGGCGCGGCGGGCTCAGGGCGCCACCGGCAGCCGCAGTTCCGCCGTGCCCAGCTGGACGACGCCCGTCAGCGGCGCCGTGCGCGACACGTAGCCCGGCAACGAAGCGCCGACCACGAGCAGGCCAGGGGCGCTGCCGGCATCGAACTCGTAGGCGAGGCCCGAGAAGTCCACCGTGACGGCGCCCGCGCCTGCCAAGGCCACGGGCTGCTCGCGCAGCAGGCGCACCTCGCCGTCCGCACGCCGATCGACGAGCTTGACGACGACGTCGCCGACGCCCGCGGCGAGCACCTGCAGCGTGGCGCTCGCCGCGCCGGTGATCCGGGTCGCCGTGGTCAGCGCCGCGCCGCCGAGTTCGACCACGTCGCCGCGGCCGATCAGCGGCTGCTGGTCGACCATGCCGGAGCTGGCCGTCAGGTGGTTGCCGCCCAGCGTCGGGGCGGGCGCGGCGGGCGCGATCGTCAGCACGCCCGTCGGCGCCGCGAGCGGACGCGTCTGCACGACGACGCCGGCCGGCGGCCACGTCGGCGAGGCCAGCAGCCCGGCCTCGGGGCGACCCGCCACCGTGTACTGCACGTTGGGCCAGGCCGGCACGCCGTTGGCGGCGTCCTTCAGCCAGTGGTCGAACCACGGGAACAGCGGCTGCGTCGGCCACAGCTCGGGGTCGTCGATGTCGTAGTGGGTGCCGTCGAGGACGATCAGCTTCTGGTTGCCGCGCGCGGCCTGCAGGCGTTCGAAGGTTCGGAAGGCGCTGGCCTGGAAGAAGTCGTGCCACAGCGAGACATGCAGCGTCGGCGCAGTGATGCCGTCGGTGACGTTCAGCGCCGCCCGCAGCGTGGCGCTGCCGCCGGCGGTGATCAGTTCGCCCCAGCGCGGCTGGAGCTGGCTGGCGAGCGGAAACTCCGGGGTGATGGGGCTGGTCCACCACGTCGACGTTTCGGGGGTCCCCGCCTCCATGGCGTCGAACATCTCGCCGAGGGCCTCGCCGGCCTGTGCCTTGAGCTGGCCCACCTGCTCCGGCGTCAGGCCGAGCTGCGCATCGTGGTCCTCGCCGTTGCCGAACGACTGGCTGAGCACGAACGGCAGCAGCGCGTCCCACTTCACCCGGCCCTCCGGGAAGATGACGCCGCCGAGGAAGTCCGGCGACGTCGCCTGCGCGAAGACGGCCCGCACCGACGGCCGACCGGACGCGGCGGCCTGCAGCGACGCCACGCCGCTCGCCGAGTCGCCGAAGATGCCGATGCGGCCGTTGCACCACGGCTGCTTCTCGATCCACCGGAGCAGCGCGTCGCCGTCCTCGACCTCGTCGAGGAAGAGGCTGAACACCCCGTCGGAGCCATAGCGCCCGCGCAGCATCTGGACGACGAGCGCATAGCCGCGGTCGGTCGCCTCGGTCCAGCCGAAGTCCTCCGGCCGTGCTTCGATGCCGGCGTTGGCGTGCTCTTCCGGGAAGCCGCCGACCGGCGTGATCGGCAGGTCGTACGGCGTCCGCATGACCAGCACGGGGAACGGTCCGCTGCCCGTCGGCGGCAGGTAGACGTAGGTCGCGAGGTCGACGCCGCCGAAGCCGTCGACCTTGCGTTCCGCGACGCGGTGTCCGGCTTCGGCGACGCGGAACTGCTCGATGGCGACGACGTCGGGATCGGCGTCGGGCGCCGTACGGGAGTTGCCGCTGTCGCAGGCGGAGAACGCGATCGCTAGACACGAAGGAAGCCAGTGTTGGAGTCTCATTGTCGACTTGCTCGCAAGGTTCGATGGTTGGTTCGAGGTCGCTCGCGCCGCGTCCAGGACCATCCGGGCCCGCGGTGGGAGTCTTCCGTGATCTTCGCGGCCGTCGTCGCCGCCGAGGCGCATCGTTGGCGTCGACGGTGCATCAATTCCCCGTCGGCGGCGGCGGTCACGACAGATCGCACGTCGAGCTCGCAGGTCGTCGATGCGGGCTCGACCGGTCGACCGGCCCCGCGAACGGCCAAGGCCGCGCCGGCGCGACGCCGAGGATCTCCGGCTCTGGCGTCGTCTCGCCGACGAAGCCCTTGCCGACGAACTGCTGCTGCGCATCGTGCGATGCCTCTGGGCGGCAGGTTGGGCGGCGCCAGCAGCAATGCCTCCGCGCGCCCGCTCACAACGCCTTCGCATCGCCCGCGTCGACGGCACGACGCGCATGCGCCGCAGTTGCCTCGTGGACTGCGTCGTGCATCGGCCCGGACCGCAGGCGCGGCGTTGGCACGCGTGGGGAGGCTACTTCGACGTCGTCGGCGGCGCCGTCTACCGCGAGCATGCCAAGGCCGCCGGCCGCGACGCACTCGAAGCGTTCCTCGCCGCCAACACCGGCCGTGGCGGCGGCGTCGCGGGGACCGACGAACTCGACGCGCTGGCGCGCCCCGGCGATCCGCGCTCGGCGCCGCTGCTGCTCGCCGGGGCCCGCGACGCGGCGCTCCCCTACGCGCAGCGCCGCGCGTTGCACGCACGCGATGGTGCCCGAGGCGCCTGGCGCCGCCGTGCGGCGGGTGCATGCACGGCTGCGGATTCCGCATGGTCGTGGCAAGCGACGTGGTGGGCGGCGGTCTTCGTGGGATCAGCTGCTGCAGCGGGCGTTCGTACACCCCAGCCGGGACATGTGTGCAGGCTGCCCGCCGCACCGGAGACTCCTCGGATGCCGGCCGTCCGCGAACCGGGCGCGTCGGCGCACTGCGGTGGGTAGCCTCCCCCCGGCGCGTTGCTGCGCCACCTTCGTGCTAGAACCAGGGACCCGCCGCATGCCAACTCTCGCCACCTGTTCGCGCCTCCGCCCCGCCGCGCCACCCGTCCGCTGCCAGCGCGTTGCGGTCGGCCTCGCCGCCGTCGCGCTAGCCACTGCCGCGGCGACAGCACAGTGCACCGACCCGCCGATGCCGCCCGGCGGTTTCCCGGTGACCACCGCGAGCAACCAGCTCGTCGCCTTCTCCGATCTCTACCAAACGCGCGCCGACGTGCGCTGGCCAACCGCCGCGCCCGGACCGTGCGGCTGGCCGCTGCTGGTGATCGTGCACGGCTTTACCTCCAACAAGAACGGCCAGGTCGCCGTCGTGGCCGCCGAGTACGCCGCGCGCGGCTACGTGACCGTCGCCTACGACGTGCGTGGGCAGGGCGCGGCGATCGCGCTCAACCCCGGCCGCGGCACGACGCTTATGGGGCTCGCCGAGTGGATCGACCTGTTCGAGATGATGGAATGGGTCGAGGCCCAGCAGCCGGCGCTGGTCGACTTCCAGCGCATCGGCGTCACCGGCGTGAGCCAGGGCGGCGCGCACTCGTGGGCTGCGGCGGCGTGGTCGGGACGCCTGCCGCCGCCGAATCCGCGGCGCAGCGCCGCTTTCCCAGTCGTCCGCGCCGTGGCGCCGACGGTGATGGTGCCAAGCCACACCGACGCCGCGACGCTCGACGGCACGGCGTTCGTCGATTCGTGGGCTGGCATGGCGTACGCGCCGCCCAACGCGAACTTTGCGCTCGACGCGGGCTTCCAGGCCACGATGCGCAGCTACGTGCTCGCCGACGACCCGGCCGGCATGCAGGCGTGGATGCGCGCCGATCCGGGCCGCGACTTCCAGGCGCTGCTCGCGACCTCGGCGACGGCGACGCTCGCGACGATGGCGTGGCTCGACGAGTCGATGCCCGCAGAGCCGTCGCTGCGCGCGCTCGCCGCGATGCCGCCGACGACGCCGCGGCGCGCGCTGCTGACGACGGGCAACCACGGCACGCCGACCAACGCCTACGAGTCGGCCCGCGTCGACGAAGTACGTCGCGCGTGGTTCGACCGCTTCCTCAAGGGCGCGTTCGAGCCGGTCGAACTGGGCCCGCCGGTGCTGTCGGCGGTGATCCCGGCGACGGCGTCGGGCTACCTCAACGGCAGCACGCTGTGGCGCCACCGCGCCGACGCGAGCTTTCCGCCGGCCAACGTCACTCCCGCGGTGTGGCACTTGCGTCAGGGCGGCCAGCTGACGGCCGCGGCGCCGACGGCCAACGAGCCGCCGGAGCTGGTGCAGCACACCATGCCAGCGGGCTACGACCTGCAGGCATGGCGGGCCGACGGTGCGGGCGCCAACGTCGCGCAGGCGCTCGCGCGCATGCCGCTGTCGAGCTTCAGCTACACGACGCCGCCGTTCGCCGCCGACGCCGAGCTGGCCGGCGTCCCGAGCGTGCAGCTCGAAGTCACCGCCCAGCAGGCGCGCTTCCTGCTGGCGGCGCAGCTGGAGGTCGTGCCGCCGAGCGGCAGCGCGCAGGTGCTGGCCAACGGCGGCCGCGGCGTGCAGCTGGCGACGGGGCCGGGCGCGACGACGGTCGCCTTCGAGCTGTCGGCGGTCGACTGCGTCGTGCCGGTCGGCGCCCGACTGCGGCTGTCGGTGCGCAACCACTACCTCGTCAAGCCGGCGGCGCTCGAGGGGTTCCGCTGCATCCCCGCCTTCGTGCCGTCGATCGTCGCCGTCGAGCATCGGCCCGGGATGCTCTCGACGCTGACCCTGCCGATGCGCCCGCAGGTCGGCCTCGACGCCGCGACGGCGGCGACCGCACTCGACCTCGCGCAGCCGGTGCCGGTCGCGTTCACGCTGCGGTCCGCGGCGACCTTCGCGGGCAGCCCATACTTGCTGCTCGGCTCGCTGCTGGGCCAGGGACCGACGACGCCGCTGCCCGGCGGCGATCCGCTGCACCTGTGGTTCGACAGCCTCACCAGCAGCCTGATCGGCGCCGCCGGCAACCCGCTGTTCCATGGCTTCGTCGGCTCGCTCGACGCTGCGGGCGGGGCGACGGCGACCCTCGACCTCGCCCCGGTCGCGCCGCTGCTAGCGTTCCTGTCCGGCTGGCGCGTGCACTTCGCGCCGGTCCTGGTGCAAGGCAGCTCCATCGTCGCCGGGCCGCCGCTGGAGATCCTATTGCGTTAGCGGGCGCGCCAGGCGATCCAGTCCGCGAGGTCGAGCCGCCGGTAGCACTGCAGGAACCACAGCGCCAGCGTGCCGACGACCCTACGGTTCGATCGAGCCAGGTGCGTGTGCCACCCGGGCAGTGTCGGGTCGACACGCCGAACACCGGAACCCTCGCGTAGGGCAGAGCCGTGTCGAGGTTCGGTTGCCGCGTCAGGGTGTGGGACTCGGCGACGTGGCCGGCTCCCGGCCGACCGTCGGCCGGCGGTACTCGTGGGCGGAGTTGCTGGAGCGGGCATTCGGGATCGAGGTGCTGGTGTGCCCGAAGTGCTCTGGTGGCCGGCGGGTGCTGGCGGCGA
>JBILEY010000055.1:0-18790 GCA_044351865.1 Planctomycetota bacterium | reverse complement strand
GGCGGCGTCGGTGGTGGCAGTGGCGTCGACGTCGACGAGACGTGGGAATGGGATGGCGTCGTCTGGACGCTGCGGCAGCCGCTGGTGCGGCCGCCGGCGCGGCGTGGCGTCACCATGGGCTACGACCCGACGCGCGCGGTGACGGTGCTGTTCGGCGGCGGCCTCGGCTTCAGCCTGACGCCGCAGCTCGGCGACACCTGGGAATGGGACGGCACGCAGTGGACGGCGGTGACGACGCCGGTGTCGCCGCCGCCGCGCGTCGCCGCCTGCCTCGTCGGTGATGCCGCCCGCGGCACGATGGTGCTCACCGGCGGTTGGTTCGGTGCGGCGCTCGGCACGCCGTCGGACACCTGGACGTTCGACGGCTCGACGTGGACGCAGCGGTTTCCCGCGACGGTGCCACCCGGCCGCATGGGCGTCGGCGGCGCCTACGACGAAGTGACGCGCACGGTGCTGACCTACGGCGGACAGCGCCTGCAGTCCGGAGTCACCTACTGGAACACGACGTGGGTGTGGGACGGCGTCGATTGGCGCCAGGACCCGCGCACGCCGACGCCGCCGGCGCAGTTGCCGTTCACGCTCGCCTACGACCGGGCGCGCGCGCGCATCGTGAAGTTCGGTGGCTTCGCCGGCACGTTCGACCAGAGTCACCATGAGTACTCGGTGGGCGGGCTGGCGACGTTCGAAGATCGGGGTGGCGGCTGTGCTGGGCCGAGTGGGGTGCCGAGCCTCGCACCGAGCGGCGGCGGTTGGCCGGTGCTCGGCACCACGTTCGGCCTCGCGGTCGCCTACGGCTCCAGTAGTGGCCTCGCGGTGCTCGCGATCGGCGCGAGCGATCAGAACTGGCTCGGCATCGGCCTGCCGCTCGACCTCGCCGGCATCGGCCTGCCCGGCTGCGCGTTGGCGAACAGCGCCGAGGTGTTGACGCCGCTCGCACTGACGAACGGTTCGGGCGTCGCGCCGTGGACGCTGCCGTTGGTGCCGACGGCCGTCGGCCTGCCGTTCTTCGCGCAGGCCTTGGTGTTCGACGCCGCCGCCAATCCCGGTGGTGCGGTGCTGTCGGGCAGTGGCCGCGGGGTCTTCGGCGCCTTCTGAGCGTGGTGGCCGATGCACTGGCGATGCGCCGCTGCGGCGTCATTTGGTTTCGATCGACATCCGCCGGCACTCACAGCGCGCCGATCACCAGCGTCAGCCGGTTCGTGCTCGCCACCGTGAGCATGCCGCCCGTTGCAGCGAACTCGATCGGCAACACCTGCTGGTGGAAGACCTGCCCCGCCAGCGTCGGCACGTTCGGGATCGCCAGTGCGGTCGTCACGCTGCCCGCGGTGGGGATCTCGGCGCCGAGCACGTCGGGCGTGGTCAGCAGGAAGCAGCCGGCCAGGCCCTGCGGCACCAGCGACGGCAGCGGCAGCGACGCCGTGCCGGTGCCCAGGATCGACAAGGCTAGCGAGCCGGCCGGCATGCCGGTCGCGCGGGTCGTGAACGTGCCACCGAGCCACGGCAGGTTCGTCGCCGCGAGCGTCAGCGGTCCCGCGGTGCCAGCACAGCCGGAGCCGAACGCAATCGCGGTGGCGGGGCAGCTCGTCGTCAGCTCCGCGAAGTAGGCGGAGACGTTGCCGTCGACGAGCGTGAAGGTGCCGCCGACGAGCAGGTTGCCGTTCGCGCGCGTGGCGAGGGCGAACACCGAGCGCCACGTCCCCGCGAGAGTCGAAGCAGGTGCGAGGGGCGACCACGTCGTGCCGTTCCAACGCTCGAGCGCGCCGGTGACGAGGTCGCCGTTGCCGAGGGTCGCGAGCGCGGTCCTGGTGTTCGCGAAGCTCGCACCGAGCGAAGACCACGCGGCGCCGTCCCAGCGCGCGATCGGCACGCTGTTGCCCGCGACGAGGAACGATCCGGAGGCGACGATCTCGCCGGGCCGGACGAGCAGCGACGTGATGGTGAAGCCTTGTCCGGACGGCAGGCCGCTGCCCATCGCATGCCAAGCGGCGCCGTCCCAGCGCGCAACGTTCGCCGCCGCGATGCCGCCGGCGTGCGTGAACGTGCCGCCGACGACGAGGTCGCCGTTGGCGAGCACACCGGCGGCGGTTGCGCCGATGGATCCGGTCGGCAGCGTGAGGCCGGTGCCGAGTGGCGACCACGCGGTGCCGTCCCACTTCGCCACGTGGTTCGCCGGCACGCCGCCCGCAGACGTGAACTGGCCCGCGGCGACGACGTCACCGTTCGCGAGCTGCGCCAGGCACGCGATCGGGCCGTTGGTGCCCGCGGCGAGCGGCGACCACGCCGTGCCGTTCCAGCTCGCGATGCGGTTGGCCGGCGTGCCGCCGGCGCTGAGGAACGTGCCCGCCGCGACGACGTCGCCGTTCGGTCGGATCGTCAGCGCGCGCACCTGACCGTCGCCGATGCCGGCTCCGAGTGGAGACCACGTGCTGCCGCTGCGTCGTGCGATGCGGTTGGCGGCGACGCCGCCGAACGACGTGAACGCGCCGCCGACGAGCACGTCGCCGTTGTGCAGCGGCGCGATGGCCTGGACCAATCCGTCGTTGCCGGACCCGAACGGTCCCCAGGTACTGCCGTTCCAGCGCGCGAGGTAGCGGCCCTCGCCGACGAACTGGGCGTTGGAGCCGCCGGCGGCGAGATCCCCGTTGGACAGCACGAGGAGTGCTCTGGTGTCGACCACACCGCCGAGCGGCGTCCAGGCGATGCCATCCCAGCGGGCGACGCCGAACGGCTGGCTGCCGAGGCCGGACAACCAGCCGCCGGCGAGCAGGTCGCCGTTCGGCATCACGACGAGGGCCTTCACCGGACCCACGAGTCCCGATCCGACCCCTTGCCACGTGGTGCCGTCCCAGCGCGCCACCGGCACGCTCGGTCCAGCGCCGATCTGCAGCGCGCCACCGGCGATCACGTCGCCGTTCGGCAGCACCGCGATGGCCTGCGCGCGCCCGCGCAACGCGTTCGCCCCCGATCCGAGGTCCGACCACGCGGTGCCGTTCCAGCGCCGGACGGCGACCGCCGGGCTGGAGCCGGTGGGCCAGAACTCGCCGCCAGCGAGCACGTCCCCGTTCGGCAGCGTGCACAGCGCCTCGACCCCGCCGTTCAGGCCGGTGCCCATGGCGGACCACGCGGTGCCGTTCCAGCGAGCGACGGCTTCGGCCACCACGCCGCCTGCGGCGCCGAAGCTGCCGCCGGCGACGACGTCGCCGTTGGGCAGCGCGGTCAAGGCGCGCACGAGCGCGGGCTGCATGCCGCCGCCGAGCGGCGCCGACCACGCAGTGCCGTTCCAGCGCCGGACCCCGTCGTTGCCGACGGGGTAGGGCATGCCCGCGTACAGATCGCCGTTCGGCATCGCCAGCAAGGCGCTGGCGGAGAAGGGCAAGCCGGGCATCGCCGTCCAGGTGCTGGTCGCTTCGTCCCAGCACGCGACGAAGTTGGCTGGCGTGCCACCCGCCGTCCGGAACGCGCCGCCGACGACCAAGCGCTCCGCCAGGGGGCCAGGGCCGTCCGGATCCCATCTCGTCAACGCCACCACCGGGCCGTCGGGACCTTGGCGCGGTTGCCCGGGCAACCAGACGTTCGCGCACTGCGAAGGCAGGGTCGCGGCGGCGAACAGCAGGGCCGCGAGTGCGGGGACGAGGTGGGCTGACTGCATGGCGGGCGGAAGGGCGAGTACGGCGCGCATAGCCTGCGGACCCGCAGACGTCACCCGAACACGATCCGTGACTTCGGTTGAGGCCTGGTTCCTCACCGATCGCCAGAGGGATCGCGGGAGACCGCAACCAGCACGCGCTCGCCCATGCCGCCGACGACCAGTTCTGCCCTCGATGTGGCCTTGACGACGGGCTGGCGCGACCACCCATGCGTGTCGTCGGCGGGCGGCGCCACCGTGTGTGACGGACAGCCGTCCGGCTCGCTCTTGCTGGAGCCCAGTGGCCGACAGCGGAACGGGCCAGCGAATGCGCCCCGCGCGCTGCCACTGGAGGCCGCCGCGACAGCCTCCCTGAACCTCCTTGCCTTTCCTGAATCTGCAACGAACATGATCCGACTCTCCATCCTGATCGCCGGCCTCTGCACGGCTTCGCTCGCGGCGCAAAACTGCTCGTTGCGGGGCCACTTCCAACTCCGGACCGGCGTGCCAGCACAGGTTGGACCGTCCGGTGACGTGCGCATCGACTCCGGGCTCCAGACCCTCGGTCCGGTGGTCTCTTCGGGCATCAGTGCAAGTGGCAACGCGCAGGGTTGCGCGGTCAACGCCAACTGCACGACCACCGTCGACTATGGCCGCCTGCAACTGACCGCCAGTGGCGCCGGCGGAAGCTGCAGCAACGGCGCCCAGTTCCTCTTGCTGGACAGCTGGATCGGCGGGCGGCCGAACGGCGAGTTCACCGATCGACTCACGGTCGTCGCCCCGCAGTTGGCGGCAGGCACCCCGGTCACGCTGCGGGTCAGCGTGCAGTTGAGCGGCTCCGCGACGGCGACGTCGAGTTTCCCGAGTCCGGCCTTCGACACGTCCTACTACGCCGCGCGGCTGTTCGTGAACAACAACCAGGCCGTCATCCAGGCCAACAGCAGTGGCAGCAGCACCAACAACGTGGTGGTCACGGTCGGCTCCCAGGTTCCGGTGTCGGGTGACCTGGTCGTCCGCTTGCGCGCTGGCGGCATGGAGATCGGCGGCGTCTACACCGGCTCCATCGCCGCCGCTGTCGTCGCGACGTTCGACATCGCGGCGTTGACGCCGGGAGTGACGCTGGTGGCCTGTTCGGGCACGAACTACGACCGCTTGACCGCCCGCGCGTTGCCGGTCGGTAGCGGTTGTGGGGCGACGCCCCCCGGGCTCGGCGCCAACCCGCCCGTGCTCGGCAGCACGTGCAATCTCGCGCTCAGTGGCGCTCCGGTCGGGGCGCCGGTGTTCCGCGGCCTGTCGCTGGGGACGTTGGTGGCGACCCCGATCGGCAGTTGCGTGTTGCAGCTCGATCCGGCGTCGGCGTTCTTCGACTTCGCCGGGCTCGCGAACCCGCTCGGACAGCTCGTGATGCCGGTGCCGATCCCGAACTTCACCTCGCTGCTCGGCGCCGAGTTGGGCTCGCAGGCACTGATCCTGGCGACGAACGGCCCGCTGCTCGACCTGGCGGAGCTGAGCAACGGCGTCGGTCTGCGACTGGGCTTCTAATGCGGTCGACGCGTCGCCGCGCTTGCGCCCAGAACGAGACGGCGCGCCATGCCGCCGTTTGACCGCCGCCCGCCGGCCGCCGAGGATCGCCGCACCGATGGCCGAACCGCCTGCCGACGACGCGAGCGCGCGCGACGAAGCCGAGATCACCGATCTCGTCGAAGCGGCGATGCAGGCGCACTTCGCCGGCGGCGAACCGCAGCTCGCCGCGTTCTGCGCGGGGCTGACGCGCCATCGCGAGATCGTGCAGAAGCGGCTGTCGGCGCTGCGCCGGCTCGGCCTGCTCGGCGATGCGCCGCCGCCGGAACCGGCACCGTTCCCCGAGCGCCTCGGCGAGTTCGAACTGATCGAGCCGCTCGGCCGCGGCGGCATGGGCGTCGTCTACCGCGCGCGGCAGCTGACGCTCGAACGCGAGGTCGCGGTCAAGCTGATCCGCCCCGAGCAGCTCTACTTCCCCGGCGTGCGCGAGCGCTTCCAGCGCGAGATCCAGATCATCGCGCGCCTGCAGAACGACGGCGTCGTGCGCCTCTACAGCTTCGGCGAGGACCGCGGCATCCCGTGGTTCGCGATGGAGCTGGTGCGTGGCGCGACCCTGGCCGAGGTCATCGTGGCGCTGGCGAAGCAACGCGGGCGGGCGCTGCGCGGCGACGATCTGCTGCGGCAGCTGCCGTCGGCATCGCCGGCGACCGCGGGCGAGACGTTGTTCGACGGCGAATGGGCCGACGTGGCGCTGCGCATCGTCGAACGCGTGGCCTTGGCACTCGACGAAGCGCACCAGCAAGGCGTGCTGCACCGCGACATCAAGCCGTCGAACATCATGGTGACGGCGAGCGGCCGCGTCGTGCTGCTCGACTTCGGCCTCGCGTGGGCGCACGGCGTCGACCAGCTGACGCGTTCGGGCGCCGAGCTCGGCACCATCCACTACATGGCGCCCGAGCAGTTCGCCGGCGCGTCGGCGCGCGTCGACGAACGCACCGACGTCTACTCGCTCGGCGTCGTGCTGCGCGAACTCGTCACGCTGCGCTCGGCGTTCGACGGCACCACCGTCGACGAGGTCGCGCGCAAGGTGCGCGAGGGGCGGCACACGCCGTTTCACGCCAGCAGCTCGTCGGCGATGCGCGACATCGAGACCATCTGCCTCGTCGCCATGGATCGCGACCCGCAGCGTCGCTACGCGTCGGCGCGGCTGTTCGCCCGCGACCTGCGCTGTGTGCTCGAGCGGCGGCCGATCGAGGCCGTTCGCCCCGGGCTCGCGCTGCGCCTGCGCCGCCTCGCCGAACGCAACCGCGCGCTGTCGGTCGCGGCCGCCATCGTGCTGGTCGCCCTGCTGGCGGCACCGCTCTACGTCGCCTGGCACGAACACGGCATGCGCACCGAGCTGGAGCGCGCCAACCGCGACCTCGAGGAGCAGGTGCAACGCGCCGACGCCAACCTGCGACTCGCCGCGGACGCGATCAACGACACGCTGGCGGCTGTCGACGAGGAGAACGTCTCGTCGGTGCCCGACCTCGCGCCGTTCGTCGACCGCGTGCTGGCGCGCTCGGCCGGCTTCCTCGACAGCCTCGCTCGCGGCAACCCCGAGGAGCCAGAAGCGCGGTTGCGCCTGGCCCAGACGCTGGCGCGCGCCGCCAACGTGCAGTGGTCGTTCTTCGACCTGCCGCGCACCGAGCCGCTGTTCCAGCGCGCGCTCGAACTGGTGCAGAGCAGCGACGGCGACCGCGACCTGCGCGACGAGCTCGAGCTCGAGATCCGGTTGTCGCTGGTGTGGGTGCAGCGGCTGCGCGGCGAGCAGGCGGTGGCGGCGTTCGAAGCAGCGCTGGCGCGCGTGGCGCAGGGCGGGCCGTTCGAGGCGCGGCCGCTGCCGCTGCGGCGGCTGGTCGCGCGGTGCATGGAGCGCTGTGGCAACCTGCTCTACCGCGGCGGGCTGCCGCGCGGCCGCGAGCGGATCGAGGCCTCGGCGCGGCTGCGCGAGCAGATCGCCGTCGAGGCGCCGAGCGTGCTGTCGCACGTCGAGGTCGCCGCCAGTGCGCGCGAGCTCTCGCACGAGTGCGACATGCGCCGCGATGCCGAGGGCGCCGCGCGGCATCGCGCGCGGCTCGACGCCGCACTCGACGCCGCCGAGGCGTGCGAGGTGGCGATGGCGAGCGAAGATGGCGATCGCCTGGTCTCGCTGCTGATGCAGCGCAGCTTCGAGCTCGGGGCGGTGCCGCGTGCCGTCGTCTACCTGCAGCGGGCCCAGCGCCACTGCCGCACCATGGTCGACCTGCGGCCGTCGCGCCTGCTGTGGCTCGATCGCTGGTGCGACGTGTCGGGGCGTCTCGCCGGCACGCTGCATCGCGCTGGCCAGCGGGCCGAGGCGGTGACGGTTGCCATGGAGGTGCTGGCCCGCTTGCGCGGTTCGCTGACGACCTGGAACAACCGGTCGAAGCTGATGCTGTCGTTCCTGCATCAGGTGCGACTGATCGGCCAGATCGACGCCGAAGAGCGCGTGCCCGGTGTCGACGTCGACGCCCTGTTCGACGAAGCGGCCGCGGTCGTGGCCGGCGTCGAGCAGGCAGTCGGTCCGCGTGCCGCTGCGCTGGACCAGGTCCATCGCCTGTTCGTCGATCGCGCAAGGCGGCGTCTGCACGCCGGAGCCGTCGAGGCGGCGCTCGCCGATGCGCAGCAAGCGGCGCGTGTGCTCGCGCTGGCGATGGCGCAAGGCAAGGCGGACCGGCTGACGATCAGCCAAGAGCCCAACGCGTGCCTGCTGCAGATCGAGGCGTTGCTGCGCCTGCAGCGGGTCGGCGACGCCGCGGCGGTGGCGCAGGAGCTGCCGTCGTGGCCGAAGAACGGGTTCGAGCTGGCGCCGTCGTTGCAGCCGTTCGAGACCGACGAACGCTTCGCGGCCGTGCTGACCCGGCTGCGCACGCGGCGCTGAGGATCGACCACGCCAGCGCATGCGCCATCGGCGCTGTCGGGGATGCCCCGCCTCGAGGAACGCATTCGGCGCGTGCGTTCCGGAACTTCCGGTCCTTGCAGGGTGAGGCCAATCCCCATGAACCCCATCCTGCCGTCGCTCGCGACCGCCCTGCTCGTCGCCACCGTCACCGCCCAGCAGAACTGCCCGCTGCTCGGGCTCGACTGCGGCGGCTCCAACCCGTCGGTCTCGACGCTCTACGACGTCCACCCGGTCACCGGCGCGGCGACGAACCCGCGACCCGTCAACTGCAGCCCGAACCGCGCGCCGAACTCGTTGGACTTCGCGCCGAACGGCACGCTGTACGCGATCTCGCACGGCAGCGGCGGTTCGCCGCCGTCGGGCCACCTGTTCACGATCAACCCGGTCACCGGCGCGTCGACCTTGGTCGCTGCCCTGACGCAGTTCGTCGGCGTCGAAGGCGACATCGCATTCGATCCCACCAGCGGCGTGCTCTACGCGGTCGACGGTATCGGCCTGCTGTTCACGATCAACACCAGCAACGGCGTCGGCACGATCGTCGGCAACCTGCCGCTCGACCTGCCCGGCGGCGCCGACTACTCGGGCCTCGGCTTCGACGAGTTCGGCCAGCTCTACGTGTGGAGCCAGTTCGGCTCCGTGCTGCGCAAGGTGAACAAGGCCAACGCCGCGATCCAGACCACGGTGCCCCTTTCGCCTTTCCCTGGCGGCGGCGTCGGCGACGTCGTGTTCGACCGAGGCACCGGCCGCTGCTTCCTGGTCGGCGATCTGCCCGGTGGCTTCTTGTCGTGGTGCGACCCGAACACCGGCACCGTGACGCCGATCGGTTCGACGGCGCCTGTACTGCCCTACTCGATGACCTCGAACCCGAACACCTGTGCGCGGCTGCACACGGTCGGCACCGGCTGCACGAACGGCTTCGCGTCGTTCTACGAGCACCTCGCCGGTTGGAACCAGGACCTCGCAGGCCTGATGGTGACCGGCACCTTCAACGGCTCCGGCTACACGATCACGACCGGCCCCGGCCCGGGCGTGATCTTCCCGATCGGCATCGCTCCGGTGCCGCTCGGTGACGACACCAGCGCCAACGTCGGCACGCTCGGCATGTGGATCGGCAGCAACGGTTGGCTGGCACTCGGTCCGGGCAACTCGAATGCACCGGTGCCGCTGGTGCCGACGATGCTGAACCAACCCGCACCGCAGCTCAGTGCGTGGACCGATCTGAATCCGAGCAGCACCGGTGGTGGCCAGGTCTACTACTGGGAGCCGACGCCGACGACCGCGGTGGCGACGTGGTTCAACGTCTTCGCCAAGAACACCAACCTGCCGGTCACGCTGCAGATCACGTGGGACCTGGCGGCGCGCAACTGGACCATCGAGTTCGGCAGCTACAGCCCGTTCCACCCGCATCCGTGGCTCACCGGCTACTCGCCCGGCGGTGTCAGCGCCGACCCCGGCAACTCCGACATCTCGACGTTCGGCAGCAACCCGCACGCGATCGACCTGCTCGACACGCTGCCGCTCACACTGCAGGCGCCGAATCGCCCGGTGCAGACCGTGACCGCGACGCCGTGGAATGCGGTGACGACGAACATCGCCGCCAACGCGATCCTGCACGTCGGTTGGGTCGGCTTCGTGAACCCGGCGCTGCCGCTGGCGGGCCTCGGGCTGCCGAGCGACTGCGTGCTGCACGCGTCGATCGACGTGATCACCGCGAACAATCCGTTCCCAGGCCCAGCGCAGGCATGGACGCCGTTCATCCTGCCGGCCCTGCCGCCGGCGCTGATCGGGGTGCAGTTGAACGTGCAGGCGGGCACGTTCACGAGTTCGGGCATCGGTCCGACCACGCGCGTCAGCAACGGCCTGCTGTGCACGATCGGCACGCTGTGACGCCGAGAGCGCGGCGCGCACGCGGCCCGAGTGGTCGAGGAGAAGTCGAAGGTCTCGCGGCCAGTTCGCGTGTTCAGCTGCCCGGCCGCGGGCGATTTGCGGGCCCCAAGTCCCGTGGATCCGCGACCGGGTGCTGCACCCGATGCGCAGGGCGGCGGTGCGTTCAGTTCGCGAGGGCCTTGGTGCCGCGCATGACCCACGCCGGCGGGAAGTTCCGCAGCACGAGGCGTCCCATCGAGAAGTCCTCGAAGCTCGCCTGCAGCAGGCGGCGCAACCGGGCGGCGGCGGGGGTGGGGTAGGACTGCAGGTAGGAGAAGGTGCGGAACTCACCACCGGGCTGCAACAGCGTCGCGGCCGTCTGGACGATCGCCTGCATCGCCGGCAGCAGGATCAGTGGCAACCCGGACAGGATCGCGCGTGGTGCGGCCAGGGCGCGGGCGGCGAGCACGGTGCGCACGTCCTCGACCTCGCCGCAGTGGAAGTCGAGCCGCGGGAACCGGCGCCGCAGATGCGCGACGAACAGCGGATCACGTTCGATACCGAGGTAGCGGGCGCCGGTCGTCGCCACGTGTTCGGCGATCACCGCGGTCAGCGCGCCGGTGCCGGGCCCGTACTCGAGCACGACCTGGCCGGGCTCGAGCGGCAGGTTGCGTACCATGGCATTGCCGAGGTGGCGCGTGCTCGGCAGCAGGGCACCGACAGTGCGCGGGTGGCGAAGGAAACGGCCGAAGAAGAACAGGCCACGCGTCCAGGAAGCTGCACGTTCCATGGTCGCGCAGCAGACCATGCCGGCGCTCCGGCTCGAAGGCGAAGTCGGTGCCGAAGCGAGTCTTGTCGAAGTCATGGCCGAGTCTGTACATCCCGTGGTTGGATTGACGATCCATCGAGGGCGCACGTTTCGACGCGAGTCGATCCGGATCCGCAGCCACGACCCATTCCTGGGCCGTGACGAAGGATCGGTGGTGCGCGGACGACCTAGATGGATCATCGCACCACGGGCGGGCGGACGGGCAAGGTGGACTTCCACCTGCATTCGTACGCATCCAACGTCACCGACTACTACGCCGCGAACACGTTCGCCATCCCGGAGTCCTACTCGGACCCGGTCGCGACGTGGCACGAGTTGAAGCGTCAGGGCATGACCCTGATGACGCTCACGGACCACAACTCGATCGACGGCGTGCGCGAGATGCTGGACGCCCACTTGCCCGGCGTCTTCATCAGCGCCGAGATGACGACGACCTTCCCGGAGGACGGCTGCAACATCCACGTGACCGTCGCCAACATGACCGAGGCACAGTTCACCGAGGTCAACCGGCTGCGCGGCAACCTGTACGAGATGCTCGCCTACGTCGAGGCGGAGATCGCCGTCGAAGCGACGGCGCCGGCCGGCAATCGGCTCGCGTACTTCATGACGCACCCGCTGATGAGCACGCAGAACCGGCCCTATGGCCGCGAGGGGGCGCTCACCATCGAGCACATCGAGAAGGCGCTGCTGCTGTTCCCGTGCCTCGAGATCCGCAATGGCACGCGCACGCGCTCGCTGAACGAGTTGACGGCGCGGCTCGTCACCTCGTTGGACCGGGAGACGATCGAGCGGTTGGCCAACAAGCACGGCATCGTGCCGCGCGGCCGGACCCCGTGGTTGAAGGCGATCGTCGCCGGCTCGGACGATCACTCCGGCATCAACCAGGGCCTGACCTGGACGGAGTTCGGGTACCCGACGGACCGCGAGCCGCAGCCGAACGACCTGATCGACGCGATCCGCAACCGCCGCACGACGATCGGCGGCGCCCATGGTGGGCCGGTCACGTTGGCGCACGCCATGGTCAAGCTGCTCTACGACGGCAACTCGATGGGGCAGACCGTGGGCGGCAGGAAGTCGGTCAGCATGGGCGGTCCGATCAACTCGCTGCTGCAGTTCGTGTTCGACGCCGGGTCGATGCGGCTGCATCAACGGATCGCGTTCCAGGGCAAGGTCTGGCTGCAGAACTTCCTCGATCGCCACGGCGGCAGCCGCCGCGGCGCCAACCGCCCGTTCGAGGCGGTGCTCGCACGCGAGGCCGGTCGCCTGCTCGGGGATCCGGCGTTCCGCGCGCAGATCGCGCGCATGACGAAGACCGACGATCGCATCTTCCTGGTCGTCAGCAACCTGGTGAACCGGATCTTCCAGCACTACGTCGCCCGCATCCGCGCGGCGCGCTCGCTCGACCTGATGCGTGCGATCAAGGAAGTCGTCTCGCTGGTGTCGTCGAACGTGTTCGTGTCGCTGCCGTACCTGCTGAGCTACTTCCACCAGAGCTCGGACCGCATGATCGTGCGCGACGTTCGCAAGCGCTTCGACTTCACCGAGAAGAACAAGCTGGTGCTCGTCACCGACACGTTCTTCGAGATCAACGGCGTCGCCCGCACGATCCGCAAGATGATCGACGAAGCGGCGCGGCGCGGCATCGACTTCACCGTGGTCACGTGCCTGCACGAGGACGAGCGCCAGTCCCTGTGCGCTTCGCCCGAGGTGCAGCGCTACCTGGAGCGTGGGCAGCTGAAGATCCTGTCCGCGGTCGTCAACCTCGACTTCCCGGAGTACCAGGGGCTGCAGATCCGCGTCCCGCCGTTCCTCGAGCTGCTCAAGTACCTGCAGGAGAGCGGCATCACCAAGATGCAGATCAGCACCCCCGGCGTGATCGGCATCGCTGGCCTGATGGCGGCGAAGCTGCTGCAGATCGAGACCTCGTCGACCTACCACACGAGCTTCCCGGAGTATGTCGAGAACTACACGCGCGACATCAGCCTCGAGGCGCTGGCGTGGAAGTACATGGTCCTCTTCTACCACTCGGTCGACGAGGTGGTCGTGCCCTCGAAGTTCATCGCGCGTCTGCTCCACGCGCGCGGGCTGCGCAACCGCAAGCTGCTGATTCTCGACCGCTGGGTCGACGCCGAGCGATTCCACCCGAAGCATCGGGTCGACGACTACTGGCGGCGCCACGGCGTCGTCGGGGACGTCGTCAAGTTCCTCTACGTCGGGCGCGTCGGCCTCGAGAAGAACCTCGACACGCTCGCCGAAGCCTTCCTGGCTTTGCGCGCGACGCATGGCAACGTGCACCTGCTGGTGGTCGGGGACGGGCCGTACCGGGCGGCGCTGACGGCGAAGCTGCAAGGCGCACCGGTGACGTTCACCGGCTTCCTGGAAGGGCAGGAGCTGTCGCACGCGTTCGCGTCGGCGGACGTCAAGCTGTTCCCGAGCACCACGGACACCTGGGGCAACGCGCCGTTGGAGGCGCAGGCCTCCGGCCTGCCCGTCGTCGTCTCGGACCAGGGTGGCCCGCACGAGCTGATGATCGACGGCATCACCGGCTTCACGGTGCGTGGCCGCGACGTCGTGGCCCTCACCGACGCGATGCGCAAGCTGATGGACGGCGACCTGCGCCAGCGCATGGGTGCGGCCGCTCGCGCCTTCGTCGAGCAGAACCGGCTGGAGGAACCGTTCTCGGCGATCCTCGATTCCGAGGGCTATCGCCAGCGCATCAAGAAGAACCGCAAGCTCGAACTGGTCGACGGTGGCCAGTCCGATGGCGAGGCCGACGGCGAGGCCGGCAGCGCGCCGGAGTCGGTCGACAGCTACCTGCTCGACCATCGCATCGTGCCCAGCAAGGTGAGCACCGCATGAACCAGGCACTTCTCTACGTGGCGGGAGGCATCGTCGGGTTGTTCGCGGCCCGCTGGGCGTGGGCGCGCCTGCGGCTGTCGCGCGCCAAGCATCCGTCGTTGCGCGGTCACGCCCGCATGTCGCGCCGCATCGCCAAGTGGATCCCCTTCTACGAGTACGACGACCGCGAGTGGTTCGGTTGTGACGAGGCGCCCGCGGCAGTACAGCAGCAGCGGGCGAACGCGTTCGAACGCCTGGCGCAGCGGTTCCGCGACACGTCGCCGCGCACGCTCGCGGCCAGCGGCGGACTCGAGGCGGGCATCGCCGACGTCGGCTTCGTCAACCACTACCGCGTGCCGTTCCAGTTCCGCAATCGGGTGCGCAAGGAGCTCGCGTTGGGCAACGTCGTCGCGGCGACGGCGGAACGGCACATCCAGGATCTCGACGGCAACTGGAGCCTCGACCTCACCGGTGGCTACGGCGTCAACCTGTTCGGCTACGAGGTCTACAAGCAGTGCATCGCCCGCGGCGTCGAGCGGGCGCAGCAACTCGGGCCGGTGCTCGGTCCGTACCACCCGGTGATCGCCGACAACGTCGCGCGACTGCAGCGCATCTCCGGCCTCGACCAGGTGTCGTTCCACATGTCGGGAACCGAGGCCGTCATGCAGGCGGTGCGCCTCGCGCGCTACCACACCGGCCGCTCCCACATCGTGCGCTTCTGCGGCGCCTACCACGGTTGGTGGGACGGCGTGCAGGCCGGGATCGGCAACCCGCGCCCCGCGCGCGAGGTCTACACGCTGCGGGACATGTCGGCGCGCTCGCTGGCCGTGCTGCGCACGCGCCGCGACATCGCCTGCGTGCTGATCAACCCGCTGCAGGCGATGCATCCGAACGGCAACGCGCCCAGCGACTCGATGCTGGTCACGAGCACGCGCAGCGTCGGCTACGACAAGGCCGCGTACGGGGCGTGGCTGCGCGAACTGCGCGAGGTCTGCACCGAGCGCGGCATCGCGCTGATCTTCGACGAGGTGTTCCTCGGCTTCCGCCTCGCGGTCGGCGGCGCGCAGGAGTACTTCGGCGTGCGCTCCGACCTGGTCACCTACGGCAAGACACTCGGCGGCGGCCTGCCGATCGGGGTCGTCTGCGGACGCGCGCAGTGGATGAAGCGCTTCCGCGACGACCACCCGACCGACATCTGCTTCGCGCGCGGCACGTTCAACTCGCATCCGTACGTGATGACGGCGATGAACGAGTTCCTGCAGTACCTCGAGCGCCCCGAGGTGCTGGCGACCTACGACGAGCTCGATGCACGCTGGGACGGGCGCGCGGCGGCCCTCAACACGATCCTCGCGCGCGAGCAGTTGCCCGTGCGGGTCGCCAACATGGTCTCGGTGTGGGCGACGACGTTCACGCAGGCGAGCCGCTACAGCTGGATGTTCCAGTACTACCTGCGCGCGCACGGCATCACGACGAGCTGGGTCGGCAGCGGCCGGTTCATCTTCAGCCACGACTTCACCGAGGCGGACTTCGTCGAGTTCTGCGAGCGCTTCGTCGCCGCCGCGAAGGCGATGGTCGCCGACGGCTGGTGGTGGACGGCGCCGCACCTCACCGACACGTGGATCAAGCGCCGCGTGCTGCGCGAGACGTTGCGCGCGTTGTTCGGTGGTCGGCGTCGCACGAGCGCGGCGCGGCCGCCGCAGCCGGCAACGCTGCCAGTGCCTCTACCCGAGCGCCTGCCCGAGCCGGTCGCCACCGGGGCGCTGCACCGGGTCGAATCGTAGCGCGACGCCGGCTGCGACTTCCCGCCTGGCGCCGCACTCTCCACGTTGCGCCGCACCCTCCGCCTGGCGCCGCCTGGCGCCACGTTACGCCGCGCGACTCGTGCTGTTCAGAGCCGCCGCATCGGTTCCGGCCAGTCGGTCATCGGGTCGTAGCGTTGGCCGCGCAGCAGGTGGAGCGGCGAGCGCCAGTAGATGCGGATGTCGTGGAACGGATCGGTCAGGATCTTCGTCATCCAGGCGATGCCCTGCCGTGGCGCGACCGCGACGCACAGCCACAGCGTGCGCAGCAGCACGGCCACGACGCCGACGGTGATCCACAGCACCGCGACGTGGTGGGCGTAGCTGTGCCAGCCGTCGTACGCCGGATAGAGGCCGAACAGCGTCGGCGTCGCCCACGGCACCAGCGTCGACAGCGCCCACACGCTCATCAGCACGTACTTGCGCACCAGGTTGTAGCCGACCTTGATCGCTTCCTTGTGCTCGTGGGTGACGCCGTTCTCCTGGTCGAAGCCCTTCGGCTCGAAGAAGAAGTGGCCCGACTGCCGCGTCAGCATCGACACGCCCCAGCCGAGGAATGCGGACACCACCGGATCGATGAACAGCCACACGTAGGCGGTGAGGAAGCTGATCGCGCTGATCAGGTGCAGCGTCTGGTTGATGCGGCAGTGATGGTAGAAGCGGTGGTCGTCCCAGCGCTGCGTCTGCAGCAGTTCGTGGAACGACATCGTGCGCTGCTCGGATGGGAGCGTCGTCATGCGGTCTCCGTGGGTGAGGAAGGCGTGGCTGTCGGCGTCGGTGTCATGTCGGCGTCGATGTCGTGGCAGGCGTCGTCGTGGACGCGGGCCGGCGCAGCAGCGCTTCGCCGTACCGCACGCGTTCGCCGGTTCGCAGGTGCGGGCACAGCGCGAAGCCGGGCGTGCCGAACACCAGCAGGGTGCTGCCGTGCTGGAACCAGCCGAGTTCTTCGCCCTTCCGGTAGCGGGCGGTGACTTCGATCGGGTTGGGACCCTTCTTGCGCAGGTCGACGTCGGTGCCGAGGCAGTGCAGGCGGATGCTGGCGACGAGGATCGCCGCGACGGCAACGATCGCCAGCGACTGCCCCGGCGTGCCGAGGTCGAACTCGAGCACGGCGCGCTCGTTCTTGGTGAACAGCGCCTCGATGCGCTTCAGGGCGATCGGGTTGACGTTCCAGGTGTCGCCGGCGATGTAGACGACGCGTCGCAGCGTCGCGTCGCAGGGCGCATGGAAGCGATGGTAGAAGCTCGCCTTCAACCGCAGCGTCACGTAGGTGCCGTCGCGGTAGCGTTCGACCAGGTCGCTCGCGCCGAGCAGATCCTGAAGCGAATAGGGGAAGCCCTTCGCCTGGTAGACGCGGGTGCCTTCGACGCGGCCGTGGGCGCCGACGATCGCGTCGGCCGGGCTCGTGATCACCTCCGGGTCGGGGTCGAGCGGCCGCACGCCGGGGCGCAGTTCACGGATGAAGCAGTCGTGAAGGCTGCGGAAGCGCTGGTGCTTGCTCTCGGACAGGTCGAGATCTGGCGAGAACAGCCGCCACAGCGCGATGGTCAGGCGCGTCAGCGGGCCGGTCGGGATCTGGCTGAACCAACCCATGAACCGCGTTGCCAGTCGGCGCGGAATCCGGTTGGTCAGCAGGAAGTTGAGGTCCTCCTGCAGCAGTGTGCGGTGCAGCCACGAGACGCCTCGGGCCGGTGGGCTCGCAGCTGCGGCCGGCTCGCATTCTCGCATGGGCATTGCGCGTGGCTGGTGCCGGCACCCGGCCGATCACCACCAGCATGCTGCCGCCCGAGTGCGTGGGCACCGTTTGGGCGCGGTGAAGAATCGCCGCAGCAACGGCGCCGCTCGCCGAGGCGAAGTGCCACGGGTCGTCGTCGTACACGACGAGGCGCTGGCGCCCCTCTGACCCATGACTTGGCCGCCGCACTCCTTTGGCGCACCGCCTGCTTGGCGACGAACGCGATCGGGGTGGAAGCGAGTCGAACGACGACGACGGCTTCGAAGAGCATCTTGGGCCGCCGATGCCCTACGGGACACCGCGATGCCGCGGTCCTGGGATCGTGCCGTCAGCCGTCGACCGACGGCAGGGGCCGGGCACATCCCCTGCCCGCCACGCTCGTGGACGATCGGCGAGCCACCGCTTCACCCGCGGGCACCAGCTGCGTTGCATGCTGCGCCCCTTCACTTCGCTCCGCACCGTCGACCAACCTTGCGCGCCGAAGCCGCCAAGGTCGACGCGCTGCTGAAGGCGATGCAGCAGCGGGGGACTTCATGGCCGCACCGACCTCCGCCGCCCTCAGAGCCTGAGAGAGAATCTCTCGAAGGCTCTGCGCGGCTGCGAAGGCAGCCGCCAAACATGACTCTGAGAGGCCGGATGCTGGATTTCTTCTCGGCCGCTCAGCCGCCCGGCCGCCGCACCGCGCGCGCCATCGCCGCGACCATGCGCGGCACGTCGCGCGCCGGCGTCGAGCACAACGCCACGCGCAGCGCCCCGCCGTTCGGGCCGCCGATCGGCACCACGAACACGCCCTCGTCGCGCAGCCGCGCCGCCGCGGCCTCCGGTTCGGCGCTGAACACGGCGACGAAGAAGCCGCCCTCGTAGCGCGGGTAGGCGAGGCCAGCGCGGCCGGCTTCGCGGTTCCACACCGCGACGCGTTCGTCGAGCAGGCGGATCAGCCCGTGCCGTTCGGCGTCGGTGCGCGTGCGATGCACCGGGTCGGTCAGCAGTTCGGCGATGGCGACCTGGCCCGCGTGGTAGCAGTTCGACCAGGTGCCGCGGCAGCCGAACGAGAAGGCGTTGGCGAGCCGCGCGCGTTCGTCGGCATCGCGGTGGGTGGCGAGCACCGCGCCGATGCGGGCGCCGTACTGCGCGAACGACTTCGAGCCCGACCACGCGACCAGCACGGTCGCCGAACTCAGCATGCGGCCCGCGTGCTGCGTCCAGTCGCACGGATTGGCGGCGAAGCGCGCGTAGGCGAGGTCGACCAGCACCGTCACCGGGGCCCGTTCGCCAGCGCGCTGCACGATGCCGGCGATCGCGTCCCACTCGCGGTCGTCGAGCGAGTAGCCGGTCGGGTTGTGGCACGGCGTGTTCAGGAACAGCAGCACGCGGCCCTGCTGCTGGATCTGCCGGTGGACCGCGGCTTCCAGCGAGGCGAGGTCGAAGCCCGCGCCGGCGAACATCGGGAACGTCTCGATGCGGCGACCGGCCTGCGTCGCCAGCGTGTGGTACGGACCCCAGTAGTAGTCGGTCGTCAGCAGCGCCTGGCCCGGCTCGAGGAAGTTCGTGATCGCTTCGTAGAGCGCCCCGGTGCCGCCCGGGGTCGCGGCGGCGACCGTTTGCTCCGCGAGCA
>JBILEY010000054.1:0-18805 GCA_044351865.1 Planctomycetota bacterium | reverse complement strand
TGTTCGTCTCCGCCGGCGAACTGAGCGGCGAGAACCACGCCGCCAAGCTGGTGCGGGCGCTGCCGGCGAACGTGCGCACGTCGGCGTTCGGCGGCCACGTACTTGCCGAGGCCGGCGCCGACGTGCGCATCCAGCTCAGCGAGCACGCGGTCATGGGCTTCTTCGGCGTGCTGAAGCAACTGCCGCTGATCCTGCGCGCGTTCGCCGACTACCTGCGCCTGCTGCGCGACGATCCGCCGGATCTCGTCGTGCTGGTCGACTACCCCGGCCTGCACGTCGTGATGGCGAAGGCCGCGAAGCGGGCCGGCGTGCCGGTGCTGCACTACGTGGCGCCGCAGTACTGGGCCTGGGGCCCATGGCGCATGCGCCGCTACCGCCGCGCCGTCGACGCGACGCTGACCATCCTGCCGTTCGAGACGGCGTTCTTCCGGCGCTTCCGCGTGCCGGCGAACTACATCGGCCATCCGCTGCTCGACGAACTGGCGGCCGAACCGCCGGCCCCCGCCGCGGTGGCTGCCGTGCGCGCGCGGCGCACGCTGGTGCTGATGCCGGGCAGCCGCTCGGCCGAGATCCACACCAACCTGCCGGGCATGCTGCGCGTGGCGGCGGCGCTGCGCGCGCGCGAACCGTCGCTGCGCGTCGTGCTGCCGCACAAGAACCCACGCCGTACACCGCTGCTGCGCTCGCTGCTGCAGCAGCACGGCGTCGACGCGTGGGTCGAGCACCACGAAGGCCCGCTCGCGACCTGGCTCGCCGGCGCGCACCTCGTGCTGGTGAAGTCCGGCACCGGTTCGCTCGAAGCGTGCCTGCACGGTGTGCCGACCATCGTCGTCTACCAGCTGCGCGGCCTGCTGTCGGCGATCGGCTACCACAGCATCCTCAGCGTGCCGTGGATCGCTGCCGCCAACCTGATCGCCGGCCGCACCGCGGTGCCCGAGTTCTGCTTCACGCGCGACCAAGGCTGGGAGCGCGTGACGACCGCAGCGGAGCGGTTGTGGTTCGACGACGGTGCGCGCAGAGCCGCCATCGCCGAGCTCGCCGACGTTCGCCGACGCCTCGGCGAACCCGGCGCCACGCAGCGCACCGCCGCGATCGTGCGCGAGTTCCTGTTGCCGTCGTCGCGGCCCGCACCGACCTCGCCTTCCGTGACCCCGTCCACGCCGACACCGCGATGACCTCGCCCCTGCTGGATCTGCGTTTGTTCCTCGACCTGCTGCGCGCCGAGGGCGAACTGGTGGAGATCGACACCGAAGTCGATCCCGACCTCGAAGCCGCCGAAGTGCACCGCCGCGTCATCGCCGCCGGCGGCCCGGCGCTGCTGTTCCGCCGCGTCAAGGGCTCGCCGTGGCCGACGGTCACCAACCTGTTCGGCACCGCGCGGCGCGTCGAGCTGGCCTTCGGCAAGCGCCCGCTCGAACTCGTGCAGCAGCTGGCGGCGGCCCCGCACACGCTGCTGCCGCCGACGCTCGGCAAGCTGTGGCAGCACCGCTCGCTGCTCGGTTCGCTGCTGCGCGTCGGCCGCCGCCGCCTGCGCAAGGCGCCGCTGCTGCAGCACGAGGACAGCCCGCCGCGCTTGTCGCGCTTGCCGCTGCTGCGCACGTGGAGCGAAGACGGCGGCCCGTTCGTCACGCTGCCGCTGGTCTACACCGAACATCCCGAGGGCCTCGGCAGCAACCTCGGCATGTACCGGATCCAGCGCTTCGACGACGACACCACCGGCCTGCACGTGCAGATCGGCAAGGGCGGCGGCTTCCACCTCGCCGCCTGCGAGAAGCTCGGGCGCGCCATGCCGGTCGCGGTGCACATCGGCGGCCCACCGGCGCTGATCCTGTCGGCGATCGCGCCGTTGCCGGAGAACGTGCCCGAGATCCTGCTGTGCTCGCTGCTGCTCGGCCAGCGCCTGCGCAGCACGAAGAGCGTGCACAGCCCGCTGCCGCTGGTCGCCGACAGCGAGTTCTGCATCGTCGGCGAAGTGCGCCCCGGCGAGCGCCGCCCCGAAGGGCCGTTCGGCGACCACTACGGCTACTACTCGCTGCAGCACGACTACCCGCTGCTGCGCGCGAAGGCGCTGCTGCACCGGCGCGACCCGATCTTGAGCGCCACCGTCGTCGGCAAGCCGCGCCAGGAGGACTTCTTCCTCGGCGACTACCTGCAGGAACTGCTGCTGCCGCTGGCCAAGGTGGCGATGCCGGCGGTGCGCGACCTGTGGTCGTACGGCGAGACCGGCTACCACGCGCTCGCCGCCGCCGTCGTGCAGGAGCGCTATGCGCGCGAGGCGATGCAGAGCGCGTTCCGCATCCTCGGCGAAGGCCAGCTGAGCCTGACCAAGTTCCTGCTGCTGACCGACCGCAGCGTCGACCTGCGCGACTTCAAGGCGACGCTCGCCCACGTGCTGGCGCGCACGCGCTTCCAGACCGACCTCTACGTGTTCGGCAGCCTGTCGATGGACACGCTCGACTACGCCGGCCCCGAGGTCAACAAGGGCAGCAAGGGCGTGCTGCTCGGCCTCGGCGAGCCGGTGCGCACGCTGCCGACGGTGTTCACCGGTGCACTGCCGCCGGAGTTCGCGCGCGCCGAAGTGTTCTGCCCCGGCTGCCTCGTCGTGCAGGGTCCGCCGTTCGCGCAGAACCGAGCGGCGGCCGCGGCGCTGGCGAAGTGCGACGCGGTGCGCGACTGGCCGCTGGTCGTGCTGGTCGACGACGCGGCGAAGGCGGCGAAGTCGAGCGTCAACTTCCTGTGGACGACGTTCACGCGCTTCGAACCCGCCGCCGACCTGCACGCGCGCGAGCTGTCGCTGGTGCATACGCAGCCGTGCTGGACGCCGCCGATCGTGATCGACGCGCGCATGAAGCCGAGCTACCCGAAGGAACTGTTCTGCGACCCGGACACGGCGAAGAAGGTCTCGGCGCGCTGGCGCGAGTACTTCCCGTCCGGCCGCGTGGCCATGGGCGACAGCGACCGCGGCCACCTCGATTGACCACGAACTCGGCCCCTGCTCCGATCGACCACGATGAACTACCGCGACCTCGACCCCGCCGACGCGCAGCGCGAGCTGCAGACCGACAAGACGCTGCGCATCCTCGACGTGCGCACCGAACCCGAGTACCAGAGCCACCGCCTGCCGGGCTCGGTGCTGATCCCGGTGCAGGAACTCGACCGCCGCCTGGCCGAACTGGACAAGAACGCCAACTGGCTGGTGCACTGCGAGCACGGCCGCCGCAGCCTGTTCGCCTGCGAGATGCTGGCGCAGGCCGGGTTCAAGAAGCTGGCGAACCTGCGCGGCGGCATGGCCTACTGGGCGAGCTGCGGCCTGCCGTTCGAACAGGGCCGCACCCGCAGCTGAACGACCGGACGGGCTAGGCGCGCCCGGCGACGTTCCCGCGCCGGTCGGTGAAGAAGCGCCAGCCGGTGGCGGCCAGCGCGCAGCCGAGGGCCAGGCCCCACTCGCCGAACGACAGCAGGCGCAGGTGCAGCGTCGCCGCGAGCGGGGCGAACGCCATCGCCAGCGGCAGGCTCAGCAGGCACGCCGACCACACCCACCACACCACCGGCCGCGTCGGCAGACGCCGGCCGCCGCGCAAGGCGCCCCACTCGACCAGGACCAGCACCTGGTAGCCGAGCAGCAAGCAGGCCCACGCCAGCGAACGCGCGCCAACTTCGCCGGCGGACACGTGGCTCACGTAGAGCCACAGCACGACCGCGGAGAGCACCAGCCCGGCCAGCAGCGAACTCCACAACGCGCGGCGCGGCAGCAGCGGTGCGCGCGGCGAACGCGGCGGTCGCTGCATCAGGCCCGGTGGTGCCGGCTCGGCCTGGAACACCACGGCCGACACCGGATGGATGATGAGCTCGAGCCAGACGAGGTGCACCGGCAGCAGCAGCAACGGCAGCGACAGGACCACCGTCGCGAACGCGAGCAGCACGATCGGCACGTGGAACGCGAGGATGTAGAGGAACGCCGCCTGGATGTTGGTGAAGAGGTGCCGACCTTCGCGCACGGTCGCCACGATCGACGCGAAGTCGTCGTCGAGCAGCACGAGGTCGGCGGCGGCGCGCGCGACCTCGGTGCCGCGCTTGCCCATGCTGATGCCGATGTCGGCGAGGCGCAGCGCCGGCGCGTCGTTGACGCCGTCGCCGGTCATCGCCACGACCTCGCCCGCCGCCTGCAGCGCGCCGACGATCGCGTGCTTCTGCGCCGGGCTGATGCGGGCGAACACCGTGCGCTCGCGCGCCGAGGCGGCGAACTCGTCCGGCCCTTGGCGCGCGAGTTCGTCGCCGGTGACGACCGCGTCCGCATCGGCGAAGCCGGCGGCGGCGGCGATGGCGCGGGCGGTCAGCACGTGGTCGCCGGTGATCATCTTCAGGCGGATGCCGGCGGCGCGGCACTCGGCGACGGCGGCAGGCACCTCCGGACGCAGCGGATCGCGAAAGCCGAGCAGTCCGACCAACCGCAGCGCCGACTCGTCGGCGGCGCGATCGGCGCCGAGCGCCTGGCCCGCTTTTGCCGCCACCGCCAGCACGCGCATGCCGGCGTTCGCCAGCCGCGCGTTGGCGGCCTCGGCCGCGGCGCGTTCCGCCGGCGTCGCCGCGCAGTGCCCGAGAATGCCCTCCAGCGCCCCCTTCGCCGCGACCCGGGTGCCGGCCCCGTTCGCCGCCGTGTAGGCGTGGGCCATGTGCTTGC
The DNA here is from genome assembly GCA_044351865.1 of Planctomycetota bacterium. Taxonomy (GTDB): domain Bacteria; phylum Planctomycetota; class UBA1135; order UBA1135; family UBA2386; genus UBA2386. The sequence continues at coordinate 14,124 of JBILEY010000054.1, read as the reverse complement.
CGATCGCATCGAAGTCGTAGTCGCGGACCAGCTGCCAGCGCGCCCGCACGGCCTCCGGATCGACACCGCGGGCACTGGCGCGCACCGCGATGGCGCGGTCCATCGGATCCGCCGGCACCAGTTCGCACGCCAGCACCGCGTCGGCGAGCAGCTGCGGCTCGTCCACCGCCGCAGCGAGCGGCACGGTCTCGACCAGTTCGAAGTGCCCGACGGTCAGCGTGCCGGTCTTGTCGGTGCAGACCACCGTGGTCGAGCCGAGGGTCTCGACGCTCGCGAGGCGGCGCACCAGCATGCCGCGCCGCGCCAGACGCCACGCGCCGACGCTGAGGAACAGGGTCAGTACCAGCGGGTACTCCTCGGGGATCGCGGCCATCGCCAGGCTGATGCCGCTGAGCAGCGCCCGCTGCCACGACTCGCCGTGCGCGAGACCGAGGCCGAACACTGCCACCGCGGTGACCACGGCGACGACCGCCAGCCAGCGCACCAGCCTGCCGGTGCGCCGCTGCAACGGAGTCGCGGTCGTATCGGTCCCGGCCACCAACGTCGCGATGTCGCCAAAGCGCGTGCGGGCTCCGGTCGCGGTGACGACGACGACGCCATGCCCAGCGAGCACCAGCGAGCCGGCGAAGACCCGCTGCGCCGCGACCACGGTGGCCAGCGCGTCGTCGGCGGGGATTGCCGATGCGCCCGCCGCCGCTTCGATCGCCGCCACGACCGCCGCTTCGCCCGCCGCAGCCAACGCGTGCTTCCCCTGCGGCTCCGACTCGCCGGTCAACGACGATTCGTCGAGGCTGAGGTTCGCCGCCTCCACCAGCACGCCGTCGGCGGCGACGAAGCTGCCTTCCTGCAGTTCCAGCAGGTCACCGGGCACCAGCGCCGCGGTCGGTACGACTGCCGCGACGCCGTCGCGCCACACGTTCGCCGACGGCTGCACGGCCTCGGCGAGCTTGGCCAGGGCCGAGCGCGAACGCGCTTCCAGGAAGACGTCGACGCCGAGCACGGGCACCAAGGCGACCGCCAGGATCCACGCATCGGTGGTCTCGCCGAGCAGGAAGTAGAGCAACGAGGCACCGCCGAGCATCAGCGCCATCGGATCGGCCACCAGCGCCAGCAGGCGCTTCAGCAGGGCCAACCGTTCTTCGCGCACGAGTCGATTCGGCCCCCACCGCCGCAGGCGCGCCGCCGCCGCCGCCGTCGACAGCCCGGACCGCGAGGCCGGCGCCACGGCGGTCAAGAACGGCACCCCGTCGACCACGCGCCGGCACCACGACGGACACCCGACTCTGCCGACGAAGGGGACAGCGGTCGCATGCCACGAGGGTAGGCCGCTGTGCCGCGATCGCGATCCCACCTTCGGCCACCGCCTCCATCGCCGAAGTCCGCGTGCAGAACGGGGCCCGGCTCCGGCATCAGACCGCCAAGTCCAACGCCGTGCGCCACAGCTGGCAGGCGGTGCGAAGGTGGTCGAGCATCTCCGTTCGCGTCTGCTCGGCTTCGACGAACAGGTTGTGCTCGAGGTAGAAGAAGTGGAGCCGACGCTCGTCGTGCGCCAGCCGCTGCAGGCGGAAGGCCTCGCGCACCGCGTGCAGCTTCTCCGGGACCGTGTGGGGCAGCGTGGGGATCATGGTGCAGGCCTCGGGCCGACGGCGTAGCGGCAGCGGAGGAGATCGCGGTTGCCCCCGAAGTACAAGGGCAGAGAACGGCGCGACCGCGCGGTCGGATGTCCAGCGGCGAGTCGACGCAGGACGCCCGGCACCAGGTCGCTGGGCGTCGCGGCGACGGTTCTGCCCAAGCGTCGCAGGCTCGCTTCGATGTCGATCCACTGCACGGGCAGGCCGGCCGCGGTCATGGCACCACCACGACCTCGAGCAGTTCCGGCGGCGCGCCACCGGCGGCGAAGCGCAGGCGCACGCGCATGTCGGTGCGCAGCTGCGCGAACGCGATCGGCGCGCCGTCGCGCGTGATGGTCACCGACGAGCCGATGTGGTGCACCGAGCGCTGCTCGAGGACCTCGAGCGTCAGGTCCTGCGCCGCGGCATCGACCGCGGTGACGCGGCCTTCGATCGTGGCACCGGCGCGCGCGGCAGCGTTCGTGGCGGCGGAGCCGACCGCAACTTCGGGGGGCCCCTTCTTCGCAATCGTCGCGTCCTTGACGATCTTGTCGCTGTCGACGCCGAGCGTGACGTCGGTGCGGCCGGCGTTGGTCGAGGCCTCGACGGTGAACCAGCCGCGGAAGAACCCGACGACGCCGACGAACACGAGGAGGACGAACAGATAGCCGAGCGATTTCATGGGATGCCTTTGCAGGGCGAGCGGAACGGAGAAAACGAGCGACGCGCGGGCCGCGGGCCGCGACCGCCCGGATCCCCGCGACGCGGCCTCTCAGAAGCCGTGCGGGATGCGACCGAGCAGCATCAGCACCAGCACGATGACGAGGATGAGGCCGAGCACTCCACTCGGCCCGTAGCCCCAGTCTTTGGAGTACTGCCAGCGCGGCAGGCCACCAAGGAGCAGGATCAGGACAACGACGATCAGCAGTGTGCTCATGGCGAACGCGAGAAGGCTGCGATCCGATCGCCCACGCCTTCTGCAGGTTGCCGTGATAGGCACCGCGCGTGAGCGTGGACTGAAGCCGCGGTGAAATGCGCTCCGCGCCCCACCGCCGCGCGCGCCCGTCGTCCCCTGCGACGCTGCCGACGCCGCGAGGTCGTGCGCACGGTGCCACCCCGCGCATCTTCGCCCCCTCTGCGGCATGCTGTGCGCTCCGGTCGCCTCCGGAGTCCACCCACGATGCTGTCAGGCCCCTACCGAGCGCTGGCGCTCGCCCTGTCCCTTCTCCCGCTCGCCGCCCAGGACCGGAACCCGCACCCCGACGACCGCACGATCGCGTGGCAACGTTCGCTCGCCGACGTCGACGCGCTGGTCGCAGCGACCGGGCGGCCGCTGCTGCTGGCGCTCAACATGGATGGCGAGAGCGCGAGCGACCGTGTCTGGCACGAGAACTACCGCGACCCGGCGTTCGTCGCGCTGACGCGGCATTGCATCTGCGTCGGTGCCTCGGTGTTCCGCCACAACGCCGTCGACCACGACGCCGACGGCCGCCGCCTCGAGTGCCCGCGCTTCCCCGGGCTCACCTGCGGCGAGCACATCGCGCTCGAGCCGGCGCTGTTCGAGCGCTGGTTCCGCGACGGCGAACGGGTGGCGCCGCGCCACGCCGTTGTCTTGGCCGACGGCAAGGTCGCGTTCGACCTGTCGCTGTGCTTCGACCTGACCGACGTCGACCGCGCGCTGGCGGCGGCGACCGCTGGCATCACGCCGTGGCAGCCGGCCGACGCCGACGACTGGACGTCGCTGGCGCAGCGCCGCGACGCGCGGGGCCGCGCCACGCTCGAAGCAGCGCTCGCCGCCGTGCGCGATCCGGCGACGTGGCAGGAGGCGTGGCGCGCGATCGGGGAACACGGCGACGCGGGCGCCAGCGAGGCCGTGCGCCTCGGCGCCGCGCGGGTGCCGACGCTGCCCTTGGCACCGCTGCAGCAGGCCGCGCAACGGTTGCAGCTGACGGAGTCGTTCCACGCCGCGTGCCGCGAACGCGCCGAACGCAGCCGCGGCGACGCGTTCGATCTCGGGCTGCCGAGCGATCGCCGCAGCTGGCTCGATGCGCTGCAGCAGGCCGACGATGCGGCGTCGTGCGGGTTGTGGGCGCTCGCGGTGGCACTGCGCCCCGGCGACGCCGAGGGCGACGCGCCGCTCGACCAGCAGCTGGTGACGCTCGGCGAAGCCGCATGCCGCGACGCTGGCCCGCTACCGCGCCCCGGCGAGCCAAAGCGCGCGCTCGCCGACCGTGAGACGCTGCTGCAGCGCCTGGACGAGCTCGATCGAGCGCGCGAACGATCGCCCGAAGACGCGACGGTGTTGGCCGAGTCCGGCATCGCTTCGCTCGACCTCGGCCGCGCCGAGCTGCCGGCACCGACGGCAGCCACGCCGCTGCTGTTCGAAGACGCCGAGCGCTACCTCGCGAAGGCGCTCGCGCGCGAGCCGCTGCGTTTCGCCTGGTGGATCGAACGCGCGCACGCCGCCTACTACCGGCAGCGCCACGACGAGCAGCGGCAGTTCGCGATCGAAGCGCTGGCCGTCGCCGGCTTCGCCTGGCCACCGGCCGCGGATCGCCGTTCTGCCCTGCTGGCGAACGCGCAGGCGATCGAAGCGGTGCGCTGGCTCGGCGACGCCGACGCGCGCACGCTGGCAGCGACGACCAGGGAGCAGCTGGTGGCGATGGTCCGCGACGAGCCCCTGCGCCTGGTCGCGACGTTGCGCTCGGCGGTGCTCGGCCTCGGCCTGCCGGCGCAGAGCGCGTTCGGCACCAGCAAGGACTGGCTCGGCTACGCGTCGTTCCACGGCGCCTACGGCCTCGGCCACGCCGAGGCGGCCCTGTTCGCGCACGCGGTCGTGCGGCTGCCTGCCGACGCGGAACTGCGGCAAGCGCTCTACGCGGCCCTGTGGCGACTCGACCGCTGGCAGCTGGCGGTGCCGATCGCCGAGCGGGCCCTCGCGGAACGGCCTTCCGCCGACGCTGCCTGGTGGTGCGGCCACGCGCACGTGCTGGTCGCCGAGGAGCTGCGCCGGCGCGAACGCATCGCCGAGGCCGTGGCGCGCTACGACGCGGCCCGCGGCCACTTCGCCGCAGCGCGCACGCAGAATCCGGCCTACGCCGCGAGCGCCGACAACTTCGCCGCCCTGGCCGAGCTCGGTGCCGGCCTGGCCCTGCTGCAGGGGGCCGGCGCCGACCGGCCCGCCGCCGCCGAACGCCTCGTCGCCGCCAGTGCGATGGCCGTCGACCTGAAGGGCCTGCGCGACGGCCTCGGCTACGACGTGCTCGACGTCGTCGACAAGCTGCTCGAGTGGCGGAGCCGAGGCCCGAGCCCGGTGGCGGGGCCAGCCCTGCTCGATCGCCTCTCCACCAACGGGGCCTCGGCGGCGTTCTGGGCCGGCGCGATCGGCGACAGCCTGCTGCGCGAAGCGCTGCGCGCCGACGGCCGCAATGCCGAGCGCCGCGATGCCGAGACCGTCGACGCCAGCGGCAAGCCGATCCTGATGCCGATGGGCCTGCCGACCGAACTCGGCGATCGCTACCTGGCCGATGCGGTGACCGCGGCGCGGCGCGCCGCTGCAGCGGCCGAGGCCGGCGATGCGGGCCAGGCGGAGCGCATGTCGCTGGCGCAGTCGCTGGTGATCTCCGCCGAACGGCAGCTCGTGCGCGGCCGCAGCGACGGGATCGCGGCGCTCGTCGACGAGGCCGCGCGTGTGCTGGCGACCGAGCTGGCGCCTCCACCGGCCCCCGACGCCGACGTCGCCGCGTGGCGTGCGTGGCTGCAGCCGCTGCGCGCTCGGCTCGGCCCGGCGCGGCCGCGTCAGCGCGACGGCCGATGATCCGCACGCACGATCCGTTCGCCTCGCTCGCCCCGCCCCGTCACTTCGGCCAGATCGCCGCCGCGCGCTTGCACTCGTCGACGGTCGGCACCAGCGCAAGACGGATGTAGCGCTCCTGGCCGCGGCCGAAGAACGCGCCCGGTGCCACGACGATGCCGACCTCGCGGCAACGCTGCGCGTAGTCGACGCCGTCGGTGCCTTCCGGCACCTCGACCCACAGGTAGAGACCGGCCTGGCTGCCGTGCACGCGCAGCCCGCGCTGCCGGCACAGTTCGAGCAGCACCGCGCGTTTCGCCGCGAACACCGCGAGGCGCTCCTCGACGTGCTTCGGCTCGGTCCACGCGACCGTCGCCGCAGCCTGCACGAACTCCTGCGGTGCCGTGCCCATGCTGGCGCGGAAGCGTCGGTAGGTCGCGATCAGGTCCTTGTCGCCGGCGACGAAGCCGCTGCGGTAGCCGGTCATGCCCGAGCGCTTGCTCAGCGAATGCACGGCGAGGCAGCCCTTCTTGCCGAACTCGAGCAGGCTGCGCGGCCGCGGGCCGTCATAGTGCAGGTCGACGTAGCACTCGTCGCTGACCAGCACGAAGCCGTACTCCTCGCGCACCTCGACCCAGCGCCGGAACAGCGAGTCCGGCAGGCAGAAGCCGGTCGGGTTGTGCGGGTAGTTCAGGAACACCACCGACGCACGCTTCAGCACCGCCTCCGGCAGCGCGTCGGGATCGAGCGCGTAGCCGTTGTGCACGCCGAGCGGCACCGGATAGGTCCACGCCTCGGCGAACAACGCGCCGATCTCGTAGACCGGGTACGCGGGCTCGCCGTAGAGCACGAGGTCCTTGTCGCTCGGCACCTGCACGAACGTCAGCGGCAGGTGGAACAGGCACTCCTTGCTGCCGAGCGTCGCCATCACCTCGGTGTCGGCGTCGACGGCGACGCGGAAGCGCCGCTGCAGGTAGCCGGCCACCGCCTGGCGCAGCGGCTTCGTGCCCTGCGTCGGCGGGTACTGCGACACCTCGTGGGTGCCGTCGAACATCGCCTGGCGCAGGATCGCCGGCGTCGGCTCGCGCGGATCGCCGGTGCCGAAGTCGAAGATCGGCACACCGCGCTCGGCCAGCTGCTGCTTCCAGCCGGCCAGCTGTTCCATCGGGTAGGTCGGGAGCTTGCGCAGGCGCTCGTTCACTTGCCACCTCCGCCGCTCTTGCCGTCGCCACCGTTCTTGGCGTCGCTGCCCTTGGCGTCGCCCTGCTTCCCGGCCGCCTTCGCGGCGAGCTCGGCGCGCACGCGCTCGAGCAGCTTCCTGGTGGCGACGATGCCGTCGTCCTCCGACAGCTTGCCGCCCTCGTATTCGATGCCGACGAAGCCGGTCCATCCGTGCTTTACGACCACGATCTCCAGCATGCGGTGGTAGTCGGTGTGGATCTCCTCGCCCTGCTCGTCGAAGTCGTGCGACTTGGCGCTGACGCCGCGCGCGAACGGCATCAGCTCGTCGACACCCTGGTAGCGGTCGTACTGTTCCTTGTCGCTGACGCGGAAGTTGCCGAAGTCCGGCAAGGCACCGCAGCGCTTGTGGTCGACCTTCTTCAGCGTCTCGGCCAACCACTTGCCGTTCGACGACAGGCCGCCGTGGTTCTCGACGATGACGTCGATGCCGGCCTTGTCGCCGTACTCACACAACGCGCGCAGGCCGTCGGCGGCGAGCTTCTGCTGCTCCTCGTAGCTGCCGGAGCTCTGCGCGTTGACGCGGATCGCGTGGCAACCGAGCTCGCGCGCGGCGTCGACCCACTTGTGGTGGTTCTCGACCGCCTTCTTGCGCGCCGTCTCCTTCGGATCGCCGAGTGCGCCTTCGCCGTCGCACATGATGAGCACGCTCTTCACTCCGGCGTCGGCGCAGCGCTTCTTCAGCTCGGCGACGTACTTCGCGTCGGTCGCCTTGTCGCGCCAGAACGTGTTCACGTACTCGACGCCGGTGCAGCCGAACGACGCCGCCTTGGCCGGGAAGTCGAGGTTGTCGAGCTTCTTGTCGAACAGCGCCTTGTGCAGCGACCACTGCGCCAGGCTGATCGGGAACAGGTCGCGCCGGGGAGCGAGCAGGCGGTCGACCAGCGACGCCGCCGAGGCCGAGCCCGCCAGGCCGATGGCGCCGCAGAAACCACCGACACCGACGAGGAACCGCCGACGATCGACGCGCGAAGACGAGGAGTCCATGGCGGCGCATTGGAGGCAGCGCCCGGTCGCCACGCAACCCTCGCCGTGCGCATGCCCGGCCGCTATCTTCCTCGCCCCACAGGTCGCACGGCGCGACCCGGTCCCCCACGAACCACGCAGCAATCCCCCCGACGTCTGCCATGGCGATCCGCGTCACCGAAGCCAAGAAGGGAATGGTCGTCCGCTACGAGAGCGACCTGTACCAGATCACCCGCTACGACCACCTGACCCCGGGCAACCTGCGCGCGATCCACCACGTCTACCTGAAGAACCTGAAGAACGGCCGCCAGAAGGAAGTCCGCATGAAGACCAGCGACACGCTCGACCTGGTCTACCTGGACTCGCGCGAGTCGCAGTACCTGTTCAAGGACTCGCTCGGCTACACGTTCATGGACAACGAGAACTTCGAGCAGTTCGTGCTCAACGCCGAGGTCGTCGGCGACGCGATGCAGTTCATCACCGACAACAGCACGGTGACCGTGGTGTTCTGCGAAGGCGAGGCCCTCACCGTGCAGCTGCCGCCGGCGGTGACGCTCGAGATCACGCAGACCGAGGACGCCGCGCGCGGCGACACGGTCAGCAGCGTGCAGAAGCCGGCGACCTGCAGCACCGGCCTCGTCATCAAGGTGCCGGCGCACATCAAGCAGGGCGAGAAGGTGCGTGTGAGCACCGACACCGGCGAGTTCATGGGCCGCGCCTGATCCAGGGCGCGGCGAGGTGATCCAGCAGCCCGCCTCCGGCATGACGACGGAGTCGCTCGGGGAGCGAAACGGGCGGCCCGGGCGAGGCGGAACAGCCGGCCGTCGCCATCACCCTGAGCTGGGCAGTTCGTGCACGCCGATGCGCCCGTGCCGCAGCCAGCCCTCGGTCAGCAGCCACGTGCGCGCATCCGCCACCGGCCGAACGACCGCCTCGATGCCGAGGACCGTGATGCGTTCGCGGAAGCCGGAGAACCACGGGGCGGAGGTGTAGGTGTCGATCGCCTGGGGAACGCGCACCTCGCGGCCCTCGGCGGCGTGCTTCTTGCCGTTGCCGAACAGGTAGCGCAGCGCGTTGCGCACCTCGCGCGGCGACTTCAGGATGTGGTCGTGGTAGCGATCGGCGAACACGCTGCCGCGGCGGGACCACAGCTTGTTCAGGGCCTTCGCGATGCGGATCAGCAGACCCTGGAGCCCGCGGGACAAGGCGGCGCGGCCTTCGGCCTCGCAGAGCAGGTGCAGGTGGTCGTTCAGGACCGCGTAGTGACAGAGGCGGAACGTGCCAGCGAGGTTGCGGGCGCAGCCTGCGGCGAACGCCGCGCGCAGTGCTTCGTATTCGCGCTTGCTGCGCAAGCGCGGCAAGCCGCTGCGCAGCTTGATCGTCACGTGCACGGGGAAGCGCTTGGCCAGCGGGGCGCGCTGGCGGTGGTCGACGCCGGGACGACCGCTGACCTTCGGCTTGCGGCCAGCGCCCTTGCGGGCACCGCCGCGCCCGGAACGGAACGGCAGCAAGGGGGCGGCACGTTCGCCGGTTGGGCGCTTGCCCGCCGAACGCCGGCCGCGAGGCGCCTTCGAATCGCCGTTGCGAGGTCGGTCGGCCTGGGCCGTTCCTGCTGGGGTCCGTTGCTTGCCTGCCATGGTCGCTTGAATGCGCAGATATACAGCTTCGCCGGGCGGATCGCAACCCACTGCATCGGGTGCAGACCGGTTGGTTCCGTTACAGGTCAGACCGACGCTGCTGGGAGGTCTTCTTCGGTCCGGTGCTGCTCGGCGTGGTTGATTCCAGCGACTCCGAAGGCGGCCTTCTTCAGCCGCGACGTCGCTGGAAGAAGGTGTCAACCATGGAGTCGGTTTGAAGTGTCAACCAGGTTTCCGGTTGCACGATAGAAAGCGCAGCCGCTACGGCGTTGGCGCGGCCTGGAACCAACCGGCTCGGCGATTCGAACGGCACGCGGTCGTCCGGCCGCGACCGCGGCTGCTGGGCCGGAAACGGTGACGAGCTCACGGCGCTCGCGAGGCAGCTGGAATCGTGCCGTCGGTTCCTGGACGGCATGAGCGAGCGTCCGAACGGACGGCAACCACGCAGTGCGCGCTCGCCCCGCCAACGGCGTGGCCAGCGCAGACCCGCGTCTCCATCACCGACGTCAGCCAGTGCCGAGCAACCGCCGCAGCACCTCGGCGCGGCCGAGGGAACGCTCCCGACACAGACGCCGCAGCTCGTCGTCTTCCGGCCGCGCCACCACCGCTCCGCTCGGCAGCCTGGCGACCTTCCAGCGCACGGCGCCGAACACGCCGTCGCGGGTCTCGTTCCAGCGCTCGAGCACGGTGCGCTGCACGCGGTGGCGGCGCACGCCGAGCGACGACGACTCCTCGAGCAGCAGCGCTTCGAGGGCCGGCAAGCGCGCGTCGTCGACGAGCACGGTCAGCAGCACACCGGGGCGCCCCTTCTTCATCGTGATCGGCGCGGCGAACGCATCGACGGCGCCGCGCGCCAGCAACTCGTCGAGCAGCCAGCCGATCTGTTCGCCGGTCGCGGTGTCGAGTTGGCACTGCAGTTCGACGAGCTCGATCGCCGACGTCGGCGTGGTCAGCGTGCCGAGCGTGATGCGCAGCAGGTTCGGCACCTCGGCATCGTCGCGCGTGCCGGCGCCGTAGCCGATCGCGTCGGCGGTGAACTGCACCGGCGTGTCGAAGTGCTCGACCAGCGTGCGCAGCAGGGCGGCACCGGTCGGCGTCGTACGCTCGCCGCGCAGCGAGCCGCTGCGCACCGGGATGCCGCGCAGCAGCGCCGCGGTGGCGGGAGCGGGAACCGGCAGGATGCCGTGCGCCGCCTTCACCGTGCCCGAGCCGGTGGCGATGCCGTTCGCATAGAGGCGCTCGATGCCGAGCAGGTGCACACCGAGGCAGGCGCAGACGACGTCGACGATGGTGTCTTCGGCGCCGACTTCGTGGAAGTGCACCTGGTCGATCGGAACCCCGTGCGCCGCCGCTTCGACTTCGCCGATCGCGCGGTAGACCGCGAGGCAGTCGTCGCGCACGGCGCTCGGCAGGTCGGCGCGGCCGACGATCGCTTCGATCTCGCGCAGGCCGCGGTGCGCGTGGCTGCCGGCACCGGTCGCGACGAGGCCGTGCGCCGGCGCCACCACCGGCACGAAGCTCGCCATCGCGACAACGTCGCTGGCCAGCGTCGCATCGCCGTCCGGCAGCGGCCCACCGTCGGCGGGCGCGCCCCCGACGTCGACGACGAAGTGCGTGCCGCTGAGGCCGGCGCGCAGCACGCGTTCGGCCCGCAGCGACACCCCGGGCAGCTGCAGCGACGCGACCGCCGCCTGCAGCGACGCCAGCGGCAACCCCGCATCGAGCAGGGCGCCGACCCACATGTCGCCGGCGACACCAGACCAACCATCGAGTACTGCGATGCGCATGAACGGCTCGGAACGGGCTTTGCTTTTTGGCGGGTGGCGCCAACGGCTGCTGCCGCGCGGTCCCGCAGCGAACGCTGCAGCCGCGGGCCGAAGCGGCCATACTATGCGCATGACGCGGAGCTTGTGAACGAACCCTCGCAGCCAACCCGCCCGCAGGCGGCCCTTGCGGCCGGCATCACGCGGCCGACGGTGCGCGCCCTCGCACGGCGAATCGCCCTGTTCGCAGGCCTGTGCGCTTTCGCGCAAGCGGGCACCGCACGGCTCGCGGCCCAGAACGCGGTCGGCACGAGCCCCGAGCGCACCGGCCTCGAGCGCATCGTCGCCGAGGATGCGCGCAAGCTGCTGACGCACGTCGACGCCGGTGTGCGCGGGGAAGCGGCGCTGGTGGTCGCCGGCGCCGGCCAGCGCGACGCGATCGTGCAGCTGCAACAGCTCGCCAACGACGGGGCGCCGGCGGCGCGGCAACGAGCGCTTCTGGCGTTGGGGCTGCAGCCCGACGCCGGCACCGTGCTGCGCCTCGACGAGTGCCTGCGCTCGACTTCGGACCGCGCCGAACAAGACGCCGTCGTCGCCGCGTTCGCCTTGGGGGCGTCGCCGAACGGCCTCGCGCACGCCGCCCAGGTCCGGCTCTTCAACGCCATCGTCCAGAGCAGCTGGAAGCGTCAGCGCGACACGCTGCTGGCGACGCTGCTCGGCATGGCCACGAGCCAGCAGGTGCTGGACCCGGTGCCGCTGCGGCGGCTCTACGACGACGGCTCCAACCGCGATCCCGAGGTGCGCGCCCTGCTGCTGCACCTGCTGCTGCTGCACGAGAGCCCGAAGGCCACGGCCCGCGCGACGTGGCTGCGCCGCGTGCTGACGCGCGACAGCGAGGCCGAACGCGAAGTGGCGATGCGCCACCTGGCCGACGAACTCCGTCCCGAAGACGACGAACTCGTGCGTCAGGTCGCTTGGACCGCCAGCCACGACACCACCATGGCCCTGCGCGCGCTGGCGCTGCGGGCGCTGGCGCGGTGGCGGCATCCGCAGGCGGTCGCCACCGCCGACCAGGCCATGGGCGGCGAGGACCCGGCGGCCGCCGGCGAAGCGCTGCGCGCGTTGCTCGCCTGCGCCAGCCCGGACGCACTCGCGGCGTTGAGCCAGCGCGTGCAGGCCGAAGCGCGGCCGAAGGTGAAGGCGGCGCTGCTGACCAACTTCCTGGCACCGCTGCCGGCGACCCTGCGCGACCAGTGCGCCCAGCTGGCCGCCGACACCGCGGGCCCGGCGGCGCTCCGCAGTGCGGCAGTGCTGGCCCTGGCCCGCGCCGAACCAGCGCGCGCCGAAACCCTGCTGCGGGACGTGTTCCGCAGTTGCGACGGCGCCGACCAGGTCGCCCTGGCGCAGGCGATGGCGAGCACCGGCGCGCCCGTTCCCCTCGATCGGCTGCTGCCGCACGGCATCGACCTGCGCCTCGATCCGACGCGGTGGATCGCGCTGCTGCGCGCCGGCCACCCCGAAGCGGAGCGGCAGGTGCTCCAGCACCTGCAGGACCGCGACGCCAGCAGCGAGACGCTGCGGATCACGCTGCGCGTGTGGCGCCGCGCGCACGGCCTCGACGTGCCGCGCTGGCGCGCTGGCGGCGTGCCGTCGGCGCTGCTGCGGCTGCTCGGCGACTGAGGAACGCGAGGGTGTCGGCATCGCCCGCCCGGCAGGAGCCGACGACGCAGCGGTCGCGGCTCGACGGCCGGGTCACTTCGGCTGCAGCGCCGCTCGCACCCGTACCGACACTTCGCCGAGCGCAGCAGCCATCGCCGCCGCCAGTGCCGCCGGCGAACGATCCGCCGCCGGCGCCTCGAAGCGCACCTCGTCGGCGCCGAGCGGCGTGCTGGCGAACAGGCGCAGCACCACCACCGCGCGCGGCGCCGCGGTGACGTCGAGTTCGAAGCGTTCGATGCGCACCAGCAGCTCTTCGCTCGCGTACGAGGGGAACGCGATCGCCCCCTGCAGCGCCGCGGCCACCAGTTCCGTCGGGGTCGCGATCCACTGGTGCTCGACGTCGAACGCGTACTCGCGCACGCCGGTGCGCAGCGCGAACTCGCGGCCCAGATGCGGCGGCGCTTCGACGCGCAACTTCAGCGGGACGCCGAGGCGCGGTCCGGCGGCGGGCGACGACGGATCGAACCAGCGCACCGGCGGTGCGGGCGGCGCCGACGACAGGCAGCCGACGAACAGGAACGCCACCATCGCCGCGAGCGCGGCAGCGGCGGGACGGACGGAGCGGCGGATCATCGGGGGTTCTCCTGCAGCGGCGAACGCGGCGCCGTGCGGCCGTGCAGCAAGGCGCCGGGATCGCGTTCGAGCATCGCCGCGAGACGCTCGACCGCGGCCAGCGTCGCGCGCAGCTGCGCCAGTTCGCCGCGCACGTCGGCGCCGAGCTGCCCGACCGCGGCGGTCGCCTCGCGCACCGAGCCGGTGGTCTCGCCGAGCTTCGCGTTCGCGACCTCGCGGCGCAGCGTGTCGGCGAGCCCGCGCAGCTCGGCGAGCATGGTGCCGATCGGGCTCTGGTCGTCGCGCACGCTGGCGGCGGCCGCACGCACTTCGCCGATCGCCTGCTGCACCTCGGTGACGATGCCGACGCGCTGCACGTCGACCAGCAGTCCGTCGGCGTGCTGCAGCACCGACTGCAGTTGCCGCGACAGTTCCGGCAGCCGCGCCGCCTGCAGCTCGGTGCGCAGCAGCTCGACCAGTTCGCGGCCGGTGGCGGCGATCTGCGGCAGGTCGCGCAGCACGTCGCGGCTGGCGTCCTCGAGGCTCTTCGCGGTGCTCGGCACCGTGCGCAGCGTGACCTCTTCGGTCGGCACCGCGAACGGCAACTGCTGCGGCCCGGTGGCCGGGTCGGGGAAGAAGTCGACCTGCACGAACGACGTGCTGGTGACCCACGACATCACCACCTGCGCGCGCAGGTTGTCGGGCAGCGGGCTCGAGCCCTCGACCTTCGACACGTCGAGGCCGAGGTCGCGCAGGTAGTCGTCGAACAACGCCGCCCGCACGCGCAGGTGCTTCTTGTCCGGCGCGACGCGGATCTGCTGCACGGTGCCGATGGTCACGCCACG
>JBILEY010000336.1:0-6030 GCA_044351865.1 Planctomycetota bacterium | reverse complement strand
CCAGCGCGTGGATCTCAGTCCTTCGCCGGCTCCTGCGCTGGCGCTGCGTCGTCCGCCTTCTTCGTCCACGTGTTGTTCTTGCGGTCGGCGTCGAGCGTGACGAAGTCCGGATCGATCGCGACCTTGGTGGCGCCAGCGCCAAAGCGCAGCGTCGCCGTGCGCGCCGCCTGCCACTGCGCCTCGCTCACCACCTGCCGTTCCATGCGGCCGTCGGCGAACGTCGCCAGCACCGTGCACGGATGCACCGCGCGGCCGCGGTCCTCGACCGTGACCACCGTCGCATCGGCGAGCTCTTCGACCTTGCCGAGCGCGTGCTCGAGCGTCCACGCCTCGAACAGCCACGTGCGGAAGTACGGTTCCAGGTCGCGCTGCGCCACGTCGGCGAACGTGCGGAACAGGTCGTACGGATACGGGTGCTTCATCGCCCAGTCGGCCGCGTAGCGACGGAACGCGGCGAAGAACACCTCGTCGCCGAGCAGGCCGCGCAGCTGGTGGAACACCGCCGCTGGCTTCGTGTAGCTGGCGTAGCCGAAGTCGTCTTCGCCGTAGGTGTCGGCGTGGCGCATGCACACGGTGTCGCCGCCGCCGCGAACCTGCATCGCGTACATCAGGAGGTCCTGGCGCGGGCCGTTCTTCCGCTTGGTGAAGTCGTCGCGGCACAGCGTCGTCCAGAACGACGTCAGGCCTTCGTCCTGCCACGCGTAGCGCTTCTCGTTGCTGCCGAGCAGCATCGGGAACCACATGTGGATCAGCTCGTGGGCGATCGTGTCCGCCGGCTGCCGGCCGCCGACGATCGTCATCATCGGGTACTCCATGCCGCCGGCGATGATGCCCTCGCACGCGGTCATGTGCGGCCACGGGTACGGGTACAGCTGCGCCGACATGTACTCGATCGTGTGGCGCGCGTACTCGGCGGCGCGTACCCAGTCGCCGCTGTTCGGCTCGTAGACGGCGTGGATCGCGCAGGTGCCGTCCTTGCCAGCGCCGTGCTTGTCCTTCACCACGGCCTGCGTGCAGTCCCACAGGTAGGTGCGGGCGATGCTGACCGCGGCGTCGCGCACGTTCTCGGCCTGGAAGCGCCACGTCAGCGAACCGTTCGCCGAGGTCGCGGTGACCGCACCCTGCTCGTGGTCCTCCTTGGTGATGACGTGCACGACCTCGCGGTTGCCCGGAGTCAGTGCCTTCGCCAGCGCTTCGCGCGCCTTGCCGGTCAGCACCTCGTCGGCGTTCTGCAGTTCGCCGGTCGCGCGCACCAGGTAGCCCTGCGGCACCGTGATCGCGAGTTCGTAGTCGGCGTAGTCCATGTAGAACTCGCCGTTGCCGCGGTGGGGGTCGGCGACCCAGCCCTCGACGTCGTCGAACACCGCGAACTGCGGGTACCAGTAGCCGAGGTAGATCACCTTGTCGGTCTCGTGCCCCATGCGCGGCGCGGTGCCCGCTTTCGGGATCGCGAACGCCCAGTCGACCTCGATGGTGACCTCCTGGCCCGGCGCCAGCTTGTCGGCGAGGCGCACGGAGAAGTGCGTGTCGCGCACGCGCGTCGTCACCGCCTTGCCGCCGACGCGCACTTCGCCGAGTTCGAAGCCCGGCGTCGGCACCACGGTGCGCGTGCGCGGGGCGCCGCCCTTCATCAGGTCCTGGTAGGCGTGCAGCACGAGCCGATCGAGCGTCGCGGGCGAGCGATTGACGTAGGTCAGCTTCGCCTTGCCGGTGAGCCGCGCCTGCTGCGGATCGACGGTCGCCTCGATCTGGTAGCGCGCGTAGTTGGTCCAGTGCTTCTGGCCGGGGCGGCCGTTCGCGGTGCGCGTGCCGTCTTCGATCGCGCTGACGAAGCCGTCGGGCAGGTCGATCGGATACGGCACGACGCGCCCGGCACTCGGGGCCTGGGCGAAGGCGAGGCTGCTCAGCAGCAACGAGCAGACGACGAGCGAGGGTCTCGGCATGGTGGAGCTCTACGCAGTGGGGGCGCGCAGTGTTGGGCTCGGGCCGGTGCGTCGCAACGTTCTGCTGGTTCCTTGTGCCGCGAACGGCATCCGGCATCATGGCTGCGCGAAGTAGAGGGCCGGGGCCGAAGCCATCGCGGCGCCGTGGCAGGGGGCCGCCGTCGTCGGCCACCCGCGCTGTTCGCCGCTGCACTCCCGACCGCCTCCGACCGCCCCGCCGAGCCACCGTCATGCCGACCCGTTCGACCCTCCTCAGCTTCCTGTTCGCCTTCGCCGCGGCCCTGCTGCCGGCGCAGGACTGGCGCACCGAGAAGGTCGCCGACGTCGGCGTCGCCTTCGACGCGCCGAGCCGCCTCGAGCGCCTGCCGATGAAGATCGGCGACGAGATGCTGTACCAGCGCGCGCGCCTGCGGCCGAAGGACACCGCCGACTACGTGCGCGCCCAGTACTACTGGACCTGCGACGTGCTCGAGTTCCGCAAGACGCCGCCGAAGGACGACGAGATCCAGGTGCCCGAGGGCTTGCCCGAGGCGCTGAAGGAGCGCTTCAAGGAGATGATGCGCAGCCGGCGCAGCGACGCGAAGACGAGCTTCAAGCAGTGGCTGACCGAACGCACCGAAGCCCCGCAGCAGGCGTTCGAGGTGCAGGGCAAGGCCAAGAAGGGGCGCTCCGGCAAGCTCGACTACGCGCACTGGGTGTGGACGGAGAAGGACGGCTATGGGCCGGTCGGCGTCAGCTACTGCGAAGCCGCGGTCTACACGTTCCCCGACCGCGAGGTGGCACTGCTGATCTACATGCCGCTCGAGACGGACAAGCCCGGCAAGCCGAAGGGCAAGTGGAAGACGATCATCGATCGCATGATCCAGAGCGGCGAAGCGATCGCCGCTGGCGACGGTGGCGACGACATCGACAAGAAGCGCGACCGGTTCGCCGACACGCCGGAGAAGCAGAAGGCCCTGGCCGACGCGAAGAAGAACATCGAGGGCCTCAGCGGTTGGGACTACTTCACCTCGCCGAACTACATCGTGCTCTACTCGTGGGACTTCGAGAAGCCGGCGGAGCGCCTCGTCGCCCGCAAGGAAGCCGAGTTCTACAGCTCGCGCCTCGAGCGCATGCGGTCGCTGTACCTGACCGCCTACCCGCTCGACGCGACCGGCACCAAGGCGCAGTGGCCGGACCCGGCGACCGTGCCGGCGGCCGGGCAGCCGCGCACCGGCGAGATGAGCGAGGAAGAGAAGGAGTCGAAGGCCGAGGCGGACGCCCACAAGGAAGCCAACAAGGACAAGCTCGGCACGCTGCGCTACTCGGTGTTCCGGTTGTGCGCGACGTACGACCAGTTCCAGAAGTACGGCCAGTCGCCGGCCGGCGTCGTCGGCTGGTTCTCGCCGCAGAGCAAGGAGCTCGTCGTGTTCCTCGGCGGTGACAAGCTGATGGGGGCGGGCGCCACCGAGACGGTGACCTACCACGAAGGCTGGCACCAGTACGCCGACTTCTACTTCGACCATCCGCTGACGCCGCGCCGAGGCCAGCTGCACCGCTGGTTCGACGAAGGCCACGGCGACTACTTCGGCTCGTTCCGCTGGATCGGCGGCTACTGGAAGTACGTCGGCAGCAGCATGCGCAACGAGGACGTCAAGCAGATGGTCAAGAAGGGCGACCACGTGCCGTTCAAGGACATCGTCTACTGGGACGTGCGGCGCTTCTACGGCCAGAACGCGGCCTACTACTACGCGCAGGCCTACTCGATGATCGACTACCTGCGCCGCGGCGAGAAGGACAAGAACTGGGACGCGAAGTGGGGCCAGGTGCTCGACACCTACCGCAAGGTGATGCTCGTCACCGGTTCGGCGAAGCAGGCGAGCGACGCCGCGTTCAAGGGCTGGCAGGACGCCGACTGGCAGAAGCTGGAAGCGGCGTGGAAGGGTTGGGTCAACGGGCCGAACTGGCTCACCGGCAAGTGAGCACAGCGCCGCGCCGCACGCTTCAGCGCGGCAGTGGCACCAGCTCCGGTCCTGCGGTCGCGGCCTCGATGGTCGCGATCGCATCGCGCACGCACTTCGCCTTCTGCTGCATGAGCTCGCGCGGGAAGTCCTGCTCGTCGTTGGCGAACCAGTCGGCCAGCCGCCGCAGCTCGGGCAGCACCACCTTCGCCTGCGTGCCGTAGCTGCAGAGGATCTCCATCAGCTCCGGCGTGCGCTTCTCGCTGGCCCATTGGTTCTGGTCGCGCGCGTACTGCACGCACGCTGCGATGCCCTCGGCGATGCGGTTCTTGGCCAAGACGCGCAGCCCTTCGACGCGGATGCCGTCGGCGAACATCTCGCCGCTCGGTGCTGGCTCCTGCACCGCCTGCAGGATCGCCGGCAGCAGCGGCGCGATCGCGGCGGCCGGCAGGTTGCGATAGATCGAGCCGATGGTGCTGCGCGCGCGGCCGTCCTGGTTCTGCAGGCCTGCCCGCACCGCGGCCAGCAGCGCCGCGGTGTCGACGCCGTCGAGCGAGCGGCTGAGCATGCCGCCATGTTCGCGATCGAACAGCGCGAACGTCAGGTAGCGCTGCTGCATGCCGCGCGGATCGCCGTCGGGATCGGCCTTCGTCAGCAGGGCCAGCATCTCGGGAATGGCCTCGTTGGCGGCCTTGCCGGTGTGTGCCAGCGCCGTTGCGGCCTGGATGCGCAGCCACGGTTCTGGTGCCGACAGCAGCGCGCGCAACGCGGGAACGGCGGCGGCGGCGCGTTCGTGCAGAGCCGCCACCGCCTGGCAGGCGCCGAGGCGCGTCGACAGCGCGGGCGATGCGAGCAGGGCCACGACCTGTTCGACCGGCGGCGCCTTGCGGCGCGCCAGCGCCATCGCCGCCCGTTCGCGCACCACCGGCGACCAGCTGCCGAGGCGCTCGAGCAGCTGCGCGTCGCTGGCGCGGTCGTAGGCGGAGTGGCGGTCCTTGTTGTCCCAGCCGCGGCCGTCGGCGAGCACGGCCTCGGCCGCCGCGGCGGTCAGCTGCGGCACCAGCGCGGCGCGTTCGCCGGCAGCCTTGCCGGTCGACTTGCCGGTCAGCACCAACGTCTGCTTCGGCAGCGCCAGCGCCAGCAGGTAGCCGCCGGTCGCGTCCCAGTCGCCGTAGCTGTCGTGCTCGCGTTCGGGCGGTCCCTGGTGGGCGAACGTGCCGTCGAAGCGCCGCGCCAGGTCGAAGTACCACGCGCCGAACTCGCGCATCCAGGCACCGGTCGCCTGCGGGCCATTCGGGGCGATGCCCGGCAAGGCCCACAGCACGTTGAAGTAGTTGCCGGTGTGGCCGGTGTCGCGCTCGGCGCCGTGCGACGCGAGGCTCATGCGGGCGAAGAACTCGGTCGGGCCCGGCTCGCCGAGCAGCTGGAACAGCACCGCCGCCATGCCGCACTTGCCGTTGTCCTCGTGCGTCTCGATCCAAGGGTGGTGGTCGCCGTACGGCACCGCGCCCTTGCCCTCGTAGAAGCGCACCAGCGTGGAGCTGCGCGCGATCGCGCGAGCGACCACCGCGTCGTCGACGCCGGCGCGCTGCGCCAGCACCAGCGCGATCGTCAGCGGCACGCCAGGCGCGTTCATCATGCCGTAGCCGCCGAGACGACCGTCGGGCCGAGCGAAGCCGTGGCCCCACGAGCCGACCGCGCTCTGCCCGGTGGCGGCTTCGACCGCGAGCCGGCGCAGCCCCGGCAGCACCGAAGCGTCGCCGGTCGCCATCGCGTACTCGGCCAGGAACGTCATCACGTAGCCGTAGTGCCACGTCTGCATCGAGTCGGCGCCGAACTTCGCGGCCCACTTCGCTTCGCGCGCCAGCAGTTCGCGGTGCGCGGGATCGCCGTTCGCCAGCAGCGCCAGGGCGGCGAGCGAACGCGGGATCGGATCCATGCCGCGCTGCTTCTCGCGGTCGGCGAGCCGGGCGGCGAGCGCCGCACAGCCGCGTTCGAGCAGGCGCTGCGACTTGCTGCAAAGAAACGGCGCCGTCGCGCTGTAGCTGCCGAGCACCGGCAGCACGACGACGACTTCCTGTTCGGCGCCGTTGCGCCACCGTTGCAGCCGCAGCTTGCCGCCGTCCGTCGACTCCGCTGCGGTGATC
>JBILEY010000053.1:0-18823 GCA_044351865.1 Planctomycetota bacterium | reverse complement strand
TTCGGCGCCGCGACGCCCGGCGGCGGCTTCACTCCGAACCTGCTGGCCAACTCGGTGCCGTGGCTCGGCAATCCGGAGTGGGCGCTCGGCGTGCACGCCGGCCCACCGGCGGGCGTCGGCATGATGTTGCTCAGCGTGCTGCCAGCTCCGCCCGGGATCGTCGCGTCGAACGTGCTGATCCACGTCGACCCGGCGACGCTGCTGTTCGCCGTGCCGGTGTCGTTCGACGCCACCGGGCGCGGCGGGCTCGTGCTGCCGGTGCCGTTGCTGCCCGCGTTCGCCGGCCTGCCGCTGGCCGCGCAAGCGCTGCTGACGCCGACGAACGGCCCGCCGGCGTGGTCGGGCACGCGCGGCGCGACGTTCGCGTTGCGCTGAGAGCCCGGCTGCGTCATCCCACGGGAAGCGCATTCGGCGCACGGGCAAACTCGGAAGCTCAGCGCGGCTGGTCGCTGCGCAGACGCGCCACGTAGTCGGCGGCCTGGCGCGCGACCTCCTGCAGTTCCTCGGGCAGCATCGACGCAACCGCGGGCGTGCGCTGCACGACGGCGACGAAGTCCTTGGCATGCACGGCGAGCAGCCAGGCCCGGTAGTCCAGCAGCGCCTTGTCGTCGCCGGCGAGCACCCGTTCGCCGGCGGCGTGGGCTTCGGCGAGACGATCCAACGCCGATCGCGCCTGGTGCAGGTGCGCCGTGCGCAGCACCAGCTCCGCCTCGGCCGGCAGCGCCAACACGGCGGCGGCGTAGTCGAGCGGCCCGCGCCCGCGCAACGGTGCATCCTGGCACGCGGCGGCGAAGCGCTCGAGACCACCTGGGGTCCACTGCCCGCCGAGCCAGCAGGCCGAACGGGCGAGCCACGCCAGCGCCGTGGCGCGCGCCGGCGGATGCCGCAGGGCCGCGGCCGCCTCCGACCAGCGGCGCAGCAACGCTTCGTGCGCGACGGCAGAGGCCAGCACGCCGCGTTCGTCGGGACCGGCCAGGTGCCACGCGGCCACTTCGATCCGGGCCGCGACCAGCAGGTCCCGTTCGAGCGGATCGTCGGCCGCCGCCGCGTGCAGGCGCGCCAGTTCGTCCAGCGCCGCAGCCGCACGCGCCGGGTCGGTCTTGCCGTCGAACTCGGCGAGCAACCGGCGATCTTCGCCGTCGCCGACCGCCGCGCGCCACGGGGCCACCAGGGCGTCGAGCCCGACACCAGCCGTCGCCGCAGCCAGCAACTGCTGCTGCCGCGACAGGTAGCGCATCGCCGGCGAACGATCGCCGGCAGCGCGCTGCAACGACGCCCCGGCGGCTTCGACCTGGCCGAGTTGCAACTGCACGTTGCCGAGCCAGCGCCAGACCGGCGGCAGCGCCTCGGGATCGGCCAGACCGCGCAGCAGGGCCAGCGCGCTCCGCAGGTCGCCGAGGTCCTGACGGGCGATCGCTTCGAGGAAGCGGCCGCGCCGCGACTGCCGCAACTGCGCATCGCCGCGCGCGAGCTCCGCCAACACGTGCTGCGGCGGATGCGCCGACAACCGCAGCGCCGTCGCCGTCAGCAGATACTCGTCGCCGCGGCCGGCCTCCGGCAACGTCCACGGCGGCGGCCGCCGTTCGGACCACGCCAGCAGCGCCGCCAGCGTGCGCGGCGCCGACAGCTCGGCGCGCGGCAGCGCGGCGAGGGCCCGCTGCGCCGCCGCCGGCCCGTCGACGTGGCCGACCGCCAGGACATCGAAGAACGGCAGCGACGCGGCGGCACCGTCCGACCAGCCCGCGGTCCGGGCAGCGGCGACCAGCGCGCGCACGTCCTGTAGCACAGCGGCGTCGACGTTGCGCGAACGGTCGGCGAGCAACAGCGTGACCCGATCGAGGCCGACCTCCACCCGCGCGCGCGCCAGCGCCGTCGCGATCTCGAGGTCGCCGGGGGCGCGCGCCGCCAACGACGACAGGCCAGCGAACGCCCGTTCGTGGCGACCGGCCGTCAGGTCCGCGCGCGCCGCCTCGAAACGCCGCGCGACGTCGACGCGGGCGGCGGCGAGCGCGAACCCGGCGACGAGCACCGCGACCACGGCGAGCACGGCCAGCGAACCGAGCGCCACACTCGTGCGCGGATGCCGCTGCGCCACGCGCACCGAGCGCAGCCACCACGGCGTGCGGCGCGAGCGCACCGGCTGCCCGGCGAGGTAGCGTTCGAGATCCTCCGCCATCGCCAAAGCGGTCGGGAACCGCCGCGTCGGCTCCTTCGCCAGCGCGCGCAGCACGATGGTCTCGAGATCGTGGTGGCGGCCACGCAGCCGCAACGGTGCTGGCTCGCGCGTCAGGATCGATCGCACCAGCGCCGTCGGCGACTCCTCGGCGAACACCGCCCGATCGACCAGCAGCTCGTAGAGCGTGGCCCCGAGGCCGTAGACGTCGACACGCGGATCGGCGATCGGCGACGCCGCGTCGAGCCGTTCGGGGGCCATGTAGCGCAGCGTGCCGGCGACCTTGCCTTCCTGCGTCAGCGTCGGGTCCGACTGCGCGCGCGCGAGGCCGAAGTCGACCAGCACCGGCGTGTCGCCGTCGAGCAGCACGTTCGCCGGCTTCACGTCGCGGTGCACGATGCCGTGCACGTGCGCGGCGTCGAGGGCCCGCGCCAGCGCCAGGCCGAAGCGCGCGACCTGCTCCGGCGGCAGCGGGCGCAACACGCGATCGAGACTCGGCCCGGGCAAGTACTTCATTGCCAGGAACGGCGCACCGTCGACCTCGCCGACCGCGTAGACCGGCACGATGCTCGGATGGTCGAGCAGCGCCGTCAGCTCGGCTTCGCGCTGCAGGCGCACGCGCACGGCTGGCAGGTCGACCGCGGCCCGGTCGAGCAGCTTCACGGCGACGTGGCGACCGAGCGACCGTTGGCGCGCGAGCCAGACCGACCCCATGCCGCCTCGACCGAGAGGCCGCAGCAGCTCGAAGTCGCCGAACGCCCGCGGCAGGGCGGGCCGCGGCGCTTCGGCATCGACCTCTTCGAGCACCTCGGCACCGCGACCGAGCACGTCCTGCACGCGAGCCGCCAGGGCGGTATCGCCACCGCACGCGTCGACCAGCGACAGGGTGTCGCCGTTGCCGCGCGCCAGCAGGTAGCGTTCGAGCGCCGTCTGCACGCGCTCCCACAGCGCGTCGTCAGGTGCGGGAGCCATCGTCCTGCTGCCTGGCCCCATCGTCCTGCTGTCTGGCCATCGTCACCAGCAGGGCCGCCCGCGCGCGCGCCAGCAGCACGCGGCACGCGCCTTCGCTGCGACCGGTGCGCGCCGCCACCTCGGCGTGGCTGGCGCCGCGCAGGGCCACCAGCTGCAACACCTGTCGCTGTTCGAACGGCAACTGCCGCAGCGCCCGCGCCACCCGCGCCAGCGCTTCGCGATCGATCGCCACCTGGCTCGGCGACGGCGACCGCGCCGGCATCGCCAACGCCACCTCGCCATCGGGCAGTTCGCGCCCGGCGTCGCGCTTGTCGGCGAGCAACCGCCGACGCCGATCGATGCTGTTGCGCTCCATGATCCGCATCGTCCAGCCGACGAAGTCGCCTTCGTCGCGACCGGTGAAGCTGGGGAACGAGCGCACGGCGTCGGCCAGCGCCGACTGCACGAGGTCCGAGGTGCGGCAACGCTGGCGCAGCAGCGCCCCGAGCAATCCCGGCGCCGCGCGGCGCAGGATCGGCATCGCCCGTTCGACGAGCCGGTCGAGTCCGTCGGTCAAGGAAGGGTTGGTCTCCATGGTCGCACCGGGCGCTCGGCGGTCACAGCAGCTGCACGATCTGCCGCTCGACCGGCGGGATCACCTGCCAGGGATTGCCCGAGGAGCCGACGACGGATGCGGGGTAGCGATAGCCCGCGACTTCATAGAGACCGGGTGGAGTCGGCGCTCCCGACGGCAACGTCAGCGGCACGGGGACCCGGATGGAGCCGAAGGCGTGCCACACCGCCGGGATCTCCAGGCGCTGGACCGTGGTGCCGACGCGCAGCAGACCGACTTCGAGGCCCGGCACGAACCCGACCATCGACAGCTGCAGCGAGCCTCCGATCGGTGCCGTCGGCAGCGGCACCGGCTGCACGATCCCAGGCGCCTTGAACCGCGGACGCCCCGAGGTGAGGGACGATCCCACGAACGACAACGACAGCTTGGCCGGCGGCGTGATGCCCAGGCGCGGCGGCTGGTTCGGGAACCCGCGCAGGGCCGGCGGCAGGCCGCTGCCGGCGGCGGGCACCCGGCCGGGGTCGATGTTCGCCGCCCGCAGCGTCAACACGGTCACGGTCAGCTCCGGATGCGCTTGCAGCACGGAGGTCCACGCCGAGCTGTTGAAGAACTGGGCCTGCGTCTGGCCAGCGAGCCCCGGATGGCCGGCGAGGCGCCGCCAGGCCGTCGCCTGCAGGATCGCGTCGACGTTGAAGGTCGGCATCGCCGACGCGACATCGAGCTTCCACTCTGGCCAGAGGTTGCTGCCGAGCTTCTGCGCCAGCTTGGCGCTGCCTGCTGCCGGCGCGTACAGCGGGTCGGCGTGCGCGAGCAGGAACCACGGCGTCGGCCCCAGCGCCTCGGCGACGATGCCGGCGTCGGCGGCATGCGCGGCGATGGGCTGCAGCAGCGTCGCCGCGTCGGCGAGGGTCGGCACCGGACCGAGCAGGTCGGCGACGGTCGTCGGCGTGCGCGCGCCAGCGAGTTCGTGCTGCCACGCCGAGGCCACGAGGCCGGCACCGAAGGCCGGGTCGGTGGTGCGCAGGTCGGCGACCGGGATGCACCAACATCCCGCCGCCGCCGCCGAGCCCGCCACCTCCAGCTGGACGAAGGCCCCGAAGCCCGAGTCCTGGGTCGCGACGAACGGGCCTTCGTTGACACTGGCCCGCAGGCTCAAGGGTGGCAAGCCCTGGGCGGTGGCGAGCCCGGCGAGCAGGGAAGCGCAGAGCAGCAGCGGCAGGGGAACGGTGGACGAGTGCAGGTGCAGCATGGGAGTCGAGACCTACGGCGCAGGGCGGCCGCGGACGTTACCGAAAAAACCGCGTCGGTGTGCGACCGCGAGCGAGCGCCGCGACCCGGCGCGAACCTTCGTAACGCCGGACGAGTCGCTGCGCCCTCAGGGCCGCCAATCGCCGCGCGCTTCGGATCGACCGAAGCCGGCGCCAGGCCCCGCGCGGCACGTCGCTGCGCAGGATCGCTGCCAACCGATTGCACCACCCATGAACTCGTCCCTCCGCCACGCCGCGCCGTGGCTCCCGTCCTTGCTGTTGTTGCCGACCCTGGCCATCGCCCAGATTCCGATCGGCCCCGGCACTCCCATCGGCCCCGGCACTCCGATCACGCCCCAGCCCGTGGTCACGTTCAGCCCCGACGTGCTGCTCTACGGCAAACCGTCGGGCGGCGGCGCCAGCCCGAACTCGCGCGTGCAGGTGTTCGGCTTCCCGCGGCCGGGGGCGACCATCGAACTGCAGGTGGTCGGCGCGCCCGCCAATGCCACGGCGTCGTTCGTCGTCGGCACCGGGTGGGCCAACCAGCAGGTCCCCGGCCTCGGTCGCGTGCTCGTCGACGCCACCGGCGCTACGACCTACACGACGACCACCGACGGCAGTGGCCGCGCCACGGTGCCGCTGACCGTGCCCGGCACGGCCCAGGCCGGCGACGAGTTCTTCGTGCAGTGCACGACCACGGGCGGCACGACGGTGGCGACGGAACTGTCGAGCGCAGCGTGGTTCGAGGTCGGCACCGCGGCGAAGCCGATCGGGATGACCTCGAACCTCGCCGGGACGCTGACACTCGGCGGCGCCTTCGGTTCCACGTCGACGCCGGCCGTCTCCGGGCTGTTGACGCAGCATTGGGAACCGCGCACCAGCGGTGCGATGGCCCACGTCGGGGTGCACGCGAGCAGCCACGCGGTGCTGCACAACGGCATCTGGGTCCACGACCTGACGGTGCAGCCGACTGGCGTCAACCCGGCGCTGCCGTGGACCGCGGCCAACTTCATGCTGGTCCCGGCCGGTACCGCCGACCGCTTCCTGGTCAGCTTCACCGCCGGCGGCACGGACTACGGTCCCTACGAGGTACCTGGCACGCTGTCGGTACTCCTCGGCGACGTCGACGTGAACCTCGGCCCGATCCCGGCCATGGACAACAATCCGCTGGCCGGCACCAGCCTGGCGTTGGCCCTGCAGGAGATCCTGACCGGCCCCGAGTACTTCGCCGAGCTCGACAACCTCGGACTCGCCAACACGGTGACCGCCGGCATCCAACTGACGGACCGGCAGGTGCGGGGCCAGTTCGCCGCCGTCGCCCAACGGCTCGCCGCGCACATGGCCGCCTGGCCCGGGGATCGTTCGTTCTATGCGCCCGAGGTGCCTGGCTACGCCGCCTTCCTGGCCAGCGAGAGCAGGCTGCTGAAGCAGCTCACCGACGGCCTGGCTCTCGACAAGAACGAGCTGCACGCCTTGATCCACATCGGCCAGATCGGCCCGGACGACGCGCTGTGGCGGCTGATCCTGTCGAAGATCTGCGCTCTGCTCGGCATCGACGACGTGGTCGAGGGCTTCACCGACACGGTGATCGAGGAGTGCGGGGACCTGCTGAAGGAAATGGGCAAGCAGGTCGACGCCGGCAAGTACAAGAAGGCCGCGAAGACCCTCGGCAAGGTCCTCGACAAGATGGTCAGCACCAAGTTCGCCAAGAAGCTGGGGGAGAAGATCGGCAAGGAGGCGGCGGGCAAGATCCTGCGGAAGATCGGCGCCAAGTGCATCCCCGTGATCGGCTGGGGCCTGCTGATCGCGGACGCCATCTGGACCATCATCGAGCAGTGGCTCGAGTGAACTCGGCTGCCGGCAGCGCGCGCCAGCTGGCGCCATGATCGGCAGTCACCGCTAGCATGCGCGCCGATGCGCCCCTGGCAGCCCGCCCTGTCGATCGCCGTGCTCGCGGCGACCTTGCTCACGACGCTGCTGCGCACGCTGCGCGCGCCGAACGACTGGGCGGAGGCGCACTGGCTGCTCGACTATCGCTTCGGCTTCGTCAAACGCGGGCTGCCGGGCGAACTGCTGCGCCGCGTCTCGGACCTGTTCGGTGCGCCGGTCGACGATCGCACGATCGCGCTGGTCGGCGGCACGCTGCTGGCGCTGTTCGCCCTGCTGCTGCTGGCGATGGCGATCGCGATCGTGCGCGCCGGGCAGTGGCGGCCCGGCGTGCTGGCGGTGGCGACGGCGTTCCTGGCGTCGCCGTTCGTCGTGTTGACCGGCCACCTGAACGGCTACTTCGAGCACCTGTTCCTGCCGCTCGGCATCGCCTCGTGGTGGCTCGCGCAACGCGGGCGGCCGTGGCCGGCGGCGGCGCTGCAGGCGTTGGCGCTGCTGGTGCACGAGATGGCGGCGGTGCTGGTGCTGCCGGCGTTCGCGCTCGCATTGTGGCTCGCAGCGAAGCAGCGTGGCGCGCGCGCCCTGGCGCCGATGGTGCTGCCGCTGCTCACCGCGGTGCTGTTGACGCAGGTCGTCGGCGCGCCGCCGGACGGGTTCGCCGCCGGCTACGGTGCCTGGCTGCGCGAGCATGCGTTCGTGCAAGGCGCCGAAGCGGCGAACGCGCCGCTGCTGCTGGCGATGCCGCTCGCCGACTACTGGCAGCTGATCGGGCCGAAGTTCGGCGAACGCATGGCGGCGCCCGGCTCGATCGGGCTCGTGCTGCCGACGCTGCTGGTGCTGCTGGCGTGGCTGCTGCCGCGGCTGCGGCTCGCACTGCTGTCGCCGACGGCGCTGCTGCTGGCGATCGTCGTGCTGCTGCCGCAGGCGATGCACCGGATCGCGTTCGACCTCGAGCGCATCTGGACGTTCTCGCTGTTCACCGCGTTCGCGGCGTGCTGGCTGCTGCGGCACCATCGCGAAGTCGAGGGCGCTGCGGATGGTGCTGGCGGCGAAGTGGCCGCGGAGCGCGAACCTCGCGGCCTGCTGCCGCTCGGGCTGCTGGTGCTGGCCGCCAACTTCGTGCTGGAGACGCCGCTGCTCGACCTGCAGTTCGATGCGATGCCGCGCGGCACCCGCATGCTGTTGCTCGTGGTGCTGGCGGCTGCGCTCGTCGTCTACGCGATCGCGGCAACGCCTGCTGCCGAACGCCTGCGCTGGTTGCGCCCGACGCAGCCGCGTTGACGTTCGCTCAACGCGGCGTGCAACGGTCCGTGTCGCAGCTCGCCGCACGGCGACCGAACAAGCGACCGAGCGGCACGCGGTAGCGCGCGAACACCAGATACATGCCGTCGAACAGGTAGCGCACCAGCGGCCAGCCGGTCGGCGCGATCAGCCAGCCGAGCCCGACCGCACGCCAGGCACCGCGCATCGCCGCCATGCCTTCGACGACACGGCCGTCGGCCTCGATGCCGTGCAGCCGCGCGACCACGCGTTCGGAGGTCAAGCCGAGCGGCGCCGGATCGAAGCCCGGTGCGGCGATGTCGATCGTCGCCAACCGCCCGTTGCGATCGCGCCGCTTCAGCCAGTCGACTTCGCGCCGGCAGATCGGGCACAGCGAGTCGTAGAGCAGCGTGAACGTGCCGGCCATCGTGCGCATGTTCGCACGCTGCCGGTCCCGGATGCATCACGCAGCCGGCGGCTGCAGCGAGAACACGGCGACGGCGAGGCCGGTGCCGACGACGAAGCCGAGCACGAGCCCCCACAACACCGGCCGGTCGACGCGCCGCAGCGCCCGCCAGTAGCCCGGCAGCAGCGAGCCCACCAGCGTGGCCAGTTCGCGCCAAAGCGCCGCGAGTCCGGTCGCGCGGCGGTGCACGATCCACCATGGCACGGCCACCAGGGCGAGCAGGCTCCACAGCACGCCCATCGCCGCACCGAGCGCCAGCGGGAACAGCAGCGGAATGCCGACCAGGCCCGTCAGCAGGAACGCAGCGGCGTGCGCGCACGGCATGGCACCGAACGTGCGCGCGATCGCAAGTGTCGCCGCGGCCGCCAGCACGGCCGCCGCCGACCAGCTGCGCGCGCTGCGGCGCACGGCGGTGGCGAACGGGACGACGACGGCGACAGACAGGGTCACGGCGTGGGCTTCGCCGGCGCCGGCGTGGGCGATGCAACGCGACGCCAGGGGCTCACCGGCGACCCGTGCGCCTCTTCGCGCGCGACAACGCGTCGAGCAGGCCATCGCCAGCCGGTTGCTTCGTCGGCGGTGCTGGCGACGGCGCGGCCGCATCGCCGGCAACCGACGGCGCGTTCGCCGGAGTGGCGACCACGGCCCCGGGCGCCACTGTGCGATCGCGGCGCCACGCCGCCGGCAACCACTTCGGCATCGGCAGCACGACGCGCAGCCGCCGCAGCGCGATCTCCGCCAGCAGCAGCGCCAGCAGCACCAGCGCCAGCGGCGGCCCGAGATCGACGCGCCCAGCACTGCGGCGCGGCCCGGACCAGACCGCCTCGGCGTTCGGCGCCAGCTTGCCGCCGGTCGCCTTCGCCAGCGTGCGCAGCGTGCGTTCGCCGGCGCGCTCGTCGACCTGCGGCGCGAACTCCGGCGAGTACGGCAAGCACACCGGCGGCAGCCGCAGCGTCTCGCCGCCGAGTTGCACCGCGGCGCGGAACACGCCGGGCGTGGCCATCGGCACGCGCGCTTCGATGCGGCCCGGCTCGGTGCGCACGAACACCAGATCGCCCGGCCGCCCGTCCGGCGCCGACGACACACCGCGCACGGTGTCGAGCAGGGCGGCCTGCTGCGGCTCGACCTCGAGCGCGTAGATCGCGACGCCGCCCTGCGCGGATGCCGACGCGAATACGCCCTGCGGCTGCCCGCCGGCGAGCCAGCGCACCAGCGTCGTGGCGAAGTCGCCGTAGCGATCCCAGCCGGCGAGGCCGCCGCTGAGCGGGCCGTCGGCTTCGGCGAGCCACGCGGCGCTGCGGCCGAGCCCGCATTGCCAGTGCGACAGCAGCGGCGCCTGCTGTTCGTCGCGCGTGCGCAGGTCGACCTCGGCGCGCGGCCGCGGCCACGCCAGCGCATAGCCGTCGATGCGCGGAAATGTCGCCGGCAGGTCGCCGAGCAGCGCCAACGCCGGCAGCACGTCGACGTCGGTCGGCGCTTCGACCAGCGACGAACGTGCCACCTGGATCGTCTCCTGCGCGAACACACGCGGCAGGTCGGCAGCGTCGGCGACGAACTGGCAGCGGCCGTTGCCGAGCCTGGCGATCTCCTCGAGCAGCGCGCCGTCGCTGTCGCCAGCCTGGCCGAGCCCGATCACCGACACGGTGACGCCCGCTGCCACCAGTTCGGGCACGAACGTGCGGTAGTCGTCGGGCTCTTCGGCGTCGGCGGCGTCGGCGAACAGCACGATGTGCTTGTGCGATTGCTCGGCCTTCGCCAGCGCCTCGGCACACGCGTGCAGCGCGGCACCGACGAAGATGCCGCCGCCAGCGGACTCGATCTTGCGCGCGGTCGTCGCCAACGCTTCGCGCTCGTTCACCGCCTGCAGGCCGATGACTTCGTGCGCCGCGGTGTCGACGGCGAACACGGCGACGGCGTCGATCGGCGACAGCAGTTCGATCGCACTCGCCGCTCCGCGCGCCGCCAGTTCCATCTTCGGCACGCCGCCGGCGTCGGCGCGCATCGAGCCCGAACGATCGAGCGCGATCGCCATCGCCAGGCCGAAGCGCCGCTGCTGCTCGCGGATCTCCATCGTCACCGGCAGCACGTCTTCGACTGCCGTGCGGTGGTAGCCGCCGACGCCGAACGACGCCTTGCCGCCGGTCATCAGCAGGCCGCCGCCGAGGTCGCGCACCCACGTCGCCAGCGCCGCCATGGCGCCGGGCGGCAGCTCGCCGGCCGGCACGTCCTCGAGCACGACGGTGCGGAACGCGTCGAGCGCGGCGAGCGACAGCGGCGCGGCATTCGCCGTGGTGACGACGACGTCGAGCCCGGCGAGGCGCAGCGAGCGCACCAGGCGGTCCTCGCGGCCGTTCGGCGTGATGCACAAGACCCGCGGCGGCGCGACCGCGCGCACGACGGCGAGGCCGCGGTCGTTCTGCGGTGCAGGATCACCTTGGCGCACGACCTCGACGGCGAGCTCCTGTTCGCCGGGCTCACTGGCGCGATGGCGAAACTGCAGCACGTTGCGTCCCTGCTGCAGCTCACTGTCGCCTTCGCGCACAACGGCGCCACCCGCCAGCAGCCGCCAGTGCACCGGGCCCGCGGTGGCCGCCACCACCACCGCCGTCAGCGCGAACGGTTCGCCGGCCGCGACCTGCCCCGGCGCGTCGACCGTGGCGACGGCGACGTCGGCGCCGACCGCACGCGGCGTCGCCACCGCGTCGAGCCGCAGGCCCGCGCGCACGACCTGGCGCGCCGCCGCTTCGAGATCGCCGCCGGTGTGCTCGCCGTCGCTCCACACCAGCAGCGAACCCTGGCGCCCCGGCGGCACCAGCGTCGTCGCCGCAGCGACGGCGGCGGCGAGGTCGCTGCCGTCGACGTCGAGCGGCCGTTCGTCGCTCGGCCACACGAACGGCGCCTGCGGCACCGTGCGCACCAGCGGCTTGCCGCCGAACTCCACCACGCCGAGGCGATCGCCCGGCTGCATCGCGGCGGCCAGTTCGTTCGCGTACTCGCGCGCCTTCGCCAAGGCTTCGTTCGGCATCGAGCGCGAACGGTCGACGACCAGCACGACGTCGCGGCCGTCTTCGTCGCCGGGCCACGTCGGCGCCGCCAACAGCAGGGCTCCGACCAGCACGCACAGGACACGCAGCGTGCCGAGCAGCGGCCGCGGCCACAGCCGGCCGCGCAGCACCAGCACGACCAGCGGCAACAGCAACAGCGCTTCCGGATGGGCGAAGGTCATGCGTCCCTCCGCGCCAGCACCCACCAGTCGGCGAGCAGCACCAGCAACAGCAGCAGTGCCAGCACGCGCCGTTCGCTGCCGGTGTCGCGCGCGGCACTGCGCCGCACGTCGCCGGCATTCGGCACCGCGGCGCGTTCGCCGCTCTGCAAGAGGCGCAGGTCGCTCTCGGCGGCGTCGACGAAGCGCGCGGCGAAGCGTCCGAGCGGCCGCTCGTCGGCGCCGACCACGGTGTGCACGCCGGGCTGTTGCAGCACGAAGCCGACGGTGCGTTCGCCGTGGCCCTGGGTGCGGCTGCCGTCGGGCGCGACGACGAACAGCGGCGGGAAGGCACTGCCGCCGTCGACGCGTTCGCTGCCGTCGGCCGCAGCGCGACGAAAGCGCGCTTCGCCGCCGAGCGGCACTTGCGCCTCGATCGGACCGGGCACGCTCTGGCGACAGGCCTCGACGAGGTTGGCCGCGAGCACCGGCCAATCCGGCGCGCGCACGAAGTTGCCGAGGCGCGGATCGACGGCGAGCCACGCGCGGTGCGCCCCGTCGACGCCGGCGACGTCTTCGTCGGTCAACAACGCGAGCGGCCCGGCAGCGACCAGCACGCGCCCCGGCAGCTCGCTGCGTACGGCGACCCAGGCGAGGCCCTGCAGCAACAGCCCGCTGGTCCACGGATGCGCACGATCGACGACGAACGGCCCCGCCAGCGCCTGGCGTTCGCCATCGCCGGCGACGACGACCAGTTCGCACTGGCCCGGCAGCAAGGTGCCTGGCGCGGTGCGCAACAGCAGCTGCGCACTGCGCGAGTCCGGTTCGCTGCGCACGTGCGGCAGCGCCGCCAGCAGCCGTTCGCTGCCGAACGCCCGCCGCAGGTCGTCGGGCCATTGGTCGCAGAGGCCGACCACACGCCGCAGCGGCGGCAGCAGCAACGCTTCGTCGTCGACCGCCAGCGCGTCGGCCGGCAGCAGGAGCCGCACGACGTCGCTGCCGGCCGGCACCGGCAGTACGACGTCGGCGAGGCCCTCGGCGAACACCGCCTCGCCGCGCGCGAGTTCGCGCTCGCCGGCCAACAGCCGCACGTCGAGCCGCGCGATCGCGCCGAACGCGGCGAGGCGCGCGCGCACCTGTTCGCCGCCGGCCGTCGACACTTCGCGGATCGCGGTCAGGATCGCCGCGTTCGGCGCCGCCACGCCGAAGCCGAGCCAGGTGACGTCGTCGCTGCCAGGCGGTGGTTCTTCGTCGCTGACGAACCACACCTGGCCGCCGCCGAGCGCCAGCTCGCGCGCGAGGTCCAGCGCCGGGCCCATCGCGTGCTTCGTTCGCAGCGGCCGCCAGCGGGCCAGCGCCGCTTCGGCGTCGGCGGCGCGCGCGCGCGGACCGGCCAGCACCTCGGGCCGTTCGCCGGTGCGCAGCACGCTGACGAAGTCGCCGCTGCCGAGCCGGCCGAGGCGCGTGCGCAGTTCCTGCTGCGCGCGCGCGTGGCCACCGGCCTGCATCGACGCCGAATCGTCGAGCACGACGACGACGTGCTGGGCCGCCGTGCCGCCGAACGACAAGCCGCCGAGCCACAGCGCCAGCAGCAGCGCCGCCAGCAGTTCGAGCCACAGCGACGCCGTGCGCAACAGCCGCGTGCGCGTGCGGCCGGCGCCGGCGATCAGCGCCTGCTCGGCGAACAGGAACAGCGCGGCGACGCGCCGTTCGGGCAGCCGATTGCGAAACAGGTGCAGCGCCACCACCGCCGGCAGCGCCAGCAAGGCCAGCAATCCGAGCGGTGTCGTGAACGTCATGCCGGCTCCACCACCAGAGCCGCCATCAGTTCGCCCGCCGCCATCGTCGCCAGCGGTGCGGCGGCGACGACGACGTGGCTGCCACCGCCGCCGACGACGATCGTGCGCAGGCTCGTGCACAGCCGCTGCAGCCGCTCGCGGTAGCGCGCTACGGTGCCGGCGTCGAGCAGCAGCTCGGCGCGCGCGCCGCTCTCGACGTCGCGCAGCAGCAGCGCTTCGCCGACGGTCGGCTCGAGCTCCCACGGATCGAGCAGCTGCACGCAGACGAACTGCGACGCACCGCCGAGCAGCGTGTGCAGCAGCGGCGCTGGATCGCCGGGCCACAAGCCGTCGGTCAGCAGGATGCGGGCACCGCTGCGCCGCAGGGGCACCACCGGTGCCGGCGGCGCGCCCGCGGGTGCGTCGTCGGCGAACGCGAACGTCGCCGGGTCCTCGGCGCCACCGCCGAGGCGCAGCACGCGCGCAGCACAGCCTTCCTGCTGCGACCACGACACGAACGCGGCCAGCAGCGCCTGCGCCGCGCGTTCCTTCGCTGGCGTCACGAGCAGCGAACGCGAGCCGTCGACGACGACGTCGACGTACGGCGCCACTTCCTCCTCGTGCAGCCGAACTCGCAGCTGCTCGGTGCGCGCGTAGCCGCGCCAGTCGACGTGCCGCAGGTCGTCGCCGACCGTGTAGTCGCGGAAGTCGAAGAACTCGAGCGAGCTGCCGGCAGCCCCGCCGCGCCGCGCACCGGCGCGGCCGCGGAAGCGCCGTTCGCCAAGGCGCAGGCGGAAGCCCGCGGCGGCGGCGGCGTCGTCCGGGTGCCAGCGCAGCGGTCCGTTCACACGCGGGGCTCCGTGCCGGCGGGGACGGTGGCCACCGGGCCCGCGGCGTCGGCGGCGCGGCGGGCCGCCGACGCGGCCAGCACTTCGCGCACGCCGCGCCACCAGAACGGCACCTGCAGCAGCACGGCACCACCGAGCAGCACCAACATCGCCAGCAGACCGCCGTCCTGGCGGTCCGGCGACGCGAAGTGCTGCACGGTCGCGAACGGGTTCAGCACGTAGCCGACGTGCCAGCTGCCGATCTCGCCGTGCACGAACACGTCGACCAGCGCCGGCAGCAGGCACGCCGCCAGGAACAGGATCGGCAGCAGCACGCGCGCCGCGTTGTTCGCCGCCACCGCCGGCCCGAGCCGGCCGCGCACGAGGTGGCCGAAGAAGTTCCACAACAGCCCGTAGCCGAGCAGCAGCGCACCCACCGGCCACATCTCGTCGAAGCCGCTGTGCGCGCGCGCCGTGCGCGGCCAGATCGCCGCCAGCACCGCGGCCAGCACCAGCAGGTACAGCGACTGGCACAACAGGCCGCGGTCGCGGCCCGGCAGGAACGGCGCCGCCAGCAGGGCCAGCAGCGGGTTCCTCGGTGCGTGCGCCCGCAGCCGCGGCGACAGTTCGCGCTGCTCGGTGCTGAAGAACAGCCCGAACACGATGCCGTGCACCAGCAGCAGCGAGCCGAGCACCGGGACCGCGATGTCCCATGACGCCGCCGACACGCTCGCGAGCACCCAGCCGAACGCCAGCAGCGGCGTCACGCCGAGCAGCACCCGGAAGCAGGTCGTGCGGTTCTCGAACACGTGCACGAGGAACGCACGCGCCATCAGACCGGCCAAGGTCGCCACGTATGCGCCGAGCAAGGCGAGCCCGCTGCTGGCCCGCCAGAACCAACCGCTCGGCAGCGCCCGGCTCAGGTCGCGCAGGAACTCGCCGCTGAGCACGAGGCCGATCGTGCCGAACGTCGCGATGCCGAGGCCGAACGCCGTGCCGAGCATCGCCACCGACTGGAACGCCGGCACCACCGACTGCGCCGCCGCCGACACCGTCAGCATCGTCGCCACCGCACACGCCAGCGCCGCGAACAGCAGCGTGAACACGACCGTCGGCACGTCGACGCCGCGCAGCAGGTAGCTGGTGGCGAGCAGTGGCGCCACGACGGCGACGTAGAGCAGGAACTGCACCATCGCCGCCGCCAGCTTGCCGAGCAGGATCGAGCGCGGCCGCAGGCGCGTCAGCAGCAGCTGTTCGACGATGCCGCCGCGCAGTTCGTAGCGCATCGAGTGGTAGGCCTGCATCGGCACCACGAACAGCACCAGCGGCACCAGCACCGCGGTGCCCCATTCGAACGCCCTGCGGCCGGAACTGCCGTCGGGGCGGTACTCGCTGCCGACGACGACGGCGACGACCACCGTGATCGCCAACGTCACCAGCACCATGATCGCGAACAGCCGGCCCTTCACCGCCTGCTGCACCTCGCGCACGAGGATCGGATTGATGCGGTCGGACCAACGCGACCAGCGCTCGCCGACCGGCGACGTCGACGTCGACGTCGCGACCGGCGCGGCTTGCGGCGGCACGGGAAGGCTCGTCATTGCAGGTTCCCCCGCGTCGTCTTCAGGAAGATGTCTTCGAGGTTCGCTTCGCTGCGGCCGAACTCGACCACCTGCAGGCCCGCCTGCACGGCGCGCGCCAGCAGGCCGGCCAACGCCTCGTCGTCGCCGCCGAAACCAAAGCGCAGCCGCACGCCGTCCTGGACCACGTCGCCGATGCCCGGCTGGGTCAGCAGGAAGCGTTCGGCCAGCGCCATGTCGCCGAGCACACGCAGCAGCACGACCTGCTCGTGTTGCACGGTGCGCTGGATCTCGGCGATGGTGCCACTGACGACGCGCTGGCCCTTCTCGACGACGACGACCGAGTCGCACATCTCGCCGAGCTCCGGCAGGATGTGCGAGCTGATCAGGATGCCCTTGCCGGCGGCGGCGAGTTCCTTCAGCAGCGCGCGGAACTCGATGCGCGCGCGCGGATCGAGGCCAGCCGCCGGTTCGTCGAGGATCAGCAGCTGCGGGTCGTGCAGCATCGTCTTCGCCAGGTGCAGCCGCTGGCCCATGCCCTTCGACAGGCCGCTCGCCGGCCGCGTGGCGAACTCGAGCAGCCCGCAGAACGCCGCCACCGACTGCACCGTGTCCCGCCGCTTCGCCCCGCAGAGCCCGTGCGCGCGCGCGAAGAAGTCGAGGTACTGCAGCACGTCGAGGTTCGGGTACGGATGGAACTGGTCGGACATGTAGCCGATCCGGTCCCGTGTTCGCCGCGGCTCGACCAGCACGGACACGCCCTCGACGAACACGTCGCCGCGGTCGGGCACGTCGAGCGTCGCGGCGATGCGCATCGTCGTCGTCTTGCCTGCCCCGTTCGGGCCGACGAAGCCGGTGATCTGGCCGCGCTGCATTGTGAACGACAGGTCGCGCACCGCGTGCACGCTGCCGTACGAGCGCCACAGGTTGCGCACTTCGAGCAGGGGCGCGCTCATCGCACGAAGTCCTCCGCGGCGAGCACACCGGCGACGTAGTGGCGTTCCTTGTCGTAGGCGACGGACACGCCGTGGTCCGCGAGCCACGGCGCGCGCTTGCTGCGCAACACGTAGCCACCCGGTCCGAGCACTCGCAGACGCTGCTCGAGGCGGCCGATACGCGACGGCGTCGGCATCCCGTCGAGACCGAAGACCGGCGGCGGCTCGAGCATGCCTGCATCCCGCTGCAGGTTCTCGATCGCGGCGGTGGCGACCGCCGGCTCGCTGCGCCGCAGCACCGGCGCCTGTCCGGTCCACCAGCGGCCCTGCAGGTCGCACAGCACCACCTGGCCCTCGGCCTCGATGCCGCCGTCCGACAGCAACTGCAGCGTGCCGTCGGCCAGCTCGCGCACCAACAGGCGCGCGCGCACGGGGCCTTGTTGCACGGCCAGCAGCGGCGTCGCCGTGCGCGACGGCAGCACCCCACCGTCGAGCACGTTGCTGGCGGCGTCGAGCTGCCAGCCATCGCGGAACTCGTGGCCCTTGGCGCAGCGCTCGCTCAGCAGCACGCTGTCGTTGCCGAGGGCGAAGGTGCCGGGTGACAGGCCGGCGAACAGCGTGCGCGCGGCCAACGCCGATCCTTCGCGCCGAGGTTGGTCGAGGAACGACCAACTGGTCGCAGCGCCGCGCACGCCCAGTCCGTCCTGGACGAGGCCGTAGCCGAGCAGCAGCGCGGTGGTGCCAAAGCCAAGGGCCGGCACCGTCAGCAGCACCAGCAGCGGCCGGCGCCGACGCTTCAGCAGCGCGAAGTTCACCGGCCCGGCGACGATCGCGAACAGCACGATGATCACCAGGAAGCCGCGCACCGGCGCGTCGCCGAGGCCCGGCACGTGCTGCACCTGCAGCATGCCGGTGTCTGCGGGCAGCGGCCCGAAGGCGAACGGCGCCAGGTCGCCGACCCGCGACTTCGCCGCCGTCGCACTGCCGGAACCGCTGCCGCCGCCGAACGCCGGCAACGCCAGCAGCTGGCCGAAGCCGTGCGCGATCGGCTCGTCGCCGGCGCGCTCGAGCAGCGTGCGCAGCGGCCCGGCCGGCAGCGACGTGGGCCCGGCGACCAGCACCGTGCCGCCGACCGCGGCGTAGCGGCGCAACGCGTCCTGCTGGGCTTCGGCGAGCGCCGCCTTGCCGTCGACCAGCACGCAGTCGAACGCGGTGAACAGGCGCCAATCGCTCGGCAGGTGCAGCGGCGGGCAGCCGGCGACCTGCGGCGTCGTGCGGGTTTCGTAGCCCGACGGCAGCGCCGTCAACCACATCAGCGCCTGCGGCTGCAGGTCGAAGCGCTCGGCGACGAACAGGCCGACGAGCCCCGACCGCCGGCCGACGCCCAGCGAGTCGTCGACCTCGTCGCCGTCGACGCGCAGCACCAGCGCCGACGCCACCAGCGGCGACGGCAGCGGCAGGAAGAAGCGTGCGCGTTCGTGCGGGCCGAGCGTCAAGGCACGGGTCACGCGCACGTTGCCGGTGCTCCAGTGCCTGGTGCCGACCTCGACCTCGACGTCGTGCGTGCGTTCGTCCGGGTTCTCCACCTCGACGTCGACGAAGCCGAGGCCGGCGCGATCGTCGGAGCCGGCGACGACGAACGACTTCATCGTCGCCACCTGGCGGCCGTCGACCTCGTGCACCAAGACCTTCTCCTGCGCGCGCAGCGACGGCGGCAGCAGGGCGGCGAGAGCGAGCGCCAGCAGCGCGGCCCACCGCCTCATCGCACCGCCTCCGGCAGCGCCTTGCCGACCGCCGGCACGTGCGCCGCCGTGGCCTCGACGATCGCACGCGCCGACACGCCGGCGACCAGGGCGCCGTGCTGCAGCACGAGGCGATGCGCCAACGCCGGCATCAGCACGCGCTGCACGTCGGCGAAGTCGACGTTCGGCCGGCCGGCCAGC
>JBILEY010000335.1:0-6037 GCA_044351865.1 Planctomycetota bacterium | reverse complement strand
CACCTCTGCGTCGTTCTTCGCGGGTTCGTCCTTGGCGAGTTCGCGCGCCTTGCCCTCGCCAGCCTGCGCCGGATCGGCGCCCGGCAAGCCGCCCGTCGTCGGGCCACCCGGTCCAGCTGCCGCGGGCCCAGCCGATGGTGCCGGAGCGGGCTTCGGCGATGCCGGCACGGTGTCTCCGGGGCCGCGGAAATCGGCCATGAGCCCCGCTTTGTCCTGGTCGGCGAGCTCGTTCGCGCGCAGCGCGAGGTCCAGCAGACGCCCGAGCTGTTCGCGGTCGGCCGGCCGCAGCTCGAGCGCTTCGCGCAGCGAGCGGGCGATGGATGCGCCGTCGTCGCCGCCGAGGCGGCGGCACAGCAGCACGCGCTCGACGAGGTTCAGCTGCGCGAACGTCCACGGCTCGAGGTAGCTGCGCAGGTCGGCGCCGAGCAGCCACTGGTCGACGAACGTCTTGTCGAGCTTGTTCGCCAACAGCGGCTTCACCACTGCGGCGAAGAACTGCGGGTCCTTGTGGAACAGGAACAGGTGCAGCTCGTGGCAGGCGTGCTCGGCGTAGAGCTTCTGCTTCGCCGCGGCGTCGAGCGCCGGCCACTGCAGCACGAACGCGAACTTCGCCAGCTCGCC
Organism: Planctomycetota bacterium; assembly: GCA_044351865.1. Classification (GTDB taxonomy): domain Bacteria; phylum Planctomycetota; class UBA1135; order UBA1135; family UBA2386; genus UBA2386. The sequence continues at coordinate 5,416 of JBILEY010000335.1, read as the reverse complement.
GTCGCGCGAGATCGTCGTGAACAGGCGGAACACGCTGGCCAGCGAGTCGTGGATCTCGACCTGCGCCTGACGCGCGTCCTCGAGCTTCGCCGTGCCGCCGGCGGCGACGAACTCGATGCGCTTCTGCTCGGCGAAGTGCTGCTGCGCGTCGAGGGCCTTCGGCAGCTGGCGCGAGCGCGGCTGCAGCGGCTGTTCGGCGCGCACGCGCTGCACGGCCACCGCCTGGTCGCCGTCGAGCGCCAGCACCTGCACGAAGTGGCCGTCGCCGAGTTCGTTCGCCGGCACGCGCACGACGCCGTCCTGGTCCGGCGTCAGGTTCGCGAGCACGACCGCTGCGCGCGGCAACCAGTCGAGGTTGGCGAACTCACCGAGGTTGCCGGCCTCCCCCTGCTGGCGGTTCGCATTCTTGCCGCCGCCCTTGCTGCGGCTGCCGCCGCCGCGCCCGCCGTAGCGGCCGCCGGCACCACCGCCGAGGCCGACGGCCTCGTTCGCGGAGTCCTGCAGTGCCCACGGGTTGGTCAGCAGGCTCGGCCGCGCCAGCATGTTGCCGAGGTACTTCGGCGCCTGCCGCCGCTCGAGCACGTAGCGGTACTCTTCGCCGAGCTTGCGGCCGGCGTGGAAGCTGCTGAGCGTCGGCTCGTCGACCACGACCTGCGCCCGCGGCGCCCCAGCTCCGAGCAACTGCGCGAACGGATCGAACGCCGGCAGCTGCCGCGTCGCGACCACCAGCACGCGCGTCGCCGGCGTGGCGTTGGCGATGCGCACGACGAGCCCGTCGTCGCCGAGCGTCGCCTCGCGCACGTGCAGCGGCGTCGGGTCGCTCTGGGTCAGCTGGCGGTTGCTGCCGAGCAGCCAGCCGCCGCTGGCGTCGCCCTTGGTGATGCGCACCGGGATGCGGGCGCCGCTGCGGTGCAGCCGCAGCTCGTAGTCGCCGGGTGCCAGGTCGCGCAGCTCGACGAAGCCGTCGGCGATCGCCAGCCGCGCGAACTCGTCCTGTTCGCTGCCGAGCAGCGAGAACTCGGCGCGCGTCGGCGCCGTCGCGGTGCCGTCGTACGGCAGCCGCAGCACGTCGCCGGCGCGTCCGTGCAGCGCGGCCGGCAGGAGCACGTGCGTGCGCGGCAGCGCGTATTGGCCGAACGTGCCGCTGCTGCCTTGCAGTGCGACCGCGGCCACGCCCGTCAGTTCGCCGAGCCCGATGCGCCCGTCGGCGCCGGTCTGCAGCGGCACGACGACGTCGTCGCGGTAGCCGCGCAGCGACAGCACGACGTTCATCTGGCGCCCGGCCAGCGGTTCACCGCTCTTGCCGCGCAGCTCGACCACGTAGCCATCCGTCGTGCGCAGCAGCTGCGGCGAGCCGGTCATCGGCGTGCCGTCGATGCCGTTGCAGGCGAACGACTGGGTCGCGGTCGCCAGCGCCACGTCCTTGCCGGCCAGGTCCTGCACGGTGCCGCGCAGCGACACCGTGATGCGTGCGAGGCGCTCCGGCACGGTGATCTCGTGCACCAGTTCGCGCGCGTCGACGAGCTTCACGTCGCGCACTTCCTGCGTCGTCGACAGCCCGTCCAGGTCGGTCGCGACGATCGTCAGCACCGGCTCGCGCAGCAGCTGCAGCGGCACCGCGCGTTCGCCGAGGCGGAGTTGCGGCCGCACGACGAGGCGCGCGGTGGCGCCGGCGACCAGCGCTTCCCGCGGCAGGTGCACGGCGGCAGCGAGCTCGTAGCTCTCGGCCTGGTGTTCGAACGTCGCCAGACCGGTGTGGCTGCCGGCGCGCAGCACCAGCTTCTTCGGGCCGGGCGCGGTCGAGAACGGCAGCACGATCTCGCCGCGTTCGTCGGCGCGGTACTCGCGGCCGCCGAACCAGGCGAGCGCGTCCTTGCGGTGCGCACCGCTCTCGTCGTGCACCCGCAGCACGTGGCCGGCGGCGCCGGTCTGTTCGACGAGGCGCAGCTCGCCCTTGTGGATCACGGCGCGGCTGCTGATGCCGTTGCCGACGAACTCGACGACATAGGTGCCGGCCTGGTCGAGCATCGGCAGCGGGAACGTGCGTGCCACGCGGCGCATCGCCGCATCGTCGTAGCGGTAGGTCTGTTCGTGGTTGGCGACGACGCCATCGAGTTCGATGGTGGCGTCGACTTCCTTCTGTCGGTCGATCAGGTAGCGGTAGGCGTCGACGGCGAACACCTTGACCAGCAGCGTCGGCACGTTCTTGGTCTCGACCGTGAGCGACACCGCGTCGCCGGCGGCGTAGCGCACCTTGTTGGTCGGCGGGAAGCGCAGCTCGACGCGCTGCTCGAGCTCGGCGACGAGGCTCGGGTTCTCCAGCATCGCGTACCACTGCTGCGGGTCGCCTTGGCCGAGCAGCAGCTTGGTCTCGGCGAACACGCGCTTCAGCCAGTTGGCGTCGACGAACTCGGCGTAGGCCTCGTAGCTGTCTTCGCTGGCGAACACGTGCTCGAAGCACGCACGCAGCAGCTCGTCGCCGTTGCCGATCGGCGCCAGCTGCGTCGGCGGGGCGAGACGCGGATCGACGAAGTGGCTGCCGTCGCGCGTGCTGCGCACCAGCTGCGCCGACGGGTACGAGAACTGCCGCGGCAGGCGCAGCCAGGCGAGCAGGCGTTCCTTGTCCGGCGCGCCCTGGGCGAGGTCGTGCTGCAGCAGGTGGAACAGCACGTGCGCCTTCAGCGAGTTGAACGCCGGCGACAGGCGCTGCGCGAACTCGTGCAGCCGCGCCAGCTGGCGGCCACGCGCCGCCGCGTCGAGGCGCCAGTCGCCGTCGGCGCTGGGGGCGAGGCGCTGCAAGTAGACGTCGACGAAGCGCGGGTTCTGCAGCAGGTTCGGCTGCAGGCGCAGGCAGTCGTCGAGCTGGGCGCGGCGCAGCATGCCGTGGATCGGCAGCGAGCCGAAGCCGCCGCTGTTGCGCCGTGCGAGGTCGCGCACGACCAGCGCCGGCAGGTTGTCGACGTCGGGGCGATCGAGCCGCTGCAGCAGGCTGCGCAGCTGCTGCTCGTCGAGTTCGGTCGCGAGCAGCGCAGGCAGCGCAGTGGCGTCGAAGCCGTCCACCGTGCCGGGGTGCCGCGCCAGCGCCTCGGCGGTGAGCCTGCTCGGCGACAACAGCCCCGCGTCGAGGCGCGTCGGCAGGTCCGACTTGGCTCCCGGGATCACCGGCGTGTGGTCGTAGCGCACGCCGAGGCGCTCCCGCAGGAAGGTGTAGGTGCGCGCCGCATCGTCGCCCGCACTCAGCAGCGCGAGGCGGTTCTCGATCTCGAGCACACGCTGGGTGCGGTTGTGGCGTTCGATCCACGTCGGCAACACCTGCCGCACGGTGGCGAAGTCGCGCGCGCCGAGGCGTTCGCGGCAGTGCCAGTAGTAGTAGTCCTCGGTGCCCGGGATCAGCGTCGCCACCGCTTTCTGGCGGTCGGTCGACAGCGCGAACGTCTCTTCGAAGCCGATCGGGACGCCCTGCGCCGACAGCGCCGCGGCGAACGCGGCCAAGGCCAGCAGGGTGGTGACGGGACGCAGCGTGGAGCGGTGCATGTTCGGTTCGTGGCAGCGGTCAGCGAAGCGGCAGTGCGAGGCGACGGAAGCAGCGGTAGGGTGGCATCGTGGCGCCGGCGTGGTCGCGGCGGCACGGTCTATACGGCGGAGTCCGCGCCGCGGGCCCCAATGCAGGGCCCGCGGTCTGGTTCCCGCCGCGGGTGGATCGGTCCATGGTTGAGAACGCAGCCATGCTCACCGTGCCGGCGGCGCGATCTCGCGGATGACGGCGCCGCGCTGCTCGTCGAGCACGAGCACGGCGTAGCGCTGGGCGGTGAGGTTGGGGTCGTCGGACAGCGACGCGTAGTCGAAGCGTCCGCGCAGGTCGGTGTAGCCGTCCTTGTGGAAGCGCACGGTGCCGTCCTGCAGCCGCGCGAAGACCTTGACGTAGGCCTTCGGCAGCGGCGCGCCACCGTCGGCGGTGGTGACGGCGACCTGGCCGAAGTTCTCGAGGAAGCGCACCGACAGGTTGTTGGCGAAGTACGGCACGCTGCGCACGAGGCCGTTGGCGCGCACTTCGACGAGCACGTTCTTCTGGTGGAAGCGCTGCGGCAGTTCGAACGCGACCTGCGGTGCGTCCTTCGGCAGGTCCTTCTGCTCGGCGAGCGTCGGCTGCACGTAGGCCGCGGCGGTGCCGCCCTGGTTCTGGAACGGCTGCGCCGAGAAGGCGAACTCGACGTCGAGCTCGTAGTAGCGCACCTCGCAGCGCGCGACGTTCTTGTGCGCGATGGTCAGCGTGCGGCCGCTGACCGCGAGTTCGAGTGCGGCGGCCGCGGCGACGGCGTCGGCGACCGGTTCACCGCTCGGCTTCGACGCACCACCCGCGGCTTCGTCGAGCTGCGCGAGCACGGCGGCGAAGCGCTGCTGCCAGTGCGGGACCGGGTGGTCCTTGTGCCGCGTCGCCAGCTCGCGCGCCTTCGCCGCGTCGCCGGTGAAGAAGCACGTGTAGGCGGCGAGGTAGTCGTACTGCACGCGCGCCGCGATCTTGCTCGGATCGACCTTGGCGAACGCGGCGAGCCCTTCCTCGATGCGATCCTGCAGCAGCAGGTAGTAGGCGACGACGAGCCAGTCGTCGTGCGACAGCGTGTCGTGGTAGCCGAGCAGCGTCATCAGCTGCGTGTACTGGCGCGCGAGGTCCTGGTTGCCGAGCACGCGCTTGCCGCTGAGCGGGTGGGCGCGCTGGTGGACCAGCGGGTCGAGTTCGAGGTGCTGGTACTGGCGACGTTCCTTCGGCTCGAAGCGCAGCAGCGGCGATTCGATCGCCATGCCGCACTGGCCGAGGAACGCGTCCTGGTGGCGCAGGTACTCACCGCACGCCGCCGTGTCGCGATGCAGCAGCGCATACGACCACAGCGTGTCGTCGTAGACGTGGCGCGCGCGCAGCCTGGCGAGCGTCTGGGTGAAGAACTCGCGGTCCTTCATGCGCCACGCGATCTTGGCGAGCTCGAGGCGCTGCACGTTCTGCTGGTCGAGGAAGGCGAGCACGTCCTGCGCACTGCCTTGCTGCGAGACGTGTTCCCACGAGCGCGTGTCGACGGTGGTGGGCACGGCCACCACCTTCAGCGTGCGCGGCTCGGCGTGCGCCGCGAGCTTGCCCTTCTCGGCGGCGTGGGCCGGGTAGTGGGCGAAGTCGCCGGCGGCGGGGAAGTAGAACGCGTACTCGAGCGTGGCGGTGGCGTAGGGCGCGAGCTCGACGCTGTGGCCCTTGGTCCAGAAGCCCTTCTGCAGCGGCACGGCGCCGGCCGGGATCTGCAGCAGCACGTCGGTGGTGCGCTTGCTGGAGGTGGGGTTGGTGACGACGACCTGGCAGCCGTAGGCGACGTCGACGACGAACTCACCGGTGACGAAGGCGTCGCGGCGTTCGCCGTTCTCGAAGCGATAG
>JBILEY010000334.1:0-6053 GCA_044351865.1 Planctomycetota bacterium | reverse complement strand
GAGTTCCTTCGCCGTGATGCTGCCGCCGTCGGCGCCGGCGGCGTACGGCAGCCCCACCCCCTCGATCCAGAAGCGAACCGTGTCGCGCCACGACAAGCCGACGGGCCCCTGCAGCACGAGGCCATCGACGTCGCCGCGCTCACTGGCGAGGCGCGCGCCGACGGCGGTGCCTTCGCTCCAGCCGTAGACGAAGATCCGTTCGCGATCGCACGGCGCCATCGCCAGCGCCTGCTGCAGCACCTTGTTGGCATCCGCGACGAACAGCGGCGTCGACTGCTCGCGCCAGAAGCGGGCATCGAAGTCGCCCGGGCCACGCACGAAGCGCTTGTGGTAGCGCACGACCGCGAAGCCGCGCGCCGCGAACGTGTCGGCCAGCAACGCGAACAGCTTGCCGCCGTCCTTGCCCGGCAAGGTGACGTCCATGTCGTGCGGGCCGTTGCCGCAGAGCAGCAGCACGACCGGCCACGGGCCGACGCCGTGCACGCCACCCGCAGCGGGGTGCACGAGCTCGGCGCGGCTCTGCCAACCACCGAGGTCGACCTCGAATGGCACCCGCTGCAGTGCGCTGGCGGCCGGCGGCGCCGCGAGGGCCGCGTCGGCAGGATCGGGCGGCGCGCTGCAGGCGGCGGCGAACAGGGCGACGAGAGGCAACGAGGAGAGCGTTCGCATGCGGCGCTGGCGAGCATGGCCGAGGATGCGGGCAGAAGCCACCCACAGCCCCCAACCCGCACCACGGTCCGTACAACGAAGCGCCGCCCGGACGCAGTGTCGAGGCGGCGCGGAACACACCGGCCGCAGCCGGTGCGCGCTCTCACGCGATCACTTGATCTTGTGCACGTTCGTCACGCTCAGCGTGTCGTCGGCACCGTGGCAGACCGCACAGGCTTCGGCCCCGGCGATGCTCGTGTTCGCGTCGATGTGCGCGATCGCCGGCGAATCGCTGTGGCAGCTGCTGCAGGCGGCGCGCCAGGCGCGCGTCGGCACACCCTGGTTCGGGTGCAGCCGCTCGTCCGGGAGCTGCCACGCGGTGTTGTCGCCGTGGCACTTCGCGCAGTCCTGCACACCGCCCGGCATGCCCGGGAACACGCCGTTGTGCAGGTTGTGCAGCAGGAACCGGAACTCGACCGAGGTGCCGAACGGATTGCCGGTGGTCGGGTTCTCGTAGAGCAGGGTGTTCTCGGCGCCCGCGGTGCCGTGGCAGCTGAGGCACGCCTCGACGCTGCGGCGGCTGCCGCCGTGGAACTGCAGGCTGTTGTGGCAGCCGTAGCAGGCCTGCGGATCGATGCGGCTCACGGTCTCCACTTCGGTCGCGTTGCCGAACAGCAGGTTCGCCGCCGTCGAGTCCGCACCTTCGGTGTAGGTCGTGTTCTCGCCGGAGCGGTTGACGACGATCGAACGCGCCCCGTGCACGTCGAGGATGTAGGTGCCGTCGACCAGCGCCAGGCCGGTCCAGTCGCCCCAGTCTTCGCCGTTGACCGGCGAGTCGTCGAGCGCGCCCGGATAGACCGACGGGATCACGAAGTCCGCGGTGTAGCTGGCGATGAGCTCGCCGGCGCCGATCTCGCTCGTCTCGGTGATGACGCCGGTCGTCGCGTCGACGCTGTAGCTGCTCGTCGGCACGCTGGCGGTGGTGACCACCGTCACGCTGGCGCCGAGGGCGTGCGCGATCAGCAGGTTCGGCTTGTAGGTCGTGCGGAACTGCGAACCGAACCACAGCCGGTTGCCCTGCACCCACTGCACCTTCATGTACTCGCGCAGGCCGAGCGTGCCGTCGTCGATGACGATGTAGCTGTCCTTGACGATGCCGGTCGACGAGACGACGTCGATGTAGTTCTGCGTGACCGAGGCACCCGCACTCAGCGTGGTGCTGGCCCCCGTGCCAGTGCGGCGCAGCAGCGTCGTCGCCGCGTTGGTGACGTTCCAGATCGGCGCGTTGTCGGTGGCGAACGTGTTGAGGCTGCCGTCCGAGGTGCCGATCGGCTCGTAGTAGTACTGCGCCGGCAGGTTGAACGTCTGCGGCCCGGTGCCGCTGAAGAAGTTCTGCGCCGCGCGCTGGTAGCTCAGGATCTGCGGGTTCGTCGACGGGCCGCTGAGGATGATCTCGAGGCGGCTCAGGGCGCTGATCGCGATCGGCGCGCCGGCGTCGTTCGTCGCCTGCACCGTCAGGCGGATCTTCTCGCCCGGCTCGAACTTGCCATCGCCGTCGCCGACGTCGGTGACCGACTGGATGTCGAACACGACGCCACCGACGACCGTGTCGTCGACCAACGGGTGCTTGTGCGCGTCCATGACGTCGAGGGCCGTGCCGCTCGGACGGTGGCAGTCCTTGCACGCGGCGTTGTCGCGCTGGATCGGCATCGTCTGCAGGTTCGCGGTGTACGGATACTCCGGGTTCCAGTCGTCGTGGCAGGAAGCGCACGCCGCGATCGACGGCTGCGACCAGATCAGGTCGCCCTGGGCCGGGGCCGCCAGCGGGCCGTCGGCATCGGGGTCACCGTGGCACTTCCAGCATTCCGCCGGGCCCTGGCGCATCGTGTTCTCCCGCGACTGGAACGTCGACGACAGCGTGGTGTAGCCCACGTCGCGCGGCATCGGCGAGTAGAAGCTCGGCCATGCCGGCCAGGTGATGTCCGAGAAGTCGATCAACTCGTTGCCGTAGCCGATCAGCTCGTACGGCTGCGGCGTCGCCACGTAGTTGCGCGTGCCGTCGGGGTTCGTCGCCACGCCGAGCACCGAGGGCAGGTGCTTGCCGGAGTGGATCTTGTGGATCATCACCTTGAAGTCGATGGCGACGCCGGGCGTGCCGTTCGCAACCGACGCGGTGTTGCGGTCCTCGGCGCCACTGGTGTGGCACAGCAGGCAGTTGGCGATGTTGTTGCGGTTGTCGCCGTGCGCCTTCAGCTCGGTGTGGCACTGGTTGCAGTTCGCCAACGTCACCACTTCGCGCGGCTCTAGCGTCGTCGCACTGCCGATCAGGAAGTCCTTCGTCGTGTTGCCCGGGTCGCGGTAGAGCACGCCGTCGACCGTGTAGTCCTTGCGGATCTCGATGCCGACCGTGTAGGTGCCGCCGAGCAGCGGTTGCCCGGTCAGCTCGCCTTCGCTCAGCGCCGTGGTGTCGTTCAGCGGCGCCAGGTAGGTGCTCGGGATCGCCACCTCGAACTCGTAGGTGAACGCGCCGACCGCGCGCTTCCGGGAGCGGGTCAGCAGGTCCGCCTGCGAGGCGATGACGCGCTGGTAGTTGTTGGTCGGGCCCGAAACCATGATCGCGCCGCGCGCCATCGTCGACAGCTCGAGCGGGCGGCCGTCGCTGGTGGCGACGGTGAAGTCGACGGACAAGCGCTCGCCGACCTCCGCACGGCCGGGTTCGCGGCCGCGCACGGCCTCGATGGTGACGACGACGCCGGGCAGCACGTCGGTCGAACCGACGGTCGGCTCGGGTGCGACTCCGGGCGGAGCCGAGTTGTTGCTGTTGCTGCAGGCGCCGACGAGCAGCAGCGCCAAGGTGGCGCCGACGCCGGCTCGAGCAGGAGAGATCCGAGTGGTGTGGAACAGCATGGGGTTCTGGCGTGCGACGCCGGGTGACGTCCGCATGACGAAGTCATCCAAGCAGACGGCGCTGCGTTCGTGTCTGGAGCACTGGTCGGCTTCTGCAGGGGCCGAGTGCGCAGGCCACCTGGGCCGATGGGAGGTCAGCGGTGGCAGGCGGTGCAGGCGTGGCCACCGTCGGGGTGCGGCAGGCGCACGCCGTTGCCGTGGCACAAGCGGCAGTTCATCGCCGGGTTGTGGTCCCCCGGCAGCGGCGCGGCGAGCTGGTGGCTCGGCGCATCCTGGTGGCAGACCGCGCAGCCGGTGTCGGCGAGCGGCAGGTGGCAGCCGACGCAGTGGCGCTGCTGGCTCGCGCCCCAGCCGGCGCGGTGGTTCGTCGGCAGCGTACTCTCGTGGCACTGCTGGCAGCTGTCCTGCGTGTGGCAGACGTGGCAGCGCGTGCGATCGATCGACGCCATCAAGCCGTGCGTGCGCACGCGGAACGTCTGCGTGTGGTCGTCCGGCGGCGTCTGCTGGTGGCACGCGTTGCAGCCGCTCGCGTCCTGATGGCACAGCTCGCAGCGGTCCTCGCTGCGTTCGCTCTGGCCGTTGGCGCACGCCCCGTGGCGCTTCTGCCACTGGCCGGCGTGGCTCTTCGGCCGCCAGGTCGCGTCGATCGTCGTGTGGCAGGTCGTGCAGGCGACGCTCTGGCCGTGCTCGCGATGGCAGTCCATGCACAGCGTCTTCTGCCCGATCGGCTGCAGCGGCACCGCGTCCTGCTCGGCGATGTCGGCGTGGCAGCTCGTGCACTGCAGGCCCTTGGCGTTGGCGTGTTGCCGGTGCGAGAAGCGCACCTCGCCGTCGGGCCCAGCGACCCCAGCGGGCGCGACCCGGCGGTAGCGGCTCTCGGCGTCGAAGAACGCGCGCAGCCGGCGCTCCGGCGGCTTGTCGCCGTCGAAGCGTTCGTGGCACGGACCGCACAGTTCCGGCGGCGGCAGGCTCGCGTGGTCGGACGACAGCACGCCGCCGTGGCAGAAGCTGCACGCGAGCTGGTTGTCGACGACGTGCACCCGGTGCGGGAACGACGGCTCGCTGCGCCGGCCGGGGAACGACAAGCACGCGGCGACGACGAGCCACGCCGACAGCGCCAGCAGCCAGGGCAAGCGGCGCCAGCTGGGGCGCGCGTGGATGCGCGGTGCCGATTCGTGGTTCAGAAGGTCCATGTCATCCCCAGGCGGAACAGGTGGTACTCGTCGACGTCGTCGCGCTGCAGTTCGTAGCCGCCGTCGACGCGCAACGACGCACCGAGCCGGCGGTCGAGCCGCAGGTAGTAGGACCGCACGTGCACACGTTCGCGCGCGTCGAACACGTCGTAGAGGAACAGGTCGTAGCCGCTGCCGACGGCCACGCGCAGCTGCGCATCGGGCCGGTAGGCGACTTCGCCGGTCAGCGTGCGGAAGTCCTCGCCGGAGGAGTTCCAATAGCTGCCGGCCAGCGACAGCGACAGCCCGCGGCACAGCACGTCGCGCCACAGGGCATCGGCGTGCACGCGTTCGAACTCGCGGTTGAACGCGCTCTGGTCGCTTGCGTCCTGCAGCCGCCGCACGTCGACGCCCGCACCGAGTTCGACGTCGCGCACGACCTCGCGGCGCAGCGTCACGTCGAGTTGCCGGTGCGGCGCGTACTCGAAGCCGATGACGTAGAACGGATCGAGCTCGGTCACCTGCTGCCGCTGCGTGGTCAGCAGTTCGCGCCAATCGGCACTCCAGTCGCAGCCGAGCAGTTCGCCGCGGGCGCCGACGTGCAGGTCGCGCGGTTGCCCATCGCGCCAGCTGTGGAAGCCGTGCAGCTGCACGTCCTCGAGGTTCTGCCACCAGCGCAGCGACAGCAGGTCGTCCTGGCGATCGAGCGCCAGGAACTCGTCGCGCAGGTGCATGGCGTCGAAGCGCACCCGCGCGCCGTCCCACGGCAGCAGACCGCCGTGCACCCCCACCACGAGGTCGCCGTCGCGGCTGGCTTCGAACTGGTGCACGGGGATGCCGCCGTAGCCGCCGAACCAGGCCCTGCTGCGGCCGGCGAACCGCACGCTGTCGACGCGCGCGCCGTCGAACTGCAGCGTCGTCGGCGTCTCGTCGAGGTCCTGGCGGCCAAGGCGCGCCAGTTCGATCGGCCCCTGGCGATGCACGTCGACGTGCGCTGCGTAGAGCCGACCGTTCCACTCGTCGCCGAAGCTGTGGTCGAGGCCGGGGAACGGATCGTCGCGCCGGAAGCCGTCGGCGTTCCAGAAGCCGCGCGCGCGCAGGTGCGCGGTGACCGCATCGCGGTCGGCGCGGCCGATGTCGACGCCGAGCCGCCCCACCACGTCGTGGTCGGTGGCGCCGCCGCCATGGCGCGCGCGGTAGCGCAGCCACAAGCTGCCATGCACCGGCAGCGCGTCGCTCGCTTCGGGCAGCGCCGGCGCCGGCGATGGCTCGGGCGGCGGCGGCACCGCCGGGTCCTGGCCGGGGATCGGTGCGCGTTCGGGTGGC
>JBILEY010000333.1:0-6059 GCA_044351865.1 Planctomycetota bacterium | reverse complement strand
TTGCTTCTGGTTCCAGCCCGTCCGCACGAACTCGGTGGCGAGCCAGTCGAGCAGTTCGGGATGGCTCGGCCGCGCGCCGCGGATGCCGAAGTCGTCGGGCGTGCGCACGAGGCCGAGGCCGAACAGCTGCTGCCACGCACGATTGACGGCGACGCGCGCGGTCAGCGGATGCGTCGGCGACACCAGCCAACGCGCGAGGCCGAGCCGGTTCTTCGGCAGGTCGGCGGCCATCGGCGGCAAGACCGCCGGCGTGCCGGCGCTGACCTTCTCGCCCTTCTTGCGGTAGTCGCCGCGCACGAACAGGTGCGTCTCGCGCGGCGTCTTCAGCTCCTCCATGACCAGCGCCGACGGCAGCTTCGCTTCGAGCTTCTGCTTCTCGCGGCGCAGGCGCACGAGCTCGTCGAACAGCACGCGGCCGGCGATGTCGATGCGCGTGCGGTACCAACGACGAACGGCGGCCGTGCGGCGTTCGGCCGGCGTCTTCGGCTTCTGTTCGTCGGCAGACGCGGCGGGCACCGGCGCTGGCGCGGGCATGGTGGCAGGAACGGTCGTCGCTTCGGTCGCCGCGTTCGTCGGCGCCATGGCCACGGCCGCCACGACCGAAGCCGGCGCTCCGGCGTTCGACTCGGCGGTCGGCGCCACGGATGCCACCGGCGCGCGCAGCGACTGCATCGTCGCGTAGTCGAGCAGGTCGTCGCCTTCGGCGCGCAAGCGGCAGGAGAACGCGAGGCCACCGCCGCGCGGTCCACGACCGCCGAACTTGGCCGAGATCTCTTCGACCTCGTCTTCGTCGACCATGCCCATGGCGACGGCCGCCGCCAGTTCGGGCGGCATCTGCGGTCCCGCTGGCGCCTTGCCGGAGCCCTTGCCGACCAGCTTCAGCACCAGATGGTTGTCACCTGCGCGCAGACCGAGGCGCAGCTTGCGCGGCTCCGGCGCCTCGCCGCGCCGGCGGAAGAACATCTCGACCTCGTCTTCGTCGACGGCGTCGGCCTTCTTCTTCTCGGCCTGCAGCTTCGCCTTCGCTGCTGCGGCTTCAGGAGTCGGCTCGAGCGCCGGTTCGTACTCGGCGACGACGGTGCCGTTGAGCCACACCTTGGCGGCGACGCCGCCCTCGAACTCGAGCGTCATCGTGCGCGGCGTCTCGCACTTCACCTTGCGCGCGACGTACCACGCCGCCGCCGGCCCTTCGACCGCGAGCGACGCGCTGCGACCATCGCGCCAGTCGCGGCGCTCCTGCCAGGCGAGTCGCTTCGGCTTCGGCGGCAACTTCGCTTCGCCCTCGGGGCCGGCATCGCCCGGACCAGCAACCTCGGCTTCGCCCGCGTCGCCGGCTTCGCCCTCGGCGCGCGGTGGCGCCGCCGCATCGGCGACTTCCGCCGGCTTGGCGGCCGCCGGCTTGTCGCCAGCTGCTGGCTTCGCCTCGGCCTTCTCGCCCTTCGGCTCCGCCTTCTCGTCCTTGCCGGCCTTCGGGTCCTTGGCGTCCTTGCCTTCGGCGGCGCCCTTCGCCGGCTTCGGCGGCTCCTTCGGCAGCACCGGCGCGTCGTACTTCTTCTTCCACTGCGCGGTCGCGAAGTCCTGCTCGGGCGCGAACGCGGTCGCCAGCGCGTTGTCGACGTCCTTGGCGACGAACGGGCCGAGCGCTTGCCACGTCGACGGCTGCAGCGGCAGCAGCAGCGTGCGCACACGCGGCTCTTCGCACACCGAGATGCGGAAGCGGCCGATCAGGCTCTTGAACTTGGACGGCGTGCCCATCGTCAACGACAGGCGCAGCAGCGACGTGTCGTTGCACACCAGCGGCTCGCTCGGCACCAGCAGCGCCTCGCGCGGTTCCTTGCGTTCGTCGCCGGCGACCGACCAGCCGTCGCCGAAGCCGAACTTGAACGACTCCTCGTCGCCGTCGTCGTCGCGTTCCTCGACGACGCCCGCGGCCCCGGCGATCGCGCCCGGCTCGATCGCCGTCAGGTAGTGCTCGTCTTCGTCACTCCGCTGCACGACGTCGGCCTGCGCCAGCGACCAGACGATCGCCGGCGGGTCGGTGCTGTCGGCGACGCTGGCGAAGTGCGCCTCGATCTTGGCGAGGATGAAGCGGCCGTCGTCGGCGCGGCCCGAGGCGCCGTGCGGCAGCGAGGGATCGGGCAGCACTTCGATCCGCAGCGCGTGGATCGTGCGCTTGCCGGGCGTGAACACGAGCTCGTAGGTGTCGCGCGCCGGCACCGGCCCGGTCGCCAGGATCGAACCGTCGTCCTGCGGCTGCAGGCGCGAGCCGTGCTTCGCCATGCGCTCGGTCGGCACCATCGGCGTCCACGAAAGCGGCGCCCCGATCCGTGCACGCGCCGCCGCTTCCCATTCGCGTTGCGCCTCGTCGGTCAGCGGATCGCTGCGATCGAGCCGCTTCTTGAGCGTGTCGATGCGGCGCTGCAGGTCGGCGAGGCGCGGCTCGTCGTCGGGCCCGGGGGCCGGGATCGCCGGCTTCGGGTTGCGGCCGAAGCCGTTGTCCTTCTCCTTGACGTGGTTGAAGAAGTCGTAGAAGCCGTAGAACTCGCGCTGGCTGATCGGGTCGTACTTGTGGTCGTGGCACTGCGCGCAACCGACCGACAGGCCGAGCCACGTGGTCGCCGTCGTGTGCACACGATCGATGACGTAGGCGCTGCGGTACTCGTCGAGCTCTTCGCCGGCCTCGGTGTTGACCGGATGGTTGCGGTTGAAGCCCGTCGCGATGCGCTGGCTCAGCGTCGGCTTCGGCAGCAGGTCGCCGGCGAGCTGTTCGATCGTGAACTGGTCGAACGGCATGTTCGCGTTCAGCGCCTCGATCACCCAGTCGCGCCACTTCCACGCCTGCCGCGGCGTGTCGCGCTGGTAGCCGCTCGAGTCGGCGTAGCGCGCGAGGTCGAGCCAGTCGGTGGCCATGCGTTCGCCGTAGCGCGGATCGGCGAGCAGGCGGTCGACGACCTTCTCGTAGGCGTCGGCACCCTGGTCGGCGACGAACGCGTCGAGCTCGGCCGGCGTCGGCGGCAGCCCGATCAGGTCGAACGTGACGCGCCGCAGCCACGCCGCCCGCGCCGCCTCGGCACTCGGCCGCAGGCCTTCCTGTTCGAGCCGCGACAGCACGAAGCGGTCGACGTCGTTCTTCGGCCACGTCGCTTCGCGCACGGTCGGCACCGGCGGCCGCACCGGCGGCACGAACGCCCAATGCTCGCTCCACGGCGCCCCGCCCGCGATCCACGCGCGCAGCGTCGCGATCTCCGCCGGCTTCAGCGCGTCGCCGGCGTCCGGCGGCGGCATGCGTTCGTCAGGATCGCTCGACGTGATGTGGCGCAGCGCCATCGACTTCTCGGGATCCCCGGCGACGAACGCGGCCCCACCCTCGCGCACGGCGAACGCATCGTCGCGGCGATCGAGCCGCAGGTCGGCCTTGCGCTTCTTGTCGTCGGGGCCGTGGCACGTGTAGCAGTGCTGGGCCAGGATCGGCTGCACCTGGCGCGCGAAGTCGATCGTGTTCGCCGCGGGTTTCGGCACCGGCTCGACCCCTTCGTGCTGCGCGGACGCGAACGCGACCAGCAGCGACACGCAGGCGAGCAGGCGGGATGCGGCGACGAACGAACCGACGCGCGAACGCGGACGAGGCACCGGGGGCATGGCTTGGCCATCCTAGACGACCTTGGGGCCGCGCGGGGAGCCGGCTACGTGTCGCCTTCGCAACGCGGCCAGGCTTCGCTTCGCCAGGCGCCGTGCCGTCAGAGGTCGGGGCCGAACTGCATGCCGTCGTAGATCTCGGCCAGCGGCACGTCGCAGCCGATCTCGGGCAACGGCACCACGGCAGAAAGCCCGGCGTAGACCTCGCGCACGAACCCGCCATCGCTCCGGCGATAGGCGACGACACGAGGCGCCTCCTGCTCGACCAGCAGGTAGACCGACAACGACGGCAAGGTGATGTAGGCCTCGAGCTTCTCGCCCGAGTCGATGCGCCTCGTCTCCGGCGACGCCA
The DNA here is from genome assembly GCA_044351865.1 of Planctomycetota bacterium. Taxonomy (GTDB): domain Bacteria; phylum Planctomycetota; class UBA1135; order UBA1135; family UBA2386; genus UBA2386. Next base: position 2,071 of record JBILEY010000333.1, on the reverse strand, counting down.
CCTCGACGACCACCGCCGGCTCGTCCTGGAACGCGTCGGACTTCGGGTTGGGCCGACAGACGACCGACACGTCCGGGTAGTAGAAGCGCACCTGGAACGGCAACCGCAGGCGGATCTTGGTGTCGGAGTTGAAGGCGCGGCAGCCCTGGCCACGCAGGCGCGATCCGAGCGCGATCAGGGCGTTGGACGCGATCTGGTTGTGGGCGTTGCTGCCGCTTGGCACGGGATGCACCAGGCCGCCGACATACTCGTGCCGCTCGCCCGCGACGGCTTCGCCAGCGAGGTAGGTCGGCACCGAAACCAGATCGAGTTGCGACATCCGTCACCTCTCGGCGAACCAAGCCACGATCGCGTCCGCAATGGAGTGGATTCTCCCCATCACCGCACGCGCACCGTCTGCGCCGGCGCCCGGGCGACGTTGCCGGCGGCGTCCACGGCTTCCACGGTCACCTCGATCGCACCGGCCGCCGCCGTCGGCACGTTCGCCCGCCACAGGAACTCGCCGTACCACTGCAGCGGCACGACCTGTTCCTGCTCGCCACTCCGGCAGCGCAGCACCACCTGCTTCCAGTCGTGCGGCATGCACGGGCTCTTGCGATCGTGCACCCGCAGCTGCACGACCACGCTCGCCCCCACCGCCGCTTCCGCCGGCAGCACGAACGCGCCGATCGTCGGCGGTGCGGTGTCCTTCGCGATCGCCTGGCCGAAGCAGACGACGTCGTGCAGCGCGTTCGCCACTTCGCCCTGCGCGTGCACGAGGTCGAGTCGCCCGTCGCCATCGAGGTCCGCCAACGCGATGCCGAGCGTGCCGCGCGTCGGGTCGCCGGTGATGACCGGCGCTCCCGCGCGCAGGTGGCCCTTGCCGTCGTTGACCAGCAGGCGATCGGGGCCGTCGAGCGAACCGATCAGGAAGTCGGCGTCGCCGTCGTTGTCGTAGTCGAGGAACGCGACCATGTTGTCGTCGCAGCGCGGGTTGTCGGCGACGGGCCACCAGTCGGCGGTGACGTCGACGAAGCCGCCCTTGCCGTCGCCGCGGAACACGTGCTCGGCGAAGCGCTGTTCGCCCTTGCCGTCGTTGATCGTCACCACGTCGAGCACGGCGTCGCCGTCGAGGTCCATCGCCTCGAACTCGTAGTTGTTGGTGAACTGCGGCAGCTGCGCGCTCGCATCGACGAAGCGACCCTTGCCGTCGTTGTGCGCCAGGAACGAGCCGGGGCTGCGCTTGCTGCTGGCCAGCAGGTCGAGGTCGAAGTCGCCGTCGACGTCGAGCAGTTCGAGTTCCCAGCAGAAGCGCACCGCCCACGCCGGCATCGAAGCAGCGCCGGCGTCGACGAAGCGTCCCCCGTCGTTGCGCCACAGCAGCGGCGGCGCGCCTTTGTTCTGCATCGGCGAACCGTCGCCCCAGTCGGCGAGCACGAGGTCGAGGTCGCCGTCGCCGTCGACGTCGCCGAACTCGGCATCGCCGATCGAACGCAGCGTCGCCGGCAGGTGCGTCGCCGTCGCATCGACGAAGCGCCCACCACCCTGACCGCGGAACAGCCGGCTCTGCGTCTGGAACGTCGTGCCGACGAACACGTCGGCGTGGCCGTCGCCGTCGACGTCGCGCACCTTGATCACGCGCGAGAGGAACAACGCGTCGCCGAACACCTGCGTGGTGATCTCCGGCCACTTGCCGCTGGCGACGTTGCGGAACACGCGACTCGGCACCGGCGTGCCGGCGCGTTCGTAGTCCCCGCCGTTGGCGAACAGGATGTCGACGCGGCCGTCGCCGTCGACGTCGGCGAGCTCGACCTTGTTGGTCCACTCGGCGGTGGTACCGATCGTGTCGGCGGTGACGTCGCGCCACAGGTCCTTCGGCAGGTCCAGCGTGCTCTGCCAACGCGGGCGCCGCGGGGCCGGCGATTGGGTGGCGGGATCCTGTGCGGACAGCGCGCACGGAAGGAAGACGACGGCGACGAGGCGAGCGGCGAACATCGCGGGGACGATAGCGCAGGCGGGCCGCGCGGCAGCGCCTCGGCCTTCCGTCAGCCCGTGCGCGAACGTTCACCAGTTGCCGATTCGCCAGTCGATG
>JBILEY010000002.1:0-51328 GCA_044351865.1 Planctomycetota bacterium | reverse complement strand
TGCGCCGAGCAGAAGCTCGACGGCGTGTTCGACGCGCTGATCGTGTCGCTCGGCCAGGTCACCGACCCGGAGTACGCACGCACCGTCGGCCGCATCGGTCGCGCGCTGCACGGCGAGCAGGCGGCGACGAAGCTCGGCGAACGCCTGCGCGGCGCCGCCAAGACCGAGGACCGCGCCGCGCTGCTGCTGGCGCTCGGCGCCACCAACACGCAGACGGCCTACGACGCCCTGCAGCGCATGGACAAGAAGGACGCCGCAGTGGAAGCGGCGCTGAAGGAACACCGTTCGTCGCGCGCCAAGGAAGCGGTCGGCACGAAGGGCAAGTAGCGACCGCGCGGCACGCGCCGCCGGCGATCAGCGCAGCGCGTTCAGTTCGTCGACGACGTCGCGCGTACCGCGTGCGACCACCTCACCGTCGCGATACAGCCACAGCAGCGGCAGGCTGCGCACGCCGTAGAGCTTCGCCACCGGCGAATCCCACGACTCGATGTCGATGCGGCGCAGGCGCACGTCCGGACGCTTCCTGGTCAGAGCCTCCAACTGAGGCTCGAGTTGGGCGCACGCGCCTCAAAAGACCGCGCCGAACGCCACGATCACGTAGCCCTGCTGCGGCACGCTGGCGTCGACGTCGATCGCGTCGCCGACGGTCAGCGTCGCCACCGGTTCCATGGTGACCGACACCGCCGGCGCACCGTTCGACGCGCGGCCACCGGTGTGCGATCGCTGCGATTCCTTGTGGATCACGAAGCCGACGACACCGGCGACGAGCAGGATCACGAACGCGGCGAGAGCGACGAGCAGGCGCATCGCCCGCGCTATCGGCAGGCGACGTATCGCGAACCCAGTCGATCGCCGTCGCAGCTCAGTGCGCGAAGCGCTCGATCACCTGCAGCGCGTAGGGCCGTTCGAACAACTCCTCGTTGGCCTGCAGGTCGGTGACGACACGGCCAAGGCGCGTGCCGTTGCCATGCCAGCGCTTGCCGACCTGCTCGTCGCGCGGATTGGCGAGGAACGCCGCCCCATCGCCGCGCAGCGTCCATTCGACCATCGCCACCGGCGCGCGGCCGGTGAACAACTGCAGGCGCGGCGCCATCGGGCCGTCGAGGTCGAGCTGGAGCTCGAAGCCGCCTTCGAGCCGCCAGCGCAACTGCTCGCGCTCGACGCGGCGCAGCGCCGCTCCGGCCGGGAAGATCAGCTCGCCCTTGTCGGCGACCGCCGTCACCGCGGCGACCGCCTGGCGGACCGGCGCGTCGGGTTCGCGATGCTGGCGCGGCATGCGCGTCAGCGACTCGAGCAGCGGTTGCGTCAGCACGACGAGGCGCTCCTTCGGCGCCGCGTCCTCGCGCGCCTGCGGCACCAGCACACGATCGAGCACGAGCAGCGGACCGAGCGCGACCGTTCGGTAGAGTTCGCCACCGTCGCCACAGCACGACACGTGCAAGCCCGGCCAGCCGCCAGGCCGCTGCGTGTTGGTCGCCGGCGCGCCGCGGCGCCACGGCTGCAGCGCGCGTTCGCCGTGCACGACGAACACGTCGCGCAGGCGCAGGTCGGCGCCGGGCACGAGCACGATGCGCACCAGCGCGCCGTCGGCGAGGCGCAGTTCGACGCCGCCGGCGAACGGGCCGCCGATCTCGCCGGTGCGCAGGTGCACGTGGCCGTCGGGTGCGACCAGCAGTTCGCGCCCCGAAGGGAACGTCAGTTTGACGCCGACCGAGCGCACATCGACGTCGACACCGCCCGGCGTGCGAACGCCGTGTTCGGTGAAGACGAGTTCGCCGCGCTCGAGCGCGACACCGCCGTCGCCGAGGCCGAACTCGCCGGGCGGGGCGCCGTCGCGGGCACCGCACAGCACGACCTCGCGCGGCGGCAGCTTCGGCTGCTTGCGCGCCGGGATCGGGTTGGGATTCGCCGGGCTCGGCGCAACCGTCGGCGCTGGGGCCTGCGCGACGACTGCGGCGACGAGCAGGGACGAGAGGGCGACCGACAGCAGGGATCCCATGGCATCGCTCCTATCGGCACACGGCGGGACGCAGCCGGAGCGGGATCGAGGGACGAGCAGCGTTCGGGACGATCCGAAACGACCGCGGTAGATGGGCAGGCCACGGTGGCTGCGTTCCATCCCTCGGGGTCCGTTCTTCCCGGATGGAGAACTACTGAGGCAGCGCGAACTCGTCGCGCGGGTACACGTCGGTGTTCAGATCGATCATCGGACGGGGATGTTCCGGGCCATGGACCCGCGGCGGGGACTGCAGCAGTGGGCGCATCACGTCCCGGATCGACACCGACGCGCGCGTGAAGTAGTCCGCCACGGCCTCGGCGCGCTGTTCGATCGTGGCCGCGTCGAACTCGATCGCCGTGTTGCTGCCCAGCAAGACGTCGCCGAAGGCCAGCACGTGCGGGAAAACGGCCAGGAAGGTTCGCCGCACCCGTTCGGTCGGTGCCCAGGTGACGGCGATGCCACCCGGCGCAAGGTGGGCCGCCAAGAGCTGGAAGTACTCGATCGAGTAGAGATTGCCGGCGAATGCGCTGGTCGGGCGCATCGCATCCGCCTCGATCACGTCGAACAACTGGCCGGAACGGCGAAGGAAGGAACGACCGTCGCCCTCGTGATGTTCGAAGCGAGGGTGCGTCAACAGCGTCGTGACGCCCGGGTCCCCGGTCGTGCGGGCGAGTTCGCGCAGCGTCTCCAATTGCGCGCCGATGATCTCGACGCACACGAGGCGCTCCACTTCGCCGCGCGCTCCGGCCGCGAACACGGTGTCACCGGAACCCAGTCCGATCACGAGCACCTTGCGCGGCGCCGGGTGCATCAGGACCGGCAGGGCCCCGAGCGCTGTATGGATGCCACCGAATGGGATCCAGCTCTGCCCGAGCCCATTGACGAAGACGCCTGTCCGGCCGCCCGGCTCCTGCTTCAGCACCGAGATTCCCGAGCCGTCCTCGCGCTGGATCACCGATTGGGGGTTGGTGCCGTGCAGGCGGGCCCACAGTTCCGCACCACCGGGCAGAGCTGCCGCGACGGCGATCGCCATTGCCGCCAATCCTGTTGCCGTCGGCGAGATGGTGCCGTGGCGACGACGGTGCTGCAGTACGGCCAGTGCCGCGACCAGCGCTGCGGCCGCCACCAGCCAGCGCAACGTCGATGCGGTGCCCAGAGCCGGCAGCAACAGCCACCCGGTGAGTGCAGCTCCGAGCATGCTGCCCAGGATGTTGACGGCGAGGAGGATCCCCAGTCGCCGGCCGAGCGTGTCGATCGACTCGTGACTGGCGCGCTGCAGGCACGGCATGCTCAGGCCCATCAGCAACGTCGACGGCCCGATCAGCGCCGCCGGCAACAGGACATAGAGTCCGATCAGCCGGAAGAACGGCCGGGATGCCGCGAGGTCGAGGTCGAGCAGGTGCCTCGCGCACGACGCCATTTCGTGGACCTGGAGCGGCTCGTATTCGCCGAAGTACTGCACGAGGCGGGCCGGCACACCGAATTCGGAAAGCAGCAACACCACGATCAGGGCAGCGCCAGCGTAGACAATGGCACCGGCCTGCAGCATCAGGAACGAGATGCCGTGGTCCTTCACGACCCGCACGAGGCGACCGCCGAGCGCCGCGCCGAGGCCGAAGCCCGTCAGGTACACGAACAAGAGCGTGCCGAAGGTGAAGGCCGTGGACTTCAGCATCACGCCCAGCACGCGGAACCAGACGATCTCGAGTGCCAGGGCGAGGAACCCGGTCACGCCGTAGAGAACCGCCCAACTGGCGAACCGCAGATTGCGATCAGCGGCTGCGTCCGCTCCGGCCGATTCGCGTTCTTTCGGCTCCGTTGTTGCCGGGCTGGCCGTCGGCGCCGAGGCCGGTTGCCTCGCGAGCCACCAACCGGCGGCTGCGCAGAGGACGTTGCAGGCGGCTCCGAACCACAGCGACCCGTGCAGTCCAAGGCGCGGCAGCAGCAGCCAGGTCGAGATCAGGGCGCCGCTGGCCGCGCCGAGCGTGTTCCACCCGTAGAGCGCACCGACCACGCGGCCGATCGAGGAGAGCGTGGGCGTCAGCGCTCGCGCCAGCAGCGGCAGCGACATGCCCATCAGCAGGGTCGGCCAGAGCAGGCTCGCGAACAGCACGACCGTGCGCGTCGTCAGGCTGGCGGTCGGTGGAATGACGTCGTAGAGAACGTCGTAGTAGAGGCCTTTGCTGACCATCGCGAACGCGCCGATGAACAACTCGACCAGCGCGAACGCCGACAGGCTTCGGCGGACGCCGAGGCGATCGGCGAGGCGGCCACCCAGCAGGCTCCCCAGTCCGAGACCGCCCATGTAGGCGGTGACGATCAAGGTGACGGCATGCACGTCGCCACCCGCGAACACGATCAGCAGCCGCTGCCAGACCACTTGGTAGGTCAATGCGGCGAAGCCGGACAGGAAGAAGACACCGACCGCCACCGCCAAGCTGGAGGGGTGGTTCTGACCGGCGTGTTGTTGGGTGTTCGGGTTCATCGCACGCATCGGCGGCAGAGCACGGTGTTGCTCGCTTCGGCGGAAGAGCGGCTACGAACGCGCTCGGCAACCCGCCTCGCAATCGCCTCGGCCGTTCAGCCCTTGACCGTCACCCCGAGCTGCTGCGCCAACACGCTGAGGAACGCGCCGACGTCGGTGACGATGCCCTGGCTCTGCGCCGAGCCGCGGTCGGCGAGCTTGCTGACGACCGCCGGGTGGATGTCGACGCAGACGGTCAGCACGTCGGCGGCGATCATGTTGCCGGTGCCGATGCCGTGCAGCATCGAGCTCAGGATCACCACGAGACCGGCACCTTCGAGGATCTTCGCGTAGCCGGCCTGCGCCTCGATCAGGTCCATGACGGTGTCCGGCAGCGGGCCGTCGTCGCGGATCGAGCCGGCGAGGCAGAACGGCACCTTCGCCTGCACCGCCGCGTGCATGACGCCGTTCTTCAGCACCTTCTTCTGCACCGCGTTCTGGATGCTGCCGCAGCGGCGGATCGTGTTGATCGCACGCATGTGGTGCATGTGGCCGTGCACCGCCGGGCGGCCGTGCTGCAGCTCGACGCCGAGGCTGGTGCCGTAGAGCGCGACCTCGATGTCGTGCACGGCGAGCGCGTTGCCGCTCAGCAGGCCGTCGATCAGGCCGGCCTTCAGGATCGCTGCGAGGGTGGGGGCAGCGCCAACGTGCACGACGACCGGGCCGGCGACGACGATGACCTTGCGGCCCTCGGCGCGCACGCGCTTCCATTCGCGCACGACGTCCTCGACCTGCGCTTCCAGGCGACGCTCGCTGCTGACGCCGCCCTGCATGAAGCCGAACTTGCCCTCCTGCAGCTTGCGCGTCGTGAACGGCGTGACGCGCACGCCGGAGAAGCCGACGACGAGCTTCTGCCCCTTCTTCAGGTCGCGCAGCTTGACGCAGCGCAGCGTGCCGTTGTCGTCGACGACGGTCGCGTCCATGCGCTGGTTCTGGACCGGCAGCCACTGCCCGCCGACCCGGACTTCGGTGGCGAGGTTGGTCGTCGAGTAGAAGCCCTCCGGTGCCGTGCCTTCGATGTCGACCTCGGCGAACGTCGCGTCCTGCGTCTCGGTCTCGCTGAGGCCGAGCGACATCAGGTCGGCGCGCACGCGGTCGAACACCTTCTTGTTCGGCGCCTGCACCTCGAGCTCGAGTTGGCTCTCGTCGTGGCGCTGCTTGCCGATGTCGAGGCGCACGACGCGGTAGGCGGCGCCGGCGGCCTGGACCGCCTCGAGCGCGTCCGACAGCAGACCCGAGTCGATCAAGTGCCCCTTGGCTTGGAACGATGCGACGACTTGCTTGCTCACCCGGCCGAGGGTAGCCGGGCCCCGGGGCGCGAGGGAAGGCTGGAGCGGCGGTGAACCGCCCCTGGTCGAGTCACGTTGCAGCCGCCACCCCACAGTCCATCCCGAGCACCCCCGAGGTAGCATGCGCGCCGTCCCACGCGCCGAACGGATGACCCCACTCGCCAGCCTGCTTCTCGACGCCATCGGCCAGAGCCTGCGCGGCAAGGAGGAAGCGATCGAGCTCGCCTTGATCGCCTTGTTCGCCGGTGGCCACGTGCTGATCGAGGACCAGCCCGGCGTCGGCAAGACGCTGCTGGCGAAGAGCCTGGCAAAGGCGCTCGACCTGCCCTTCCAGCGCATCCAGTGCACGGCCGACCTGCTGCCGACCGACATCGTCGGCGCCCAGGTCTACCAGCCGAAGACCGGCGAGCTGACGTTCCGGCAAGGCCCGGTGTTCACGTCGGTGCTGCTGGCCGACGAACTGAACCGCACGCCGCCGCGCACGCAGTCGGCGCTGCTCGAGTGCATGGCCGAACGGCGCGTCACCGTCGATCGCACGTCGCACCCGCTGCCGGATCCGTTCTTCGTGATCGCGACGCAGAACCCGTCGACGTCGGCGGGAACGTATCCGCTGCCGGAGAACCAGCTCGACCGCTTCCTGCTGTGCCTGCGCATCGGCTACCTCGACGCCGAGCACGAGATCGACGTCGTCGCCCGCGAAGACGGCCATCGGCTCGCCGAAGACCTGAAGCCCGTGGCGAGCCGCGAGCACCTGCTGGCAGCGCGCGCCGCGGTCGACGCCGTGCGCTGCGACCGCGAACTGGTCGCGTTCATGGTGGCCCTCGCCGGCGCCACGCGTTCGGCGACCGACGCCGTGCAGGGCGTCAGCACGCGCGGGGCGCAGGCGCTGCATCGCGCCTGCCGCGCACGCGCGTTCGTGCACGGCCGCGACTACGTGGTGCCCGACGACGTGCGTTCGCTGCTGTTGCCGACCTGGGCGCACCGCATCGCCACGCGCAGTGGTGCGCACGCCGACGCGTTGCTGCACGAAGTGCTGGCCGCGACCCCGATGCCCGATTGAGCGAAGCGCCGCGATGCCGACGGAGCCGCAGACCACGACGCTCGAACTGACCATGCGCGGCCGCGTCGTGGCGTGGCTCGCCGCGTTGGCCGCCGGCGCCGCGTGGCTCGGCGACGATCCGAACGCACGCCTCGCCGCGGCCCTGCTCACCGCCCCGCTGCTGGTCGACCTCGTGCTGCGCCAACGCCGGCTGCACGCGACCGAGGTGCGCGTGCAAGCGCGCCGCTGCGTCGCCGGCGCGCCGTTCACCGAGACGCTGACGCTGGTGCACCACGGCAACCGCCCGCTGCGCGAGGTGCTGCTGCGCGAACCGCGCACGATGCGCCTGGAAGCGCCGGCGCTGCTGCCGAGCCTGCCGCCGGGCGAGCCCGTGCGCGTCGAGGTGCGGCAGCGCAGCCACCAGCGCAGCCACCAGCTGGAGCGCGCGTTCGAACTGGTGTCGCAGTGGCCACTCGGCCTGTTGCGCACGCGCGCGGCGGTGCGCATCGCCGCCGACCTGGTGACCGAGCCCGCGCGCGTGCCGCTGCGTGCCGACCTCGTGCGCGCGATCGCAACCCACGAACAGGCGCCGCAGGACCGTTCGCAGCTGCCGGGCCCGGAGTTCCACTCGCTGCGCGAACACCTGCCCGAGGAGGACGCGCGGCTCGTGCACGCGCTGCGCAGCGCGGCGCTGGGCACGCTGGTGCGTCGCGTCACGCAGGGCCGCGTGCCGCAGCTGGTCGGCATCGTGCTCGACCTGCGCCGCCCGCCGCGCCGGCCGCTGAACCAGGGGCTGCGCCGCTTCGAATGGAGCCTCGGCGCCTGCGCGTCGCTGCTGCACACGCTGCGCCAGCACGGCGCCGCCGCCCGCGTCCTGGTGCTCGCCGAAGAGCACGCTGACCTGCTGGTGCGCGGGCCCGCGCAAGAACTCGAACTGCTGACGCTGCTGGCCGAAGCGGGGCCGACGGCGCACCGGCCGGTGCCGGCGGCGCAGTTCGACGCGCTGCGCCACCTCGAGCACTGCTACTGGATCCCCGCCGGCTCGTACCTGGCGGCCCCCGAGTTCGCGGCGATGCCGGGCGAAGTCACGCTGGTCGGGGGCGACTTCGAATGAACGGCAAGCACCCCACGCCGCCGCTGGCCGTGCGCCTCGCGTGGCTGACCACCGCCGCCTGTGCGGCGATCGCCATCGCCGCGCTGCCAGCGACGATGGTGCCACCGACCTGGCGTTTCGCGTTCCTGCTGCCCGGCGTCGTGCTCGGGCTGCTTCCGGGCCTCGCGCGCTCGCCGTGGTGGCGCACGCTGCTGGCGATCGCGCTGCAGGTGTCGACCTGTGCGCTGGCGCTGCAGCTGGAAGGGCCGGTGACCCAACCGGCGGCGCTGGCGTGCACGATCCTGCCGCCGCTCGGTTTCGCCACCGCGCGCGGCAACGACGCCGACCGTTCGCTCGCGCTGTTCCTGTCGTTCTGCATGCTGCTGGTCGGCGCGATCCTGGCCGGCCAGCAGATGCCGTGGATCGCCGCCTGGGCGATCGCCGCGTGCTGCGCGTTGCGCGCGCAGAGCCACCTGAGCCTGCGGACCGTGGGGGCCGTCGTGACCGCGCGTGCGCGCGTGCCGCTGCGCCACGGCGCCTTGGCGGCGCTCGGCTCGATGCTGCTCGGCGGCTTGTGTGCCGCCCTCGCCGTCGATCGCACGCTCGGCTGGCTGCCATCGCCGGCCAGCTTCGCGACGAGCAAGGCGAAGCCCGACGACACCGCAGCTCGCCGTTCGCCGGGGCTCGACGACAGCTTCGTGCTCGACGGCGGCGGCGCACTCGCCGGCCTCGGCGGCGAGCTGCTCGCGCGCGTGCGCGACCTCGATGGCGCCAACGTTCCGCCCGACCTCTACCTGCGCTCCGGCTTCTTCGCGCGTCCAGGCATGGACAAGTGGCAGCACGGCAACGTCGAGCTGCTGCCGCAGCTGGCCAGCGGCGACGTCGAGCTGCGCGAGCCACAGCCAGGCCTGCCGACGACGCGCTTGCTGGTCGAACGCTTCGCCGGCGGCCACAACTTCGTGTTCGTGACGCCGCACACGCTGTCGGTGCACGGCCTCGACGGGCTGGCGATCGACCCGAATCGACTTTGGCTGCGGCCGACCGACGCGACCAGTCCCGAGCCGTACGAGCTGCGCTGCCAACCACTGCCGGTGCTCGGCCGTGGCGCGCCGCTGGCCTACGACGCGCGCGAACTCGGCCTGCTGTCGTTGCCGCGCGCGCTCGAGCGCGAACGCTGGGATCGGCTGCTCGCCGAGTGGAACGTGCCCGAGGACCCGTTCGCGGCGATGGAGGCGATCGCCGCCGGACTCTCGCGCCACTGCCGCTACGACCGCCTGACCGAACCGTCCGGGCCGTTCGCCTACGAGGTCGAGAACTTCTTGTTCGCCGACGGCGAGCACCGCGGCTACTGCATGCACTTCGCCTCCGCGGCGGCGTTGCTGCTGCGCCTGCGCGGCGTTCCGTGCCGCCTCGGTGTCGGCCTGCACGGCGGCCAGCCGTCGAGCACCGAGCCCGGCGTGCGCACCTACGGTTCGCAACACGCGCACGCGTGGGTCGAGGTGCCGTTCGACGGACTCGGCTACGTCGTCTTCGATCCGACGCCGCCGAGCGAACGCGGCAACCCGATGCCGGCGCGCGACGACAGCGAACCCGCAGCGGCGCCGCCGGAACGCTCGTCGATCCAGATCTGGCTCGACGGCCTGCGCGAACAGCTGTCGCGTCCGTACCTGCCGGCGATCGTCCTGGTGCTGACCCTGTTGCTGGCACTTCGACCGCTGCGCCGCAGAGGCACCGACGCACCGTCCCAGGCCCTCGCCACGCCGATCCGCCGCGCGCGCCGCCTGCTCGCCCAACTGCTGAAGCAGCTCGCCGCGGCCGGGCATCCGCGCCATCGTGGCCAGACGCTCGAAGCGTTCGCGCGCACGCTGCGCCGCGAGCAGGTGCTCGAACCCGCGATCGCCGCGGCGTTCACCGCCTACCAGGACGTTCGCTTCGGCGGCCACGAGTTCGACGCCGCGCGCCAGCGCGCGCTGCAACACGGCGTCGCCGCGGCGACCGATCTGGCTACGCTCGAGAAGTCGCCACCGCCGGCAGCGAGCACGTGACCTCGACCGCGTCGCCGACGTCGGCGACCAGGAACTCGCCACCGAGCCGGAACGCGAGCAGCACCACCTGCGGCAGTGTCTGGCCGTGGTGTCCGGCGACCACCAGATCGCGCAAGGAGCCCGCTGGCGACAGCGCGGCCGCCGCCAGCGTGCGACGCGCTTCGGCTGCGAGTCCGTGCATCGTCACCACGGTGCGTGCACACGGCCGCGGCCGCCCGCCGGCGATCGGCAGCACTTCGCGAGCGAGCATCACCTGCAAGCGGCGCGGCCGCAGCTCGGCCAGCGCCAGCAGCAGCTGCACGTAGAGGCCCGCGAGCTCGGCCTGGCTCGCGCGCACGCACACGGCGACGTCGATGCGGCTCGCCACGGCGATCTCGCGCTGCGCACACAGCTTCGCGATCGACGCGAGCGCCTCGCCCATCGCCGGCCCGGCGGCGACCACCTCGCAGGCGCCGGCGTCGCGCTGCAGCAGCCGCGCAAGCGTTCGCGCCAGCTGCGCGGCGAGCTGCGCCCCGCCGGCCAGCGCATCGCACAGCTGCCGCTCCGACTCGTCCGGCGTCAGCGTGCGCAACTGGCCGAACAGCGCGAGGCCGAGGTTCAGGTGGTTGTTGAGGTCGTGCACGAACGTGCCGGCGACGCGGGCCAGCGCCCCCGCGCGCGCGCTGGCGAGCACCAGGCTCTCGGTGTGACGCAGCGCGGTGACGTCGCTCGCGAGCAACCAGCGGCCGCGGCGCCGCAGCGACCAGACGTTCGTACCGCTCGCGACGGCGATCGCGTCGCCGCGTTCGAGCTGCGCGCGTTCGTCGGCATCGAGGCCGAGGCTCGCGAACGGCACCTCGTCACCCACATGCACCTCGCCACCGACCGGGGCCGCCAGCGCACGCAGCACGGCGCGCATCGGGCCATTGCGCGGCCGCACACGATCGCCGAGGACACCGTCGGCCACGACGTCGGCGACGCCCACGTCGAGCGAATCGAGCAGCGAGGCGAGGTCCTCCATCCGCCTGGTTGTAGCGCCGAGCCCGGCCACCGCGAAGGCGGCGGAGGCGTTCGTTCACGACGGCGCGATCAGGCGCGCCCGGCCACGATCGAGCGTCAGGCGACAGCGGCCGAGCAGGTCGATGCCGAGCACACCGTGCACCGGGAACATGCCACCCTGGCCGCGCGGCACCACCGGCAGCGTCACGCCGGCGAAGCGCGCCTCGCTGCAGCGCAGCACCAGGCCGCGCACTTCGCGCACGGCCACCGTGCCGCCGCCGACGGTCCGCACGCGGCGGTAGGTCGGCACGGCGCGCGCGTCGCCGTCCGGCAGGCGCGCGAGGCCGGTGTCGCTGAGGCTCGAGTGGCTGGCGCCGGTGTCGAGCACGAACCAGAAGCGCACGCCTTCGATCGTCACCGGCGCCAGACAGCGGCCGTCGACGCGCACACACTGCACCGACTGGTCCGCCGGCAGACCGCGCGGCAGCTCGAGCGTGACGCTTCTGCGCTCCGGGTCGATCGACAGCCGCATCGCCGCCAGCAGGTCGAGCCCGAGCACACCGCGCGGCACGCGCTCGGCGCCGCCGAACAGGTCGCGCAGGCGCAACGCCGCATCGTCGACGACGAGCACCGGCGTCGCCCCCATGTCGACGTCGCCGATCTGGAACTGCGGCAGCACGCCGACCTCGATCGGCAGCTTGCGCCCGCCGCTGTCGAGCGCTTCGCCGGCGGCGACGCGATGCGCGACCGCCAGTTCCTCGGCGAACGAACGGCCCAGCGTCGTCATCGACGTACCGGTGTCGATCGCGAACGGGCGTTGACGGCCGCCGGCACCGCAGACGAACTCCGGGGTGTCGCCCGGCAGCAGCGGCTGCTCGGTCAGCAGCGGGCCGCGCGGCTGGCGCACGCTCGGCAGCTCGGCGGCGACGGTCGCGAACGCGGCGCGCTGCGGCGACACCCCGGGGTCGGCTGTCAGTGCGGTCCACGCTTCGCCCCAGCGCCCGGCCTGGAACAACAGGTCGCCGAGGCGGCCGCGCAGTTCCGCCACCTCCGCCGCCGAAGCACCGGCGGCAACCGCGGCTCGCACGGCCGCATGCATCTCGCGCACCGCGTCGTCGTCGCGCCACAGGAGCTCGGCGAGCACCGAACTCCACGTCGCCACCGCCGCCTGGTTGCCGTGCCGCGCACGCGCCGCCGCGAGCAGTTCGGTGGCCCCTTCGAGCCGACCGTCACGCAGCGCCAGCGCCACCGCCTGCAGCTGCTGCTCGAGCGGCACCGCGCGGGTTCGCGTGCGGCAGGAGGCGACGGACGACATTGCGCACGCGAGCAGCAGCAGCGACGGCAGCGTGCCTTGGCAGCGCATTCAGTTGGCCGTGATCGTGATCGCCCGCCGCGCCACCTGGCGGATGCCGAGCGCCGCCGAGCCGACCGACTGCGGGTAGGTCGACAGATCGTCGTACGGACTCACCGAGGTCGCCAGCAACCCGTCGCCGAAGAACGCCGACAGGGTCAGCGTGTAGGTACGGCCGGCGAGCAGGGGCGTCGGCACGTCGACTGGCAGCGTCACGAACGCGAACGTCGACGTCGTCGGCGGCAGCAGCACCTGCCAGAGCAGGGTCTCTGCCCCGTTCTCGCTGCGCAGCTCGATCGTGGCGTAGCGCGCACTCGCCGGCACCGCGTAGGTCACCGTGAAGCCACTCGCCGCCACGGTGGCGCCCGGAGCCGGCGACGACAGCGTCGGGAACGACGGCAACCGCGTGGTGCCGCTGGTGTCGGGCAGCGTCAGCAGCGTCGCGTGCGACGACGTCACGCCGCCGCTGCTGCTCGAGCTGCGCAACAACGCGAGCCATCGCGAAGTCGCCAGCTCGCCGGCGAGTGCCGGCAGCGTGACGCGCAGGTCGTCGCCGAGAGCGCTGGTCAGCGCCAGGTCGCGGGCCACGTCGACGACCCGGCCCGACGGCTGCAGCAAGGCAAGGTCGGCGCGCAGGTCGGCGACCACGATCTCGGGCGCCAGGCCCGACAGGGCGCCGACGACGTCGAACACGGTGGCCGCTGGCAGGGCGAGCGGGAGGTCGCGCGCGATGCGTTCGCCTTCGACCGGCACGACGTCCTGCAGCAGGCCGACCTTCTGCAGCGTGCGCACGCCGCCCGACGAGGTGAACTCGATCGCCGCCAGGTGACCACCAGCACTCGGCACACCGACGACGAACGCCCCGTGCGTGGCCGCGGGATCGACGTCGATCGGCAGCCGCGCGGCCGCTCGTTCGCCGTCGACCAGCTCCGACCACCATTCCTGCAGGTCGATGCGGCGCGTGGCGCGCAGCGAGTGTTCGCGCGTGACGTCGACGCCGGTCAGCGAGCCCTGGACGAGGCCGTGGCGGTCGAACGCCGCGACCGGCGTGCGCAGCGTGCGCTGCAAGGTCATCTCGAGGTGGTCGCCGAACGGGTCCTCGATCGAGAACGCGTGCACGATCGTGCGGCCGTCGCGCACGTGGCGATGGCTCGCGGTCGCACGCCCGTCGGCGTCGCGATCGACGAACACCGAGCCGCCGTCGCCGGTCTTGGACACCAGGCCCTGGCCCGGGACACGGCCGACGACGACCGAGGCATCGCGGATCGGCCCGCCGCCGAGCGCGTCGCAGACGTAGGCGCGCGCACGTCGGCCCGGCGCGATCCAGCCGCGACGCTGCAGGAACTGCGAGGCGTCGAGCCAGCGACGGTCGTCCTGGAACAACGACACGACCTGCCCGTAGAGCAGTTCGGCACGATTCAGCGGGCGCCCGGATTGGAAGCCGAAGAACCCGTTCGGCAGGTCTTCGACGATGCCCTGGCCGATCTCGTCACTGGTCAGGCACACGGCGACGTCGCCGCTCTGCGACGACAGGCGCAGCGGCTGCAGGCCGTCGCCGCGGCCGCGCACGATCTGCTGCACGCGCACGTTGGCGGCGCGCAGCGTGTCGAGCGTCAGTTCCCCCGCGTCGACGTCGCCGGGCGCCACCGCGACCGTCGTCGCGCGCCGCACCGGCAGCCAGGAACCGCCGGCGAACAGTTCGATCGTCGCCGACCGCCCCGAGCCGTCGCCGAGCACCGCGGCCACGAAGTCGACAGCGAAGCGCCCGTCGGCGTCGGTCGTGGTCTGGATCTGGTCGACGCGCACCAGCACGTCGGGCACCGGCGACGCATCGGGCGCGATCACGCGTCCGCGCATGTTCGCGGCATCGACGGGGATCGCGAACGTGTAGAGGCCGCCGGCGACGATGCCGCTGGCGACGAGACGACCGCCGGCGGCGACCGCGGCGATGCCGGTGTCGCCCCACAGCCCGCTGTCGGGATCGAGGCGGAACAACGACACGCTGCCGGTCGGCAGCAGGTCGTCGGGCACTTCCAGCGTGGCGCCCGGCGCGAACGTCGTCGTCGCCGGCGCCACCAGCACGCCGCGCGAGAACAGCAGTGCCTGGCCGTCCACGGTCGGCAGTTCGCCGGGCAGGTGCGCGCGCTGCAGTTCGCCGAGGCGAAGCGTCACCGTCGTCGCGGCGTCGGCGGTGCCGACGCTGCTGCCGTTCGCCACCTGGAGGCTGGCGCCACCGACGGCCGCGATCGTGGTCGTCGCCGTCTGCGTGCCGGTCGGGATCGTCGCCGACGCCGCATCGGGCAGATCGGGCACGAACAGCACCTGCGGCAGGTCTTGCCCCGGACACGCCAACGACACCACGTAGCCACCGAGCACGTCGCCGGCGGTCGCCGCCGCGTCGTCGACCTGCACCCGCACCCGTTCGCGCGCGCGCAGCGGCACCAGCAGGTCGCCGCGCCCGTTGCGGCCGGTCAACGTCGACGCATCCGAGTCGGCGAGCGTGATGCGCGCGCCAGTGACGCCGCGGCCCTGGTCGTCGAGCACGACGGCACGGCTGCTGGTGTTCGGCAGCGCGGTGAACCGCGGTCCGATGTCACTGCCGGCGCCGGCGTCGCACGCGGCGAGCGCCAGCAGCAACGGCAGGGCGACGGCGGCTGCGAACGGGCGGCGGCACGGCATGGCGTTCATCGGGGTTCCTGCCTTTGCTCGGGTTGGCCAGCCGGCCCGGGTTGGCCGGCCGAATCGGGGTTGGCGGCCGCCTTCGGCCGCTGCTCGAAGCGATCGGGCTCGGGCGGCGTGACCACGCGGCTGCGGCTGCCGTCGGGGCCGAGCGAACGCACGCCGACGACGACGTCGTCGAGGCAGACGCCCGGCAGCGTCGCCAGGTTGCGGTTGGTGCGCGTCGGCCGCGGCTTCGCCTCGGCAGCGGTGACCACGTGCGTCCAGTCGGCGTCGGTGGTCAGTCGCCAGACGAACTCGCAGCCGGTGGCACTCGGCGGCAGCTCGTAGACGATCTCGGTGTCGTAGCGATCGCGGCGCAGCTGCGCGCCGATCACGCGCGGCGGCGGCGGCGCCACCGCCAGCTCGGCCAACGTGGCGACGACGACGCGGGTCACGTTCGCGGTGTAGGCGAAGTCGCAGAACGCAGCGACGTCGCCGTAGGGCGCGCCATCGAGTTGCGACACGTTCTGGTGCTGTCGCGAGAAGTCCTCGCGCGGCTCGCTGAGGCGCACCGCCGGGAAGCCCTGCTCGAAGAACGAACGGTGGTCGCCGCCGCGGCCGAAGCGATCGCCGCGCAGCACCAGTTGCACGCCGAAGTCCGGCATGTGCGTGCGCGCCGCCAGCGTCACCGCGCGCGCGAGGCTGCGGCCGAAGCTGTCGTTGCCGCTCGGGGCGTAGCTGAAGCAGCGCACGTGGCCGTCGCGGCGCACGCCGTCCATGCCGAGCGTGTTGCCGACGATGTCGCAGCCGAGCATGCCGTCGACGCGCGCGCCGCTGGCCAAAAGCGCCGCGGCGTGCGCCGACGAACCGAGCAGGCCGTGCTCCTCGGCGTCGTAGGCGACGAACACGATCGTCGCCGGGAACGTGGTGGCGGCCAGCACACGGCACGCCTCGAGCGCCACCGCCGTACCGGACGCATCGTCGACGGCGCCGGGCGCAGGCCCTTCCTTGTCTTCGCCGCGCGCGTTGCGCGAGTCGTAGTGGCCACCGACGACGTAGACACGTTCGGCATCGCTGCTGCCGCGCAGCGTGGCGATCACGTTGACGATCGGCACCTGCGTCGGCATGCCCGGCCGCGCGCACGGCACCGTCGCCTCCTGGCGGGTGACGACCATGCGGCCGTTGCTGGTGGCGGCGATCGCCTCGAACTGGGCCTGCAGCCAGCGGCGCGCGGCGCCGACGCCTTCGGTGTCGCTGTCGGTGCGCGACAGCGTGTGGCGCGTGCCGAAGCCGACGAGCGCCTTCACCGAGGCCTCGATGCGCGCCGGATCGACCGCGGCGACCAGCGGGGCGATGCGCGCGCGCACGTCGACCACCGGTGCGGGGGCCGCCGGCGGTTCCTGCGCGAGGAGCGCGGCCGACAGCGCCGCAACGACGACGAAGGAGCGGGTGTTCATGCGAAGAGGTCCACGCCGTCCATGCCGGAGGTCTTCGGCAGCCCGAGCAGCGGCAGCAGCGTCGTCGCGATGTCGCACAGGCGCCCACCGCCCTTCAGCGTGCGACCCTTCACCGCCTCGCCGGCGATCATCAGCGGCACCGGGTTGGTGGTGTGCGCGGTGTGCGGCTCGCCGGTCACCGGATCGATCATCGTCTCGACGTTGCCGTGGTCGGCGGTGATCGCGACCGTGCCGCCGAGGGCGAGGTAGGCGGGCACGATGCGCGACAGGCACTGGTCGATCGTCTGCACCGCTTTCACCGCCGCCGGCACCAGGCCGCTGTGGCCGACCATGTCGGCGTTGGCGAAGTTCAGGATGGTGACGTCGGGTCGCTGCCCGGACGCCAGTTCCTGCAGCAGCGCGTCGGTGACCGGCACCGCCGACATCTCCGGCTGCAGGTCGTAGGTCGCGACCTTCGGGCTCGGGATCAGCACACGCCGTTCGCCGGGATACTCCTTCTCGTCGCCGCCGGAGAAGAAGAACGTCACGTGCGCGTACTTCTCGGTCTCGGCGATGCGCAGCTGCCGCATGCCGGCCTTGCTGATCACCTGCGGAAAGATGCCGTCGAGGCTCTGCGGCGGGAACGCCACCGGACACGGCAGGCCCTCGCGGTAGCGCGTCATCGTCACGTAGTGCAGCGTCGGCACCGTCGTGCGCGCGAAGCCCTGGAAGTCGGCGCCGACGAACGCGTCGGTCAGCTGACGCGCGCGGTCCGTGCGGTAGTTGAAGAAGATCACCGCGTCGCCGCTGCGCACGCGGCCGTGGTCCGGCGAGCCGATGATCGTCGGCAGCACGAACTCGTCGCTCTCGTTGCGCGCGTAGGCCGCTTCGATCGCCGCCGTCGCCGTCGCCGCGGTGTGGCCGCGGCCCAGCGTCAGCGCGTCGTAGGCCTTCTGCACGCGCTCCCAGCGCTTGTCGCGGTCCATCGCGTAGTAACGGCCGATCACCGTGGCGATGCGGCCGACGCCGGTCTCGCCCATCCACTGCAGCACGCGCTGCACGTAGGTCTGGGCCGAACGCGGCGGCGTGTCGCGCCCGTCGAGGAACGCGTGCAGCACCACGCGATCGCCGGCGAGGCCCGCGGCCTTGGCCATGCGCAACAGGGCCAGCAGGTGCTGGTCGCTGCTGTGCACACCGCCGTCGCTGACGAGGCCGAACAGGTGCAGCGCGCCCTTGCCGCGCACCGCGTGGTCGATCGCCGAACGCAGCGCCGCGTTCTGCTGGAAGCGGCCCTCGCGGATCTCGCGGTCGATGCGGGTGATCTCCTGGTAGACGACGCGGCCGGCCCCGATGTTCAGGTGGCCGACCTCGCTGTTGCCCATCAGGCCGCACGGCAGGCCGACGTCCTCACCGCTGGCCTGCAGCAGCGTCGTCGGCCACTTCTGGCGCAGGTCGAGCCAGGTGCGCGGCGACGCGAGGTGGATGGCGTTGCCGGGCCCGGGCGCGGCTTCGCCGAAGCCGTCGAGCACGCACAGGAGGAGCGGCGGGCGGGAGGAACTCATGCGAGCATCTTGTCGACGGACATGGCGATCGATTGCTGGTGGCGGCGGGCCTCGGCCAGCACGGCATTGGCGCGCTCGAGCGTCTTGTCGGCGAGCTCGCGGTTGGTCAGGAAGGCGGCGTTGATGCGCACGTTCAGGAAGGCGCCTTCGGCCGCAGCCAGCAGCAGCGAGGCACCGGCGGCGAGATCGCTGACGATCGCCTTGCCGACGCAGCCGGCGACCTGCTGCATGCACACGAACACGTCGCGCACCATGCACAGCGTCTCCTCCGGCACCACCATCGCGCCGACCATCGCTTCCTGGATGGCCTTCTCGCGCAGCGCCTTCTGCTCGTCGCCGTCCTTCGGCATGCCATAGGCCGCCGACACCAGATCGAACGAACGGCAGTCGCGCTCGGCCATCGGCAGGAGCCGCTTCAGGTGGCCGTCGAGCAGCGTCTCCGCCTGCTGCAGATCGCCCTCGCGATCGACGTTGGCCTTCTTGCCGCGCGAGAAGCGGACGACCATCAGGAACAGGGCGGTGCCCATGCAGCCGGACATCGCGGCGGCCGCACCACCACCCGGCGTCGGGGTCTTGGCGGCGAGCGAGTCGACGATCTGCGCGAACGTTTGGTGGATCATGGCGAGCCGCCCAGTCTCGGCGGCGGCCCCCGCGGATCAAGGCTCCGCCGCCCTTGCGCCGCCCCCGGTCGACGGGAAAGCTCCTGCCATGCGCGCGCCTTCCCTGCCCGGCCTGCTCGCCCGGCTCGTCCCCGTGTTCCTGGTGGCCTGCGCCGGTGGCCCCGATCGGGGCCAGCAGCTGGCGGACGCGCTGGCGGAAGCGCCACCGCACAGCGAGACGCGGCTGTGGCTCGACGGCGACCACATCGTCGCCGCCGCCGCTCCGATCGGCATCGAACTGCTGCCGCCGGCGGTGCGCACGGCGCTGCAAGCGACGGCCCCCGACGGCGAATTGGCGTTCGTCGGCCGCGAATGGGGCCCGCGCGGCGCCGGCTTCCGCATCGAGAAGGCCTACGCCCAACCCATGCACCGCCGCTCGGTGCTGCTGGCCCCGGACGGCACCGTGCTCGAACGCGCGCACACGCTGCCGGTCGCCGAGGTGCCGCCGGACGTGCTCGCCACCGGCGCCAAGCACGGCAGCCGCGTCGACGAAGCGTGGATCGTGTCGGGCCCGGCTCGTGAAGAGCATTGGACCCTGGTCATGCGCGACCGCTTCGGCACCGCGCACGTGCTGCAGGTCGGCCTCGACGGCAAGCAGCTGCGCCTCGGCCGCCGCGTCGCCGCGCGCGTCGACTCGTAGCCGCGCAAAGACCCGCGCCCACTGCTACCCTCTGCCCCGAGTCATGACCGCCAAGCCCTGGGAACTGAGTTCGTACCGTCTCCGCCGCAAGGTCCTGAAGCTGTTCGGCGCGAGCTTCCACGTCTACGACGGCGACACGATCGTCGCCGTCTGCAAGCAGAAGGCGTTCAAGCTGCGCGAGGACATCCGCCTCTACCGCGACGAGGAACAGACCCAGGAGCTGATGCTGATCCGCGCCCGGCAGATCGTCGACTTCAGCGCCTGTTACGACATCGTCGACAGCGAGACGCAGCAGAAGGTGGGCGCCATGCGCCGGCGCGGCCTGAAGTCGATCCTGCGCGACAGCTGGGAGATGCTCGACGCCAAGGACACGCCGATCGGCAAGGTCGAGGAGGACAGCATGGCGATGGCGATGCTGCGTCGCCTGCTCAGCAACCTGGTGCCGCAACGCTTCCAGCTGCAGACCGGCAACGGCACGCAGGCGATGTTCCAGCAGCGCTGGAACCCGTTCGTCTACAGCCTCGAGGTGTCGATGCCGCGCGGCGCCGCGGTCGACCCGCGCCTGGTCTTCGGGGCCGCGGTGCTGCTCGCCGCGATCGAAGGGCGCCAGGGCAACTGAGTCCGTGCGCGATCCGGTCACCTGCCCGCACTGCCGCCACGCGTTCGAGCCGCGAGCCGACCAGCTCGGTGGGCTGATCGCCTGTCCGACGTGCGGCCGCGTCGTCGACGTGCCGGGGCTGAACGATCCGCTGTGGCGGCTCCTGCAGGCCGGAGTGCTGATCGTCGCCATCGCCCTCGGCTTGTGGTTCGGCCGCGACGAAGCGTGGCACGGCGCGCTCGCGGCGGGGCTCGTGCTGGCCGCCGCCTGGTTGGTGCGGCTGGCGTTCTGACCACGCGCTGGGAGGCCGCCGCGCTCGCGCCTAAGCTGCACCAATGCGCTTGCGTCCGCTCGCTTCGTTCTCGCTGCTGGCCACCTTGCTCGCCGGCTGCGTCGCCGGCCCCCACCAGCTGCGCCGTTCGGTCGACGACTGGGACCATGCTATGTACGTCAACAGCCCGCGCTGGAACGGCGTGCTGTGGATCGTGCCGGTGATCCCGGTGGCGACGATCGGCGCGCTGGCGCTCGACACGCTGATCACCGATCCGTGGGCGTTCTGGTTCGGCGACGTGTGGGACAACGCCGGCACCGGCTTCGAACACCTGCCGGTCGAGTGGCCGGACGGTCGCGCCGAGAGCCTTTGGATGGACCGCTCCGGCTGGACGCGCCACAACCGCTGACCGCGCGACCTCAGCGCGCTGCGGGCGCGCTCTCCTGCGTTGGAGCCTTCTCGAACGACACCATCTCGACCAGCGTGTCGTCGATCAACTGCCGCACCTCGCTGCCGACGCTCGGCGCATACCAGACGATCTGCGCGCGCGTCAGGTACTGATCGCCCGCCTCGACGAAGCGCACGCGCCGCACGATGCGCAGCGCTTCGAACGTGCCCGCCGGCACCGTCACCGAGTCGAGCGCCTCGACCACGTAGCTCGCCTCCATGCGCATCGCCACGCCGCCGACCACGCGGTCGACGAACTCGCAGTTCCAGCGCTTGCCGACCCACAGCGGCCAGTGGTAGCGCACGTCGGCCGGCGTCAGCAGGTGGAACGGCTCGCCGTTGCCGGCGAAGTCGCCGAGGTTCGACAGGTCGAGCCCGCGGCGCAGCGAGATGCCGCCGGGCCCGGATCCACCGTCGATCACGTAGCAATCGGGCAGACGCCCGGCCACGACGAACGTGGCGCGCGCGAGGTCGCCGCGCTGCAGCTCGAAGCGATCGCCGACGCGCCATTCCGGTTGCGCCCACGTCGGCGCACCGGCGGGCGGGTTCGCATCGGCGGCGAGCACGCCGCGACCTTCGCCTTCGGGCATCACCGGCTTCGACGACTGGCAGGCAGCGAACAGGACCAACGACGCGACGGCGCAGACACGCAGCATGCCGGCAGGATGCACGGCGCTGCGCGGCGGCGCCAGTTCAGCGCACGCCTTCGCCGGTCAGCGCGCCGAGCCGCCGCAGCGACCAGACCCACTCCCACTGTTCCGTGCGCACCGCGGCGACCGCACGGGCGTGGGCGTCGACCGCCGTCGCCACGTCGCCAGCGCGCTCGGCGAGCAAGGCCCGATGCGTCCACGCCGCGACGCGGCGCGCCGGCCGTTCGTCGAGCGCCGCCCCCGGCTCCGGCGACGCCGCCGCGGCGAGCAAGGCCTCGCCGTCGAGGCTCCCGTCGAGTCCGCCGGCCAAGGCCCGCAACCATAGCGAGCCATCGGCGCGCAACGCCGCCACGTGCGCGCTGGCCTCGTCGTCACGACCGTGCTGGCGCAGCAGCTGCACCAACCACGCGCGCGCCTCCGCCTGCTTCGCCGGCGCGAGTCGCACCGCGCGTTCGAGCAGCGCGATGCCCCGGTCGGAGTTCGCGCCCGTGGCCAGCAGGTAGCCGAGCTGGGCCACGGCGTCGGCGTCGGCGCCATCGGCATCGACGGCGCGCCACAGGTCCTCTTCGGCACCGGCGAAGTCGAGCAGGCTCGCGCGCACCTTGCCGCGGATCGCCGACAGCCGTGGATTGCCGCGATCGAGCGACAACGCGAGGTCGAGGTCGGGCAGGGCGGCGACCGGCCGCCCGAGCCGCGCCAACGTGAAGCCGCGCCACTCGCACGCCTTGTAGAACGCCGGGTCGATCGCCAAGGCGTCGGAGTAGCCGCGCACCGCCTCCTCGAAGCGACCCAGGTTGTGCAGCGCCATCGCCCGCGCGTAGTGCGTCCACGCGTCGTCGGCGCCGCAGCGCAGCGCGTGTTCGAGATCGGCGAACGCCTCCGCGGGCCGCTCTGCCCCGGTGTAGGCATGGCCGCGCCAGCGCCGCGCTTCGACGTCGTCGGCAGCCATGGCGACGGCCTGGTCGAGCAGCGGCAACGCCGCGGCCCACTCCTTGGCGAGGCAAGCGTCGCGACCGGCGGCGACCAAGGACTCGAGGCGAGGATCACGCGGCGGCGCGTCGCTCGCGGCGACCGGGCCCGTCGGCGGCGCCGGCACGTCCGTCCGCCCGACCGGAGCGGCAGCACACGCGGCGAGCACGAGCACGGGCAACGTTCGCATTGCGCGGGCGAACATGGCGTTCATCGCGTTCGAGTAGCGCCCACGAGCCCCGCCGTAACGCAGCGCGCTGCGCCTTCGCCGGTCACGGGAACTCGACCGGGATCGGCTGAAAGTCGATCGCGTCGACCGCGGCGAGGTAGTAGCGGATGCCGTCGGCGACGCCCTGGAAGCCGTACTTGTGGTCCTTGCCGTGCAGGTGGCCGTAGACGCAGACCTGCGCACACGCCTCCTTCAGCAGCGGCACCGCACCGGTCTCGCGGCCGTCGCTATAGCGCGGCGGATAGTGCACCAGCGCCAGCGTGCGCTTGCCGCCGGGCACGCAGCCGCCGAGCTTGCGGCCGGCGAGGATCGACAGCTTGAAGCGTTCGAGCTCGCGCGCGAACACCGTCGCCGACTGCGCGTCGGCCCACGGCGCCTCCGGCGGATCCCACAGCCGCGTGCCGACGACGACGGTGTCGTCGGGCAGCAGCACGGCGTCGTTCTGCAGCAGGCGGATCGACGGGTGCAACACCTTCTCGACCTTGCTGCGCGACTGCCACCACGTGCAGTGGTTGCCCTTGATCAGCACCTTCTGGCCGGGGCGCGCGCCGAGCCAGTCGAGGTCGGGTTTCGCCTCGGCGAGGTCGAGGCCCCACGACGTGTCGCCGCCGACCAGCACCCAGTCGTCCGGACCGACCATGGCGTCCCACGCCTTCTGCATGCGTTCGGCGTGGCCGACCCACTGCGGCCCGAAGATGTCCATCGGCTTGTCGACGCCGAAGCTCAGGTGCAGGTCACTGATCGCGAACAGACGCAAAGAAGGGTTCCTCGGTGGCGTGGCGGGGCGCCCTGCATACGGGACCGGGAGCGGCGCGCAATGGTCGGCATCCCGATGTCGCGCCTGCGCGTAAGCTGCCGGCCGCATGACGCCCTCGCTGCCGAAGCTCGCCGTTGCGTTCGCCGTCGCCCTCCTCGCCGCCGCCAACGCCCTCGCGCAGGCGCCGATCCCGCCGTGCCCGCCACCGCCCGCCGGCTACGGCGCCGAGCTTTGGCAACGCGCCTGGCGCCTGCACCACGAAGCGACCGTCGTCGACACCCACATCGACACCACCACGCGCGTGCTCGACCAGGGCTTCGACATGGGCCAGCGCGCGAACGACGGCCACGTCGACCTGCCGCGCGCCAAGGACGGCGGCCTCGACGCGGTCTTCTACTCGATCTACGTCGACAGCCGCTTCTACGGCGACGAGCAGCCGCTGTTCGCCAACCCGCCACAGAGCATCAACGACGACTGGGCGCGGCCGGCGGCGCCGGGCACGCCGAACGGCAGCGCGCGCCGAGCCCTGGCGATGATCGACGGCCTCGTGCGCACCGTCGATCGCAACCAGGACCGCATGGCGCTGTGCACGTCGGCGGACGAACTGGTGGCCGCGGTGCGCGCCGGCAAGCACGCAGCGCTGATGGGCATCGAAGGCGGCCACGCGATCGAAGGCGATCTCGCGCTGCTGCGCCTCTTCCACCGCCTCGGCGTGCGCTACATGACGCTGACGCACACCAACCACAACGAGTTCGCCGACTCGTGCGCGCCGGCGGCGAAACGCTGGGGCGGGCTCAATCGCCTCGGCGCCAAGGTCGTGGCCGAGATGAACCGCCTCGGCGTGATCGTCGACGTCAGCCACGTCAGCGACGCGACGTTCGCCGACGTGCTGCGCACGACGACCGCG
The DNA here is from genome assembly GCA_044351865.1 of Planctomycetota bacterium. Taxonomy (GTDB): domain Bacteria; phylum Planctomycetota; class UBA1135; order UBA1135; family UBA2386; genus UBA2386. The sequence continues at coordinate 27,224 of JBILEY010000002.1, read as the reverse complement.
CCGGTGATCTGCTCGCACAGTTCGCTGCGCGCCTTGTGCCCGCACCCGCGCAACGTCACCGACGACATGCTGCGCGCGATCGCAGCCAACGGCGGTTCGGTGATGATCAACTACAACTGCGGCTTCCTCGACGCCGACTACGCGAAGAACCGTTCGGCCCGCGAGCAGACGCGGCGCATCCAGGAGAAGGCCGCACGCGACAAGTTCGCCGCCGACAGCCAGGAACTGAAGGACGCGCTCGCCGGGCTCGACGCGCGCTTCCCGCCGGTCGAACGGCCGCCGCTCGCGATCCTCGTCGCCCACGTGCTGCGCGCGCTCGAGATCGCCGGCCCCGACCACGTCGGCCTCGGCAGCGACTTCGACGGTGTGCCGTGCGTGCCGAACGGCATCGACGACGCGACGTTCCTGCCGCGACTGACCTACGAACTGCTCGCCGCCGGCCAGAGCGAGGCTGTGGTGAAGAAGGTGCTCGGCGAGAACCTGCTGCGCGTGTTCCGCGCGGTCGAGGCGCGCGCCCTGGCGCTGCGCGGCACGGCGCCGCAGCAGAACGACGGCAGCGACGGCGAGCCGCTGCCGCGCTGACGCGGGTCAGAGATCGCCGGCCTTCAGCGCGCCCGGCGGCAAGGTGCCGAGGCCGTAGCCGAGGTCGTGCAACGCACGCTGCACGAACTCGCGCAGGCGCTCGAACGTCGCCGAGGTCACCACCGCCGGGGTCACCATCTGCAGCGCCGGCCGCAGCAGGTTGCGCGACGCGAACAGGTGGAAGGCCATCGCCCGGTCCTGCGGCGCCGCCCGTTCGCCGAGCGCCTTCAGCAGCAGGTCCTGCAGGTTCCAGGTCTCCGGCGAGCCGGCGAGGCCGAACTCGGCGCGGCGCGCCGTCGCGTAGTCGAGCACAGCGGACTCCAGCAGCGACGCCAGCAGCACGGTGGCGAGCCGGTGGTCGCCGACCTCGACCAGGCGCTCGAAGGTGCGAGCATCCATCCCGGCGAGGGAGCGCAGCCGCGGATCGCGCAGCTTGCTCGGCTCGAACAGCATCGAAGCACCGACCTGCGCGCCCGTCTCGGGCATGGGCGCCCCCGCCGGCCGGCTACGAGCAGCACCCTGTTCCTCAACCTCCGGCGTCATCGCCAGCGTGTCTCGACCGAGCCCGAACGCCCCGCTGCCTTGGCGGACGCCCGGCACCGACGTTCCGCGGGCAGCGCCGGCCAGCGCATCGCTGCCGGGATCGGAGTCGGCCGGATCGATCGCGCGCAGCTGGTCGCCGAAGCTCTGCAGGCCGGCGGTCATGCTCGGGCCAGCAGTCTGCGGCGCGACGATCTTCGCCCGTTCGCGCACGTCGCCGAAGACCTTGTTCTGCAGCCGCGTCGTCAGGGCACGGGCGGCATCGGTCGCCACCGGCGACAACTTCTTCAGCGGCAGCTCGAGCAGCGGCTTCTCCGCCAGTTCGACTGCCCAGTCGGAGACGACCTGACGCTTGCGCTGCAGCCACGTGCGTTCGTCGGGGGTCACCGCCTGCTCGGTCAGTCGCAGGTCCATCGCCTCGACGGAGCGCCGACAGCACGCGACCAGCAGTCCGGCGTCGGGCGACGGCAGGTCCAGATCGACGAGCTCCGGGAAGGCACTGACGCAGCGCTGCAGGTAGTCGCGCAGGCGACGCACCTCGCCGTAGGTGCGCGGCAGGTCGGGCGAACCGGGCACGCCTTGCTGCGACAGCTCGAGGCGATAGGCGCCGAGGTGGTCCAGGGCCATCTTCACTGCTTCGAGGAAGCAGACGGCGACGACCTTCTTGACCTGGACTTGGGGCATGCGACCGGCACGTGCATCGGCATCCGCAGCCCGATTGCTTGACGGTCGAGGGCAGCGCTCTTGCCGCATCGGAACGACCGCTGGCATCGGTGACTCGGGCCGAGGCGCCACGGCCCCCGCCACGCGCTCGGTCACGACCCGCTCAGCCACTCGACCAGCGGCAGCAGACGGCCGCCCGGCAGCCGCACCGACCACACCGGCACGGGGCCACCTTCGGAGCCGACGAAGCGCGCCAGGAACGCCGCCAGTGTCCTGACGTCGCCTGCCGTCAACCACTGCTGCCGCAGCCACAGTGCGGTCGCAACAGCGTCGTGCTCCGTACCTTCGCGCACGAACGTCATCTTCGAGTTCGCGACCCGCCGCAGCACCGACTCGATCTGCTCGTTCGCCATCGCCCCCGGCTCGCCGAAGGCGAACTCGACGAAGTCCTCACCGATCAGCAGGTTCGCCAGCCGCAGCACGACCACCGCGCGCGTGCCGCCACCGAGCGGGAACCAGGCCTCGTCGCCAAATCGCATCGAGCGCTGCGGCAGCGCGTCCTCGCGCGTCATGCGATCGACGATCTTGACCAGCACCTGGCCCGCGGTCACGTCGTCGACCTCGATCCAGAGGCGACCTTCCGTGCCGGGCACCTTCTCACGCCCGCGCTGCACGACGGTCAGGCGCACCGGATTCTGGGCGGCAGGCGCCGCCGACGCCGCTGGCGCGGGAGTGGGTGCAGGCGCGGGAGCGGGTGCGGGTGCGGGCGAAGCCTGGCAGGCAGCGAGCAACGGCAACACCAGCAGCGTGGGAAGGCGCATGCGGGTCGCATGCTAGAGGTGCTCGGCGAACACGCCAACGACCCCAAATGCACGCCGAGGCAGCGTGCCGAGCCCGCAGCGCGCCTCGCTATGCTGCCGCACCCGCCGATGGCCTCGCTCGACCTGCAGCTCACCGCCCTGCTCGGCCCGCAACGCGTGCTGACCTCGCCCGACGCGCTGCTGGCCTGGGAGTGCGACGGCTTCACCGTGCACCGTTCGCGGCCGCGCGCCGTGGTGCTGCCGGAGTCGACGCAGGAAGTGCAGGCGATCGTGCGCCTGCTGCACGCGGCGAAGGTGCCGTTCGTGCCGCGTGGTGCGGGCACCTGCCTCAGCGGCGGCCCGACCGCCGGCGGCGACGCGGTGGTGATCGACCTCGCGCGCATGCGCAAGGTGCTGCACGTGTCGACCGACGATCTCTACGCGGTCGTGCAGCCGGGCGTCGTCAACCTCGACCTGACGACGGCGGTGCACCACCACGGCCTGCACTACGCGCCCGATCCGAGCAGCCAGTCCGTGTGCACGATCGGCGGCAACCTGGCCGAGAACAGCGGTGGCCCGCACTGCTTCAAGTACGGCATGACCCAGGACCACGTGCTCGGCGCCGTGGTCGTTCTGCCCGACGGCGAACTGCTGCACCTCGGCGGCCCGGCGGGCCCGCGCGGGCCGGGCGAACCCGACCTGCTGGCCGTCTTCTGCGGCAGCGAGGGCACGTTCGGCATCGCCACCGAGATCACCGTGCGCCTGTGCCGCGACCAGCAGGGTGTGCGCACGCTGCTCGGCGCGTTCGCGTCGATGACCGCCGCGTGCCGCACGGTCAGCGACATCGTCGCCGCCGGCCTCGTGCCCGCAGCGCTCGAGATCCTCGACCAGGCGACGATCCGCGCCGTCGAAGCGTCGGTCTATCGCGCCGGGTATCCCGAAGACGCCGCCGCCGTGCTGCTGGTCGAACTCGACGGCCCGCTCGACGTGCTCGCCGAAGAGGCGGCCGAGGTGCGTGCGTTCTTCGCGCAGCAGGGTGCCTTGCGCGTCGAGGAGGCCACCGACTACGCCGAGCGCAAACGGCTGTGGAAGGGCCGCAAGGGTGCGTTCGGCGCGATGGGGCGATTGAACACCGACCTCTACGTGCTCGACGGAGTGGTGCCGCGCACTCGCCTCGAGGAAGCGCTCGCCGGCATCACCGCGATCGGGGCGAAGCACGGCGTGGTGATGACGAACGTGTTCCACGCCGGCGACGGCAACCTGCACCCGAACATCAGCTTCGACGGGCGCGACCCCGAGCAGACGCGCCGCACGGTCGCCGCCGGCCGCGAGATCCTGCAGCTGTGCGTCGACCTCGGCGGCAGCATCTCGGGCGAGCACGGCATCGGCACCGAGAAGCTCGACCACGTGCGCATGATGTACGGCGACTCTGACCTCGCGGTGATGCAGCGCGTGCGCGCGGTGTTCAACCCGAGCGGCCTGTGCAATCCCGGCAAGGTGCTGCCGTCGCGCGGTGCGTGCGCCGAAGTGGCGAAGTGGCCGCATATGGTCGCCAAGGTGCTCGACCACGAGGAACGGCGATGAGCGCTGCGTCCTCGTCGATCGCCACGCCGCGTTCGTGCGCCGAACTGCAGGACCTGCTGCGCGCGAGCCGCGGCTCCGTGCGCCTCGTCGGCAGCGGCACGCGGCAGCATCACCTGCCGGCCGCACCGGCCGACAGCCTGCACGTACGACTGACGGGCCTCGCGACCATCGAGCGCCTGGACGGCCCGGACCAGACGTGCTCCGTCGACTGCGGCGTGCTGCGCACGGACCTCGACGCGGCCCTGCAGCCGCTCGGGCTCGAACTGCCGTGCCCGGGCGAAGGCACGCTCGGTGGCCTGTTCGCCGCGGATCCGCTCGGCGCTGCAGCACCCGGCGGACAGAGCCCGCGCACGCTGCTGCTCGGCGCCGAGGCCGTGCTCGCCGACGGCACGTTCTTCCGTTCGGGCGCGCGCGTGGTGAAGAGCGTCGCCGGCTTCGACGTGCACAAGCTCGCGGTCGGCAGCGAAGGGCGGCTGTTCGCGTTGACGCGTTTGCACCTGCGGTTGAAGCCGAGGCCGCGCGCCGAGCAGTGGTTCGCCAACGGCGGCCTCTCGCTCGCCGACGCGATCGCGCTGGTGCAGCGCCTGCGCCAGCTGCCGACCGGCCTCGCCGTGCTGCAGCTGGCGTGGACGCGCGACGGCGGCTGTGAAGTGCGCGGACGGATCGTCGGGCGCGCGGCGTTCGTGCGCACGACGCTGCAAGCGAACGGCCTCGTCGCGAGCGCGTCGAACTGGCGCGACCACGTCGCCGCCGCCAGCGACGCCGAAGTGCTGGCGACGCTGGTTCTGCCGGCGCAGTTGCCAGCACTGCTCGCTGCTGCGCCATCGGCGCAAGCGCTGCTGTGGCACGGCGGCAACCGCTGCGAAGTGGCGTTCGCGAACGCCGCCGACAGCGACCGTGCCCTCGCTGCGCTGCCGAAGATCCCGCTCGCGGTGCGCGTCGTCGTCGCCGCCGCACCGCGCCGCGGACTCGCCACCGCCGGCGATCCCGGTGTGTCCCGTCTCACCCGCGAACTGAAGCTCGCCCTCGATCCGCATGGCCGCCTCGTCTGATTCCTGCCCAGGCCCCGGCACCGTCGCCGCCCACGGCGGCGTCTCGGCCTACACGCGCACGCTCGACTGCGTGCACTGCGGCTTGTGCCTGCCGACCTGCCCCACCTACCAGGTGCTCGGCGTCGAAGCCGATTCGCCGCGCGGCCGCATCTACCTGATGCGCGCGCTGGCCGAAGGGCGCGTGCAGGATCCGCAGGCGATCCGGCCGTTCCTCGACCGCTGCCTCGACTGCCGCGCCTGCGAGACGGCGTGCCCGTCGGGCGTGCGTTACGGCGAAGTGCTCGAGACGACACGCGCCGAACTCGAACGCCAGCAGCCGAAGAAGGGCGTCGCGGGCTGGCTGGTGCGCTTCCTGCTGTGGCACGTGGTGGCGCGGCAAGGTCGCCTGCGCTTCGCGTTCGCGTTGCTGCGCACCGCCGAAGTGCTCGGCCTGCGCTGGCTCGGGACGCGCTTGCGGCTCGTGCCGAAGGCGATGGCGTCGATCGCGCCGCCGGTGCCGCCGGCGGCCGAACGGCGGCCGCTGCCGACCGGCCTGCACACACCGCCGCCGGGTGTCGCGCGCCGCGGCGTGCGCGTGGCACTGTTCACCGGCTGCGTGATGGAGCCGGTGTTCGGCCGCGTCAACCGCGCGACCTTGCAGGTGCTGCTGCAGAACGGCTTCGACGTCGACGTGCCGGCGGCGCAGCGCTGCTGCGGTGCCCTGCTGGTGCACGCGGGCATGCCGGACCAGGCCCGCGAACTGGCGCGCGCCAACGTCGCCGCGTTCGCCCAAGCCGACGTCGTCGTCAACAACTCGGCCGGCTGTGGCTGCGCGATGAAGGAGTACGGCCACCTGCTCGGCGACGAGGGCGGGGCGACGTTCGGCAAGAAGTGCCGCGACGTCAGCGAGTTCCTCGCCGAGCACGGGCTGACGGCGAAGCCGCGCGCACTGCGGGCCAAGGCCGCCTACGACGACCCTTGCCACCTGTGCCACGGCCAGGGCGTGCGTTCGCAGCCGCGACAGCTGCTGGCGCAGGTGCCGGGGCTCGAACTGGTCGCGCACGAGCGGCCCGAGGACTGCTGCGGCTCGGCCGGCATCTACAACCTGCTGCAACCGGAGCTCGCCGACGAAATAGGTCGGCGCAAGGTCGAAAGCCTCGCGCGCGCGGACGTCGATCTCGTCGTGACCGGCAATCCCGGCTGCATGCTGCAGATCGACAGCCACCTGCGCCGGGCCGGCCACAAGGCGCAGGTCCGCCACCCGATCGAGCTGCTGCTGCCGCCCTCATGACCCGACTCGTCCCCGCGCTGTGCGTCGCCGCCACGTTCGCTCTCGCCGGCACGACGTGGATCCTGCTCGGGGCCCGGGCCCACGAAGAACTGGCGGTGCCGACGGTGCCGACGCCGAGCGCCGCCACGGGCGCCGGCCCGCGCGCCGCGGTGGTCGCCGCCCGCCGCACCTGCACGACCGAAGCCCTCGACGCCGTGGTCGCCGAGCTGACGCGCGCCGCCGCTGCCGCCAAGGCCGACGACGCAGCCGCGTGGCACCTGCTCGCCGATGCCCACCTCGAGCGCGCGCTGGCGCGTTCGCACCGCCGCGGCCTGCGCGTCGGCGAACCGACCTGGAGCGAACTGCCGGCCGCGATCGCCGACGACGTGCGACTCGGCCTCGATGCGGTGGCGAAGGCGCAGCAGCGCGGTGACGACAGCGCCGACCTGCTGCGCATCGAAGCGGCCCTGTTGAGCCAGCGCATCACCGGCATCGCCAGCGCGCTGCAGTGGAACGGCCGCATCCACGCGGCGCTGCAACGCGCCGGCGAACGCGGCCAGGACGATGCGCGGGTGCACGTCGCCATCGGCTTGCGCCAGCTGCTGGCGCCGAAGTGGTTCGGCCACGATGCCGAGAAGGCGCTCGCGCACTTCGAGTTCGCCGCCAAGGTGCTGCACGACGACGAGCGGCCGTCGGTGTTCGCGGCGATGGCGTGCTCCCTGCAGAAGAAGCGCGCGCAGGCGATCGAGTGGCTCGAACGCGCGGTCGCAACCAATCCGGCGAACGTGTTCGCGCGCGTCGTGCTGCGGCGACTGCGAGCCGACGAGCACGACCCGTTCGGGCGCGACCTCACCGACGTCGAGGTCGCGGCGCTCGGCGACGGCAAGTAGCGCCCGCCGCGGCGGCGTGGATCAGCGACCGAGCGGCTGCGTCTGGACGGGCGGCAGCGTCGAGGCCGGAGCGGGAGCCGTGCGCGTCGTGAACAGGTTGCCGAGCACCGGCAGGCCCTGCAGCACCGGCACGCCGCGCGTCTCGAGCGGCGACAGCGCGCCGACGCCGGCGTCGCCCGGCACCGGCGGAGCGGGCGGGGCCGGCGGCAGGCCCGGAACCGGCTGCGAGCCGAAGGTGCTGCCCGGCGCGGCCGGCGCCAGCCAGGTGGGCTGCGACGTCGCACCGAACGGACTGGTGCCGACGGCGCGACCTTCCGCCGACGCCGGGAACGAGCCGGACGGCCGCTGGCCACCGAGCAGGCTGTTGCCCGAACGCCCAGCGCGGCCGGTGCGACGCTCGTGTGCTTGGTCGGCGCGTTCGCGCAGTTCCTGCATCAGCGAACGGATCTCCTGCATCTCGCCGCGCATCTCGTCGATCAGGCGGCGGATCTCGTCGTCCTGGCCTTCGACGCTGCGCGTGCGCACTTCGTAGACGCGCTCGACCGACTGGCGATCGTCGGACTGGCGATCCGCGACGCCGCGCTGGCCCCTGGCGCGATCGACGACCACCCGCCGGCCGCGCGGACCACGCGCTTCGTCCTGCACCGCGCGCTCCGCAGCCATCGCCTCGGCGTGCGCACGCGCCGCCTCTTCGTGGCTGCGCAGCGCTTCGTCGTGCGCGCGCTTCGCTTCGTCGTGCACTCGCAGCGCCTCGTCGTGGGCGCGCTTCGCTTCGTCGTGCACTCGCAGCGCTTCGTCGTGCGCGCGCTTCGCTTGTTCGTGCGAACGCAGCGCTCCGGCGTGGGCGCGCTTGCCGTCTTCGTGCCGCTGCAAGCTGTCGCGGTAGCGCAGCATCTCGACCCGAGCCTGCTTCCTCGCTTCGCCCTGCTCGACGCGCGCGAGCTCCAGCTCTTCGCGCGCCCCCTCCATCGCTTCGTGCATCTCGGTGCCCAGCTGGCCGCGCACCTTCTCCAGCTCGAGGCGAGCGATGCGGAGCGCTTCCGAGCCCTCACCGAGACCCTCGGGCAGCGCCACGCGCACCTGCTCCAGGATCCGCGGTGTCAGCTTCTCGAACTCGGCCCGCAGCTCCACCAGCTGCGGCAGCTCGACGACCTCGCCGGGTTCGGTGCTCAGCAGCAGCGGCTCGCCGCCTTCCCCGTGCACTACGTGGAACTGCCCAGGCGCCAACTCGACCACGCGAACCTCGACCGGCTCGGCGGGTTCCGCGGGCGCGACAGCCGCCTTCGGAGCCTTCGGCGCACGCGGCGCCTTCGGCGGCTTCTTGGCCTCTGGCGCCGTCGCCGGCGCCGGTTCCTGCGGTTCGCTCGCGGGCGCAGCGCCCGACCAGCGCATCCGCAGCCGCCGCGGCTTGTCTTCGCCGCCTTCGGCCTTGCCCCCACCGTCGTCGGCTTCGGCCTTGCTGCCGGCCTTCCACGACTTGCCGTCTGCGGACTTGGCCGACTTCTCGTCGCTCGCCGACTTCTTGTCGCTGGACGACTGCTTGTCACTCGAACTGGAGCTCGACGACTGCGAGTCGCGAGTGGCGTTCGAGCTGCTGCTGCTCGAGGTCACCGTCTCCTCGACGACCTCGCCGTTCTTGCCGAGCTTGCGCTCGACCTTGCGCACGACCTTCGGCTCCTGACCGGCCTTGGCCGTCGCCATCTTCTCGCTGGCGAGCGCGGCCATGACCTCTTCGAGCTTCTTCGTCGCCTCGGCGCGCTGCGCTGGCGTCAGCGCCTCGTCCTGCAGCATCGCCATGACCTCGGCCAGGCGGACCTGAGCCTTGTCCTCGGCGCTCTGGGCTTCGGCCCGCGCCTTGGCGGGGCCGCCACCTTGGGCAGACGGCTTCGACTGCGCCGGCAGGAACGTCGCACCGACCATCAGGGCGGTGGCGACACGGATCAGGATCGATGGGGTCATGGTTCTCCTCGGGACTACCTGGTTTCGTTGGCTCGGGATTCCTTCGCACGCGCGGCCAGCAGCGCGCTCAGGCGCTGCCGCTGCGTCTCCAGACGGCGCAGACGCTCCACCAGGAGCGTCTGCAGGTCGCGCAGTTCGGGTTCGGGGGCGAGCGCGAGCGAGGCCTGCAGGTCGGCGGCCTCCTGCTGCAGCTCGCGCTGTTCGGCGGTCAGTTCCGCCAGCAGCTGCACCACCGGCGACACGTCCGCGCCTGTAGCCGGGGGCGGCGCCGCGAAGCGGTCTTCGACGCTCTCGGTCGCCGGCGCGTCGAAGCGATCGACGACGGGCAGCGGCTCGTCGCCGGCCGGCACGGTCGCGAGCCCTGGGGCCGCGAACACCAGCAAACCGACGGCGAGGCCACCGGCGAGGTGCACTCGGCGCGCATCCGGCTCGGCGCACGCATCGCCGCGCAGCGCCGTCTCGACGCGCACGCGCAACGCCGACGGCCGCGCCGCCATGCCGAGCGCGCCGAGCGGCTGCTGCGTGTCCGGACGCAGCCATTCGGCGACGTCGAGCAGGCAACGCGCGACGGCGGTCGGACCGGCGTGGTGCGCGGCGACCGCGTCGCACTGCAGTTCGACCAGCTGGGCCCAACGGCGGCGCACGACCAGCAGCAGCGGCTGCCAGGGGAACAGCGCCTGCAGCACCGCACCACCCCACATCCACGCCGGATCGCAGCGACGCAGGTGCGCCAGTTCGTGCGCCAGCATCGCGCGCAGCGACGCATCGTCGAGATCGTCGACGCGCTCGGGCAGGCAGACCTCGGGCCGCAGCCAGCCGAACGCGATCGGTGTGGCGATGCGTGGGCAGCGGCTCAGGTGCGGGGACTGCTGCAGGCCGAGCCCGCGGGCGGCGCGCGCCGCCAGCGTCAGCACGCGCGGATCGGTCTCCGGCCGTCGCGCCGCCAGCAGCGTGCGCAAGCGCGACTGCACGCACCACAACCAGACCAGGCCACCACCGGCGGCGAGCAGCGCACACGCACCGAGCAGGCTGCGCCAGTCGAGTCCTTCCTCGACCGCGTCGACGACGATCGGGGCCGATGCCGGCGGCGCGGTCGCGACCATGACCTGCAGCGGCTCCGGGGCCGGGGACGGCGTCGCCGCTGGCACGGGAGCGGGAACGTCACGACCGAGGTCGCCGACCGACCACGGCGAACCGAGCACCGCGACCTGCAGCGTCGCACTCAGCAGTGCGGCCCACAGCGACCAGCGCAGCGCCGCTTCCTGCGCGCCCAGCGCACGACGGCGCAGCAGCAGCGTCAGCAGCAGCGCACCCCCGAGCGCGCACGTCGAATGCAGCGCGAACGTCAGCAGCCAGGCGACGAAGCCGTCGAGGAACGAGTTCATGGCCGCTCCTTGCGTTGCTTCTTCTCCGCGTCCGCGACCTGCCGGCGCAGGTCGTCGAGCTCGCCGAGTTCGATCTCGCCGGCGCGCAGCAGGTGGTTGACCAGCGCCAGCGGGTCGCCGTCGAACAGCTTCGTCACCAGGTCGCCGACCAGGTTCTTCTGCACCTGCTCGGGTGCGACCTTGGCGCGATAGACGAACTGGCGGCCGAGCTCGGTGTGCGAGACGAGGCCCTTCTCCTCCATCTTGCGCAGCATCGTCGCGATCGTCGTCAGCGCGAGCTGGCGATCGGCGAGCGCTTCGTGGACGGCCGACACCGGCGCTTCGCCGAGATCCCACAGCGTGCGCAGGATGGCGAGCTGCAGGTCACCGAGATTGCGTGGTCCCTTCATGGCGGCAGACTACTACCACAGTAGTCGACGCCAACTACTCCGGTAGTAGAGAGAGCTTTCCGGAATCCTGCAGATCGCGGCAAATCGCCCGAGGGACGTCGGCGGCCGGAAACGACGCGGCGCCGCTGCGGCGAGGACCGCAGCGGCGCCGTGATGGGCCGCGACCGGCGCGGACGGCGGTCAGCCGCCGACCACGCTGACGATGCTCTCGAGCGCGGACGTCGTCGACACCGCCCCGTTCGACGACAGCGGGTCGAGCACGACCCACTGCGTGAACAGCGACAGGCCGACGTAGCCGGTGGTCGCCGGCAGCGGCACACCGACGGTGGCGGTGCCGCCACCCGCGCCGCCGCCGACGGTCAGGAAGGCGTCGAAGAACACGGCGTTGTGGCGCAGGAAGCAGTTCGAGGCGCTGCCGCCGAAGATCGGCGCGATGTCGACCGGCAGCGGCACGCCGCCGATGTCGGTCTTGCTGTCGCCGATGCTCCACAGGCACAGGCGCTGCGACGCGGCGTTCGACAGCGTGTGCGTCCAGGTGCTCGCCGGCCACGCGAGGCCGCTGACGCTGGCGGTCGGCACGATGCCGCCTTCGCCCGCGCAACCGACGCCGTAGGGGATGTTGACGCCGAGTCGGCCGGTGAAGCGCGTGCGCATGCCGAAGCCGGTCTGCGGCGAGCCGGACGGTGCCAGCGCACTGCCAGCCGTGTACATGCGGGACACGCCGAACGCCGTCGAAGTGCCCTGGAAGTTGTAGTTGAAGGGCTGGCTGCTGAGGCTGTTGCCGTAGATGCGGATCTCGAGCACGACCGGCCGCACGCGGTCCCACGTGAACGGCACGTTGAACGGCACCGTCATCACCACCGCGCCGGGCCCGCCGGCGCTGAGCTGCACGTTCGCGCGCGTCTTGACGACGACCTGGGTGCCGGCGACGTAGTTGCTGTCGAAGTTGCCGAACAGGCCGGTCGCGTTGCCGTAGCCCATCAGGAACTCGCAGTCGATCACCGCCGGCGTGCTGGTCAGCGACGTGCCGGCGAAGAACTCGACCTGGGTCAAGCGGCGCGGCATCTCGATGCCGTTGGTGGCGAGGCTGTTCGCCGAGAACCACTGCTGGTAGCGGCCGATGCCACCGGGGAACGGGCGGTCGACGTTGACGGTCGGGCCGACCGGCACGGTCGCGGTCACCAGCGTGGGCGGCAGCGGCTGCGCCGCCAGTTCGGCCGGGAACGCGAGCAACGACGAGAACAGCAGCAGGAGGGCGTACTTCATGGGCGGACGCGTTCGGCCAGGGCGGGAGAGCCGAGAACTGGCGTGGCGGACGATGCAGTCTAGCGCAAGCAGGAGGGCCCGGCGGAGCGCCAGACCCGTGCGAACGCACGCCAGCCAATAGCCGCGATCGGTGCGCAGGCAACCGCCGACCCTGGGCGGCCCGATCGGTGCCCGTGGCGCCCATGCGAACGGCCCGACGCCACCGCAGCGGCAGTCGGGCCGCCATGCCGGCGCAGCGCGCGCGCCGGCGCCCCGTTCAGCGACCCGGCATGCGGGCCTTCACGCCCTGCACCTGGAAGGCGCCCGCCGGGGCCGCCGGACGCGGCGCGGCGGGCGCGGCCGGGGCGCCCGCGGGGGCGGCGGCCGGTGCGGCTGGCTTCGCCGACATGCCCATCGTCGCCAGGCCCGGGGCCTTGTTGACCGGGGCGTCGGTCAGGCGCTTGCGCACGTCGTCCGGCCGGTTCGCCTTCGAAATGGCGTCGTCGCCGGTGATCAGGCCCTCGCCGTAGGCCTTCAGCAGCTCGTCCTCGAGCGTGGTCATGCCGTATTGCCGGCCGGTCTGCATCAGGTTCAGGATCTGCGCCGACTTGCCCTCGCGGATCAGCGACTTCACCGCGTCGGTGGCGACCAGGATCTCGCGCGCGGCGACGCGGCCGCCGCCGACCTTGGGCACCAGCGTCTGCGAGATGACGCCCTGCAGCGTGCTCGACATCTGCACGCGCACCTGCTGCTGCGCGTCGGTCGGGAACACGTCGATGATGCGATCGACGGTCGAGATCGCCGACGTGGTGTGCAGCGTGCCGAACACCAGGTGTCCGGTTTCGGCGGCGCTGATCGCCATCGAGATGGTCTCGAGGTCGCGCATCTCGCCGATCAGGATCACGTCCGGATCCTGGCGCAGCGCGCGGCGCAGGCCCTCGCGGAACGACGCGCAGTCCTGGCCGATCTGGCGCTGCGTGACGAAGCACTTCTTGTCGGGGTGCACGAACTCCAGCGGGTCCTCCATCGTCAGGATGTGGCCGTGCTCGGTCTGGTTGATGTAGTCGATCATCGCCGCGAGCGTGGTCGACTTGCCCGAACCGGTCGGGCCGGTGACGAGCACGAGGCCGCGCGGCTTGGCGGCGAGGTCGAGGCAGATCTGCGGCAGGCCGAGCTTCTTCGCGTCGGGGATCTGGTCGGGGATCTGGCGCACGACGACGCCGACGGCGGTGCGCTGGTGCAGCGCGTTGACGCGGAAGCGCGCGAGGTCCTTCACCGCGTACGAGAAGTCGATGTCCTTCTCCTTCTGGAAGCGCTCCCACTGCTCGGGCGCCATCAGCTGCCGCGCGAGGTCCGCGGTCTGCTCCGGCGACAGCAGCCCGAACTCCTCTTGCTGCTGCACTTCACCGTCGATGCGGAAACCAGGGGCCGAACCAGCCTTGACGTGCAGGTCGGACGCGCCCTTGCGGACCATTTCTCGGAGCAGATTCTGGATGGAAAGCGACACGTTCTCTTCTCCCTCGTGAGCACGCCGCCTCCGATCCCCGGCCCGGTTTCGGCGATCGCGTGGGCGCAGGTGAGCTCGCACTGCGCCGTTTGCCCCACGGCGAGACGCCCGGGCCCGCGCGTGCATCCAGAAGCGAACGCGCGCTTCAGCCTCGCTGCTGGCGCCAACGATCCAGTGCGACCGCGCCGACGATGATGGCACCGGTCGCGACCTCCTGCGTCCAGTTGGCGAGGCCGAGCTTGGTGCAGCCGTTGTCGACGACGGTCATGATCAGCGCGCCGAGCAACGTGCCGACGATGCTGCCTTCGCCGCCGCGCAGCGACGCACCGCCGATCACCGCCGCGGCGATGACCTTCAGTTCGAGTCCTTGCGCGGTGGTCGGATCGCCCATCGACAGGAACGACAGCTGCAGCACGGCGGCGATGCCGGCGCAGGCGCCGCCGAGCACGTAGACGAGCAATTCGGTGCGCACGACGTCGACGCCGCACAAGCGCGCCGTCTCGCGGTTGCTGCCGAGGGCGACGACGCGGCGGCCGAACACGGTCGCACGCAGGCCGATGGCCCCGAGGGCCGCGACGCCGAGCATGACCCAGACGCCGATCGGCAGCAGCAGCGAGCCCGGCTGCATCAGCGACGACAGCGGATCGTTCGCCGGGAAGTAGACCGGTTGGTTGCCGCCCAGGCCCTTGGCGAGGCCGCGCAACGCACCCCACAAGCCGAGCGTGACGATGAACGGCGACAGCGGCTGGCCGCGGCCGAGCCGTCGCGTCGCCAGCACGATGGCGACGAACACCGCCGCGGCGACGGCGCTCGCGAGCCCAGGCGACCCGGCGAGCGGCATCGCGACCGCCGCTGCGGCGGCGCCGCCGAGCACGACGCGCACCAGCATGCCGACGACGAGCGCACCGAGCACCCCGCCGATCGCAGCGACGCTGGCGACGGTCGCGAGCGCGGCCAGCGGCCAGCTGCCGCCGCCGCGCAGCACCATCGCGCCGACCATCGTGCCGAGGGCCACGCTGGCGCCGACCGAAAGGTCGACACCACCGCTGACGACGATCCACGTCGCGCCGACCGCCGCGGTGCCGACGACGGCGGTCTGCAGCAGCATCAGTTCCTGGTTGTGCCAGGCGACGAACGGCGCGCCCGCCATCGCGGCGAACAGGCACCACGTCGCCAGCAGCCCGACCAGCGGGCCACCGGTGCGCAACAGACGAACGACCGTCGGGTTCATGCGAAGGCTCCGGTCATCGCGGCCAGCAGGCGGGTCTCGTCGAGTTCGTGCACCGGCCGCGGCGGCAGCACGACGCCACAGCGCACCACGGCGATGCGATCGCACAGCTGCAGCAACTCGGGCAGCTGGCTCGACGCCACCAGCACGGCGGCACCCTGCTGCGCCCGCTCGGCGATGGCCGCGTAGATGTCGGCGCGCGCACCGACGTCGATGCCGCGCGTCGGCTCGTCGAGCAACAGCACGTCGCAATCGGCGGCGAACAGGCGCGCCAGCGTCAGCTTCTGCTGGTTGCCGCCGGACAGTTCGCCGGCGGCCTGGCGCGGTGACGCGCAGCGCACCGCGAGCCGCCGCAGGAAGGGTTCGGCCGCGGTGACGACACGCGACGGCGGCAGCACCCCGGCGATCGCGTGTCGCGACAGCACCGGCAA
Source organism: Planctomycetota bacterium (assembly GCA_044351865.1). GTDB lineage: Bacteria > Planctomycetota > UBA1135 > UBA1135 > UBA2386 > UBA2386. The sequence goes on along the minus strand of JBILEY010000002.1, from coordinate 11,720 downwards.
CAGCACGTTCTCCGCCAGCGAACGCGCGAGCATCACGCCTTCGCCCTTGCGGTCCTCGCTGACCATGCCGACGCGTTGCGCCCAACGCCGCGCCGGCGTCGCGAGCCCGAGAGAGCCGGCGACGCGCACGCTGCCGCGCACCACCGGATCGAGGCCGAACACCGCGCGCAGCAGTTCGGTGCGCCCCGCCCCGACGAGACCAGCGAGGCCGAGCACTTCGCCGGCGTGCAGCTGCAGCGTCGCCGCGCGCGGCAGGTTCGCGCCCGCCACCGCGTCCAACGACAGCACGACGTCGCCGGGGCGCCGCACGCGCGCGGTCGGCGGTGCGACCTCGCGCCCGACCATCGCCGCGACCAGCTGCGCCGTGGTGACGTCGGCCATCGCCCCGCCGCCGACCGAACGGCCGTCGCGCAGCACCGTGTAGCGGCTCGCCACCGCGAACAGCTCGGCGAACACGTGCGACACGTAGACGACCGCGGTGCCGGCGGCGGCGACTTCGCGCAGGCGCGCGAGCAGCGGCGGCACGTCGGCATCGCCGAGGCTCGACGTCGGCTCGTCGAGGATCAGCAGCTTCGCATGCTGCGCCAACGCGCGCGCGATCTCGACCAGCTGGCGATCCGCCGGCGGCAGCGCACCGACCAGTCGATCGGGCGGCAGTTCGGCGCGGCCGACGCGCGCGAGCGCTTCGCGCGCCAGCGTGCGCATCGCCGCGCGATCGACGAACGGCCCGCGGCGCGGCTCGCGGCCGAGGAACAGGTTCTCGGCGACGGTGAGGTGCGGCGCCAGCGCCAGCTCCTGGTGGATCACCGCCACGCCGGCCGCGCGGGCTGCCGCCGGATCGCGCGGCGCGAACGGCTGGCCATCGAGCCGCACTTCGCCGTCGTCGGGCGCGTGCACGCCACCGAGCACCTTCAGCAGCGTCGATTTGCCAGCACCGTTCTCGCCGACCAGCGCGTGGATCTCGCCCGGCTGCACGGCGAAGTCGACGCCGGCGAGTGCCTGCGTCGGCCCGAAGCGCTTCTGCAGTCCGCGGACCAGCAGCCGCGGCGAGCTCATTCGAGCAGCTTCCGGATCGCGGGCTCCTGCATGTTCGCTTTCGTCGCCAGCACGGCGCCGGTGTCGACGCGCGGTGGCACCGGCTTCTTCGCGACGGCGTCGGCGAGATGGCGCACGGCGAGCTCGCCCATGCGCCGCGGATCCTGCACGACGATCGCCGCCAGCTGGCCACTGCTCAACGCTTGCACGATCGGCGGCGAGCAGTCGAACCCGACGACCTGCACCTTGCCCACCAGTTCGAGCTGCGACAGCGCCTGCACCATGCCGACCGTAGTCGGCTCGTTGCTGCAGAACACGCCTTGCACGCCTCGCAGCGTGTCGGCGAGGTTCAGCGCCGTGGTCTTGGCTTCGCCGACCGACGCGCCGGCGTAGCGGTTGTCGACGACGACCTCGAGGCCCCCGGCGCGCGCCGCCGCGAGGAACCCTTCTTCGCGCGCTTCGGTCGACGCCGAACCGACCTGGTAGCGCAGCATCGCCACCTTGCCCTTGCCCGCCAGCAACTGCGCCAGATGTCGCCCGGCGAGTTCGCCGGCGGCGCGGTTGTCGGTGGCGACGAAGCTCGCGTAGTCCTTGCCGGCCTGGCCGTCGAGATCGCTGTCGAACACCACGACCTCGATGCCGCGCGCGCGCGCCGCCCGCACCGACGGCACCAGCGCAGCGTGGTCGAGCGGCGCCAGCGCGATGCCGGCGACGCCTTCGCCGACGAACTGCTGCACCAGCTGGATCTGCTGCTCGCGGCTGTCCTCCTGCAGCGGGCCCTTCCACACCACCTCGACGCCGGCCGCTTCGCCACCGGCGCGCGCGCCCGCGGCAACCGCCTGCCAGAACACGTGCGTCGTGCCCTTCGGGATCACGACGAGCCGCGGCTTGCCGGAGGCCGGCGCCGCAGCGGAGGAGCCGCCGCAAGCAGCGGCGACGACGAACGACGACACGAGCAGCAGCGTTCGCAGCATGGCGGGAGCGAGTGGGGCGCGCGGATGCTAGGAACTCGCCGCACCCGGGGCGAGCCCGTCGCCGCGCATCGCATCGGCGAAGCCGAAATCGGCCGGCCACGGCGCCTGCACTTCGATCGCTCCGCCGTGCCCCGGATCCGCGAACCGCAGACTGTGTGCATGCAACAGATGCCGCCCGGGCAGCAGACCCGGCGGCACCACGAACGGCTGGCCGCGCTGCAAGCGGATGAAGTTGCGCTCGTCGGGCCCGTAGAGCACGTCGCCGACGATCGGCAAGCCGACGTGCGCCAGGTGCACGCGGATCTGGTGCCGCCGCCCGGTCCGCGGCTCGGCGCGCAGCAGCGTGCGTTCGCCATCGCGCGCCAGCACCGTGAACACCGTGCGCGCCGGCGCGCCATCGGGCAGCACGGCGATCTTGCCGGTGACGCGGCTGTGCCCGTCGACGCCGAGCGGCGCATCGACCTCGAACCGGGCCGCCGGCGGCGCGCCTTCGACGACGGCGACGTATTCCTTGCCGATGCGATGCTCGCGGAACGCGCGGTCGAAGCCGCGCGCCAGCTGCGGGTCGCTGGTCAGCAAGAGGCAGCCGCTGGTGTAGCGATCGAGGCGGTGCGCTGGACTCATCCGCAACCGCGTGGCGACGTCGGCGCCGGGCCGCCGCACCATCGGCGTGGTGGCGAGACCGGCCGGCTTGTCGACGACGATCCAGCCGTCGCCACGCGCGAGCACCGGGATCGGCGCGTGTTCCCCAGCTGCACCATGCGCACCATCGCCGTCGTCCGCTCCCTCTGCCCCGTGCGGTGCGATCGTCACGCTCTCGCCGACGACCAGCCGCCGGTTCGCCTTCGCCGACGCCCCCGAAGCCAGCGTCACGCGCGTCGCGATGGCCGTCTGCACCGACGCGCGCGACATGCGCGGCAGCATCTGCTGCAGGAAGCGATCGAGCCGCATGCCGCGGTAGGCGTCGGTCACCGGGAACGTCGCGGCTTCGTGCATTGCTGCTCTGCGCAGGCGACCGGAGCGTCAGAGACCGTCGATGCGCCAGATCGCCAACGCCTGCGTCGCCAGCCACGCCTGGTGGGCCGCGATGCGCCCGGCGTCCCAGGACTCGTTCTCGCGAGCGATGCGGCGAGTGACCTCGAACTCACTGCGCTCGAGGACCGCGCGCTTGCTCGACCAACCGGCATTGCCCATCGCCGCGTTGTCGCCACTCTTCGTCAGCGTCATGTTGCCGAGGCGGTAGACGAGGCCTTCCGCTTCGGCCTCGGTGAACTGCCCCCACTCGGTCCCGGGGTTCTGCGGCAGCACGTGCTCGATGTTGAAGCTGTCGCTGTCGAACGAGATCTCGGCGCGTCCACCGACGTGCCGTTCGATCCTGCATAGCAGGTAGCGCACAACCCGCGCGTTCCGGGCTTGCGTGGTCCGGACCACCTTCTCCGCGAACGCTGCTCGAAAGGTCTTGTCCGCGGGGTAGATCGCACGCAATCGGTCGAGCACCGCCTTCCGTGATTCGAGCTTGCCAGCAGCGATCGCCAGCGCCGCGTCGCTGAAGACGCGCTCCTGTTCACCGGCACTGAAGCCACAGATCACGCTCGCCCGGAAAGAGATGACCAAGCAGTCGCGGAGCACGTCCTCGAACACGTTCGGTGTGAAGCGCCGGCGGGCCGCGATCAGCATGGAGTGCGGCCGCTCCACCCGGAAGAGCTTCAGGATGCGCGCGCTCTCCTTCGCCGTCTCCGACCAACTGGACCCTTCGGGCTCCACCAGTGCGAGGTAGTGGTCGAGGTCCTCCTCCATCTCACGCAAGAGGGCGAACACCGAGCCGCGATCGGCGACCTGGGCCCGGATCGTCTTGAACAGGCCCGCCTGCCGCGTGAACTCGCGACGGCTGTTCCAGTGCACACGCAAGAAGTCCGGGAAGTCCTCGGCGCCGAGCCTGCCGACCATCGCCTCCCACCGATCCTCGAGCGCGGCAACGTCTTCCTTGGAGGCCCCGTCGCGCGCGAGCAGCGAGAACAGCCAGTTCTTCAGCAGGTCCGTGGCGGACAGCCGCACGCCACGCGCGTTCAGCGTCTCGAACACCTTGTAGGCGTTCAGCTCGTCCGTGACGGTGATGACCGTGAAGAACAGGCGATCGCTGATCCTCTCCAGGAAGCTCGCCAGAGCCTTGCCTTTGTCGACCTCCGACGCGACGAGGCCGTTCACCTTGTCGTCGAACCAGGTGAACGCCGCACGCAGCAGCTGTTCCGACGCCCGGAATCCACGCTGCGGCATCGCTCCGAGCGGAACGACATGACTCTGCCAATAGCTGTTGTTGTTGCGATTCAGCGTCAGCTTCGGCCGCGCGACCAGGGTCACAGGGTCCAGGTAGCCGAGGTAGGTACCACGGATCTGGTCCATGCGCTGGCGATTGCTCGCGGCGTCGATGCCTGCGTCGACCAAACGCTGCAGCCCCTTCAACACCGCCAGAACCAGCACGCTGACGGTCGTCAATCGTTGCTGTCCGTCGATGACGTCGAAAACGCGATCGTCCGAGGACTGCAGGACGAGGTAGCCCATGTAGTGGGCCGGCTCGCCGTCGTCGCGCAGAGTGCCGAGCAGGTCCTGCCACAGGTCTTCCCACTCCTGCTCCGACCAGCTGTAGTCGCGCTGGAACTGCGGGACGCGATAGGTGAGCCCATTGCCGAGCAGCTTGCGCAGCGTGTTGTTCTCGGTCCGGAAGTTGGTCGCAGTCATGGGCGGCGGCGAGCATAGCCCGACCGCGCACTTGCGCGACAGCACAGCGCCTTCATGATCCCGCCCCTCGTGCGGATCGACGCCCACCAGCACTTCTGGCACTACAGCCCGCAGGAGTACGGCTGGATCGACGCCCGCATGCAGCGCCTCGCGCGCGACTTCCTGCCCGCGGACCTGCAGCCCGAGCTGACGAAGAACGGCTTCGACGGCTGCATCGCCGTGCAGGCGCGCTGCAGCGACGAGGAGAACCGCTTCCTGCTCGAACTCGCCCGCGAGCACCCGTTCGTGCGCGGCGTCGTCGGCTGGGCCGACCTGTGCACACCCGATGCGCGCGATCGGGTCGCGGCCCTCGCGCGCGAGCCGAAGCTCGTCGGCCTGCGCCACGTCGTGCAGGCCGAAGCCGACGACTTCCTCTACCGCCGCGACTTCCGCGCCGGCGTGCGCACGCTGGCGCGCCACGAACTGGTCTACGACGTGCTCGTCTACGCGCGCCAGCTCGACGCCGCGGCGGACTTCGTCGAGGCGCTGCCGGACCAGCCGTTCGTGCTCGACCATCTCGGCAAGCCCGACATCGCGCGCGGCGAGCGCGAGGAGTGGGAACGCGCGTTCTGCCGCGTCGCCGCGTCGCCGCACGTCGCCTGCAAGCTCAGCGGCCTCGTCACCGAAGCCGACTGGCACGGCTGGAGCGCCGACGACCTGCGCTGGTACCTCGACCGCGCACTCGACGCGTTCGGCGAACACCGCGTGATGTTCGGCTCCGATTGGCCGGTCTGCTTGCTCGCCGCGCGCGACCACGCGGCGGTACACACGCTCGTCGCCGACTGGGCTGAGCTACTGCCCGCGGGCACGCGCGAACTGCTGTTCGGCGGCAACGCCGCCCGCATCTACCGACTGGCGAACGCCACCACCTCATGAACGACACCTACTTCGTCACCGGCGCGCTCGGCTGCATCGGCGCCTGGGTCGTGAAGCACCTCGTCGAACGCGGCGACCGCCCGGTCGTGTTCGATCTCGGCGGCGATCCCCGCCGCATCCGCGATGTGCTCGGCGAGGACGGCCTCGCCAAGGTGCAGTTCGTCGCCGGCGACATCACCGATCTCGACGCCACGAAGCGCGCCGTCGCCGCGTGCAAGCCGCGCGCGATCGTGCACCTCGCCGGCCTGCAGGTGCCGTTCTGCCGTCAGGACCCCGCCCTCGGTGCGCGCGTCAACGTGCTCGGCACGATCCACGTGTTCGAGGCAGCGCTGGCCGCCGGAGTGCAACGCATCGCCTATGCGAGCAGTGCGGCGGTGTTCGGCCCGAGCGAAGACGACGGCACCGCGGTCACCGAGAGCGCGCAGCTGGCGCCAGTCACGCACTACGGCGTCTACAAGCAGGCGAACGAAGGCACGGCGCGCATCTACTGGCTCGAGAAGAAGCTCGTCAGCGTCGGCTTGCGCCCGCTGACCGTCTACGGCGTCGGCCGCGACCAGGGCCTGACCTCGGGACCGACGACGGCGATGAAGGCGGCGGTGCTCGGCCGCCCGTTCCACATCGGCTTCAGCGGCCCGACCGACTTCCACTACGTCGCCGACACCGCCGCCGCGTTCGTCGCCGCCGCCGACGGCGGGCCGCAAGGGGCGCTGCTCTACAACCTGCACGGCGACACCGTCGACGTCGCCGACGTCGTGCGCACGATCGAAGCCGAGTGCCCGACCGCGCTCGGTCGCCTCACCATCGGCGGCCCGCGCATCCCGATCCCGCCGCTGCTCGACGGCCGCGCGTTCGCACGCGACTACCCGCAGGTGCCGCACACGGGGCTGGCGGCGGGCATTCGCGACACGATCGCGCGCTTCCGCAAGCTGTATGCGCAGGGTGGACTCGACGTGCGCGATCTGCCGGCGAAGTGACCGCGGTGCACGACGGGAGCCAGCCACCGCGAGCGCGAGCGGCGGCTTAGACTTCGCCCCACGGCGAAGCCCGAACGCCGCCCGCAACCGGGGACCGACATGACGATGCGCCTCCTGCCGCTCGCTGCGGCGCTACTGCTGACGACGTCGCTGACCGCCCAGTCGCCGCTCACCGACGCAGTCACCGCCTGCCTCGACGCCATCGACGACGCTGGCTACGAGCGCCTTCGAGGCGAACTGCTGGCGCGCAGCGACGCGACCGGCGACTCACTGCTGGCCGCGATGACGACGCGGCCCGAACCACTGCGTGGCGAGACGAGCTTCATCGTTCCGTACGGGGACATGCAGCTGACGGTGAAGGCGCGTGCACCAGCGGAGCGAGCACAGGGCCAGCTCTTGCCCGTGCTCTACGCGTTCAACGGCACTGGCGACCTGTTGGCAGGCGCCGAGAACCAGCCCGTCATCGTTGCCGGCATGTCGGGCTACATGGCCGACCAGTTCTCGGACCTCGAACGCGGCGCGCACCTGAAGACCCTGAACGCGATCGCGTGGCGGACCGGCGGCGATGCGAACGCGCTGTGGTGGACGGGCTTCTCGTGGGGCGGCCACGCCTGCTGGGACGACACGATGCACCGGCCGGGCTGGGCGCGCGGCTTCGTCGGGCGCGGCGGTGGACCGCGGCGCACGTCGTTCCGCCTGCTGCCGAACCTCGTCGGCACCGAGATGCTGAGCGTCTGCGGCACGAAGGAGGACCCGGAGCTGCTGTGGAACCTGCGCGAAGTGAAGCGAACGCACCAGACGCTGGGCCTGCGCTTCACCGCCTGGGAGGCCGCCGACCAGGGCCACGTGCAGCCGCTCACCGGCGAACGCGACGCCGGCGCAGCGCTGCTGGCGACGCCGTACGGGGACGCGCGGCCGATGCAGTTCACGCTGCTCGCCGACGGTCCGAACGTCGAGCACCCGCTGTTCCTCGTGCTCGAGGTCGACGAACGCGCGGTGGTCGTGCCCGAACAGGTGCCGGTGCCGGCCAACCTGTCGCTCGACGAGCAGCGGCGCACCACCGTGCGCGCGATGCTGAAGCAGGTCGTGTCGGTGCGCTGGCAGATCACCAAGAAGGGCGAGGTGAAGACCGTCACCCTGCAGGGCAAGGGAGTGAAACGCGGGCGCTTCGCGTTCCGCGCGCCGTGGTTCGCGGTCGGCGAGCAGGTGCGCGTGGTGGTCGGCAGCAAGGAAGTGTTCGCCGGGGTGCTGCAGGTCGAGCCGCGCACCCTGCTCGACGAAGCGCGGCGCACCGGCGACCGCCTTCGGCCGGCGCTGCGCTCGGTCGAGGTCACGTTCTGACAGCGGCGCGTCTTGGATGCGCGCCCCCCAACGAGCGCTCCCCGACAGAACGGCAGCATTGGCCACTACCCAAACTTGGGTAACGGCCACTACCCATTCTCGGGAGGACATCAGAGGTCGTTGCGAAGCATGGGGTTGGAACGCCTGAGGAAGGGAGAGGATCCGAAGCACCGCGCAGCCAACATGGCCCACCCCGGCGATGGCGCTAGCATCCGCGCCCGCATGGCGTCTCCCACCTCCGCGCGTCCCCTCGCCCAGTGTGCCGTCGTCGTCTCGGCGAAGGACAACGTCGCCATCGTCAAGTCCGCCCTCGCCGCCGGCGACGTCGTCGCCTTCCCAGACGGCCGCGCGCTGCCGATTCCCGGTGAAGTGACGCCCGGCCACCGCTTCGCCACGCGCGACATCCCGGCGGGCACGTTCGTGCTGCAGTACGGGCAGCCGATCGGCACCAGCCGCGGCATCCAGGCCGGCGATCCGATCAGCCACGCCAACATGAGCAACGAAGTGCCGGTCGTGCGCGACCTGCCGGCCACGCTGCACAACCCGGCGCCCGACTACGTGCCGCCGGCACAGCGCGCGACCTTCCGCGGGTTCCTGCGCGACGACGGCCGCGTCGGCACCCGCAACTTCGTGCTGATCGTGCCGACCAGCATGTGCAGCAGCCACGAAGCGCTGCAGATCGCGACCATCGCCGAGTACGCGCACTGGAGCCGCGCGCGCTTCCCCAACGTCGACGGCGTCGTCGCACTGCCGCACAACAAGGGTTGCGGATGCAGCGACGGCAGCAACCTCGACGTCATGCTGCGCACGCTGGCGAACTACGCCGACCACCCGAACATCGGTGGCGTGCTGTTCATGGACCTCGGCTGCGAGAAGACGAACCTGACGCTGGTCGAGAAGTACCTGAAGCAGCGCGGCGGCCTGTCGACGCAGAAGCCCGTGCACTGGATCGGCGTGCAGGAGTGCGGCGGCACGCAGGGCGCGATCGAGAAGGGCCTCGAACTCGTGCAGCAGATGCTGCCGATCGTGAACCGCGCCGAGCGCAGCGTGCAGTCGGCCGAGCACCTGTCGCTCGGCGTCAAATGCGGCGGCAGCGACGGCTTCTCCGGCCTGTCCGCCAATCCGGCCCTCGGCCACGCCGCCGACCTGCTGGTCCGGAACGGCGGCACCGTGCTGATCACCGAGATCCCCGAGTTCTGCGGCGGCGAGCACCTGTTCGCCGCGCGCGCGAAGGACCTCGCCACCGCGCGCGAAGTGTTCGCCTACGTCGACTGGTACAAGGAGTACGCGGGCAAGTTCGGCACCAAGCTCGACGACAATCCGAGCCCGGGCAACATCAAGGGCGGCCTGCTGAACATCACCATCAAGTCGCTCGGCGCGATGGCGAAGGCCGGCACCACGCGCGTCGAAGGCTGCACGCCGTACGCGCAACCGCCGGCGCACCGCGGCCTGACGCTGATGCAGGGCCCCGGCTACGACCAGGAGTCCACGCCCGGCCTGATCGGCGCTGGCGCGCAGGTCGTCGTGTTCACCACCGGCCGCGGCACCACGATCGGCAACGCCGTGGCACCGGTGCTGAAGCTGACGTCGAACACGCCGATCTTCCGCCGCATGAGCCGCGACCTCGACCTCGACGCCGGCACCATCATCGACGGCCTCGAGAGCATCGAGCAGGTCGGCCAGCGCGTGTTCGAGCACGTGCTGCGCTGCGCCAGCGGCGACGTGCTGGCGCGCGCCGAGGAGCAGAAGCACCGCGAGTTCCAGCTGTGGGCGGAGCAGTCGGTTTCGCTGTGACTCGCACCCGCCGCGGGCGGGGCCCCTGCCGCGGATCGTCGCCTGCGGGTAGCCTCCCGACCCCGAGGGGCTGCACCCTGCCGCCCTTCCCATCGCCGAAATGACCCTACGACCCTCGTCGTTGCTGGCGCTCGCGTCAGCACTCACCACCTCCCTCGTCGCCCAGGCGAACACCGTTCCAGGTCTCGACGGTCGACTCACCATCATCGACGACCTGACGTTCTATGGTCGCCGCGGAGCCGCCTTCCCGAACGGTGAAGTCGGCATGGCGATGCTCAACGAGATGTGCAACCCGGGCACGGTGGTGATCCCGTGGCAGGCGGCGATGCAGCCGAACCACCCGAAGTTCGGCTTCCTGATCGTGCGCGTCGTCGGCGACCGCATCGAGCAGATCAGCGACCGCTCGTTCTGCAAGCACGCGTTCACCTCGACCAACTACACGGCCACGTGCGGTCCCTGCCAGAACCCCGGCACCGGCTCGCTGATGGGGATCAACTGTGCCGACACCTACGGATCCGGCAACAACGCCGACCGCGTGTGGCTCGGCCCGGCACCCGAGATCGATCCGTGGCTCGGCACGTGGAACCCGCTCGGCAGCTACTTCGACATCGGCGATCCGGTCCAGGCCGGCTACCCGCTGCCCGCCGATGGCGTGCGCAGCCTCAACCCGGCGAGCTTCGACTCGGTGAAGAACCGCGTCACCGTGAAGGAACAGGACCTGCTCACCGCCGGGGCGCAGTACTTCTACGGCATCCACCTGATCCACCAGGGCGAGGCCGTGGCGAACCGCGGTGACAACCTGGCCTCGCGCGGCTTCACGCCGGCCGGCTCCGCTGGCAGCTGGACGTTCGCCAACAACGGCGTCGGCCAGGCCTACGGCTCGATCCTGACGCGGTGGCCGGGCGCGCAGGTCAACAGCGGCCTGAACGGCAACGACGACGGCCGCTTCTTCGTCGCCAGCAAGGTCACGGCGCTCGGCGGCGGCATGTATCGCTACGCCTACGCGATCCACAACTGCGACAACAACCGCGGCGGCGCGTCGTTCCGCGTCCCGCTCGCCCCCGGGGCGACGGTCGTCAACCCGACGTTCCGCGACATCGACACGGATCCGCTGAACGACTGGACGTTCAGCAACAACGGCAGCGAGCTGGCCTTCACCGCGGTCGGCACCAACGCGCTGAACTGGAACACCATCTACAACTGCTCGTTCGACTGCTCGATCGCACCAGGTGCTGGCGCGATGACGATCGACGAAGCACGACCGGGCCCCGGCGCCCTGTCGGTCCAGATCCAGAGCCAGGTCCCCAGCGGCCTGACGTTCGCGACCAAGAGCTCGGTGGGCACGCCCTGCGGCACGTGCACGGCGACGTTCTACCAGCTGTTCCCGGCCCTCAGCGGGTTCGACCTCGCCGGTCGCTCGATGACGATGACGCTCGGCAGCGGCGGCTACACCATCGGTGAGCCGACCGCCACCTACGCGCCCGTCGCGGGCACCAACCTGGCGCTGGCGCTGAACACGCAGACCACGGTCACGCTGCCGTTCTCGCTGCCCTACCCCGGCGGCTCGACGACCCAGCTGCGAGTCCACTCGAGCGGCTACGTGTCGCCCGGCACTCCGAACGCCTCGCAGATCTCGCCCAGCGTCAGCAGCTTCCTGCAAGGGCAGCCGCGCTGGGCGGGTCTCTGGTCGCTGTTCAATCCGCAAGCGGCGAGCGCCAACAACGTGTGGTTCGAAGCCAATGCGACGCGGGCCGTGCTGAGCTGGAACAACGTCAACCTGCTCTCCAGCACGTCGCCGAACAGCTTCCAGATGCAGTTCTACCCGGACGGCACGGTGCAGGTGCTGTGGCAGAACGTCGCCTCGTCGACGTTCGCCGCGCTGACCGGCTGGACGACCGGCGGCAACTTCTCGGATCCGGGCAACCGCGATCTCTCGGCGCAGCTGGCCGGC
>JBILEY010000332.1:0-6096 GCA_044351865.1 Planctomycetota bacterium | reverse complement strand
GCGACGTCCTCGCTGGCGGTGCCACCGTCGAGGGCGGCGAGCAGCTGCTGCGCCATCGCGATCGGCGCGTCGGTGCGGAGCCAGCTGCGCGTGTCGCGCCACGAACCGTTCTTGCTGCCGACGACGACCAGCGCCGCCCCGGCCGTGGTCGCCTTGCGCAGCCACAGCGCCAGCACCGGCAGCTCGGTCCACGGATCGAGGCCGAGCAGCACGATGCGGCGGCACTGCGGCAGGTTGGCGATGCGGCCCTGCACCGGCCACGCGGTGGCGACGTCGTCGGTGCAGGCGACGTTGCCCGACAGCCGCGGCGCCAGTTGTTCGACCAGCGCCTGCACTGCCTCGTTGCCGAGCGTGCCACCGACCAGCGCCGCGCCGCGGTCGCCGAGCAACTGCGCCGCGCGGGCCAGCGCCTGCGGCCACGCCGCCGGCAGCAGCTGGCCGCCCTGGCGCACGTACGGTTGCAGCGTACGGCGGCGGTGCGCTTCGTCGCGCGCCACCTGGCCGGGTGCGGTCACCGGCGGCATCGTCTCGTAGCGGCCGCGGTCGCACAGCCAGCCGTCGTCGATGCTGCGGTTGTCGCGCGACATCACGCGCAGCACGGCGCCGTCGCGGCTGTCGAGCGTGACGTTGCAGCCGACGCTGCAGCCGCTGCACACCGAGGGCGTGTGCTGCAGGTCCCAAGGCCGGGCGCGGAAACGGTAGGTGCGCGCGGTCAACGCGCCGACCGGGCACATCTCGACGGTGTTGCCGGAGAACGGCGACTCGAACGGTTCGCCGTTCGGCGTGCCGATCTCGCTGTCGCCGCCGCGGTCGAGCGGCACGATCGCCTCGTCGCCGACGACCTCGTTCTGGAAGCGCGTGCAGCGGTAGCACAGGATGCACCGCTCCTTGTCGAGCACGATGCGCTCGCTGAGCGGGAACGCCTTGTCCTTCGCCCGCTTGTCCTCGTGCATGACCGAGGCGCCGGTGCCGTACTTGAAGGTGTTGTCCTGCAGCGGGCACTCGCCGCCCTTGTCGCAGACCGGGCAGTCGAGCGGGTGGTTGGCGAGCAGCAGTTCGAGCACCGCCTGCTGGCCTTCGACCGCCGCCGGTGCCTTGGTGCGCACGACCATGCCGTCGGCGACGGGCGTCGTGCACGCGGTCTGCAGGCGCGGCATCTTCTCGATCTCGACGAGGCACATGCGGCACGCGCCGACCGGCTTCAGCTTCGGGTGGTAGCAGAACACCGGGATCTCGATGCCCGCCTGGCGCGCGGCTTCGACCAGCAGTGTGCCCTTCGGCACCGACACCTTGGTGCCGTCGATGGTGACGTTCGCGAGGTTGCTCATCCGCGTCGGCTCCAATCGGCGCCTGCGCCGTCGGGTCGGCCGCGGTCTTCGCCGGAGATCGCGCGCCGGTACTCGTCCTGGAAGTGCTTGATGGTCGCCGTGACCGGGCTGGTGGCGAACTCGCCGAGCGCGCACAGCGTCTTGCCGCCGATCTGCTTGCTGATGTGCAGCAGCAGCTCGACGTCCTTCGGCGTGCCGCCGCCCTCGCTGATGCGGATCAGCACCTTGTGCAGCCACATCGTGCCTTCGCGGCACGGCGTGCACTTGCCGCACGACTCGTGGCGGAAGAACTCGAGCATGCGCGTGGCGGCGCGCACCAGCGACACGTCCTCGGGGATGACGATCAGCGACGCCGAGCCGAGCATCGAGCCGGCGGCGGCGACGCCTTCGTAGTCGAGCTTCGCGTCGAGCTTGTCGGCCGGGATCATCGGCGCCGAGATGCCCGCGGGCAGCACGCCCTTCACCTTGGCGCCGTCGCGCATGCCACCGCCCCAGTGCTCGATCAGCTCGCGGAACGTCACCGCGCCGAGCGGCAGCTCGTAGTTGCCGGGGCGGTTCACCCAGCCCGACAGGCAGTAGATCTTCGGGCCAGCGCTCTTCTCGTTCGGGCCGAGGCCCTTGTACCAGGCGACGCCGCGCCGCAGGATCAGCGGCACGTTGCAGATCGTCTCGACGTTGTTGACGACGGTCGGTCGCGCGTAGAGGCCCGACACCGCCGGGAACGGCGGGCGCGAGCGCGGCATCGGCCGCTTGCCCTCGAGCGACTCGAGCAGCGCCGTCTCCTCGCCGCAGATGTAGGCGCCGGCACCGAGGAAGACGTGGATCTTCAGCGCGAACGCGCTGCCGAGCACCTGGTCGCCGAGGATGCCGGCGCGTTCGGCGGCGGCGATCGCCGCGCGCATGCGTTCGCCGGCTTCGACATACTCGCCGCGCAGGTAGAGGAACGCCTCGTTGCAGCCGATGGCGTAGGACGCGATCGCCATGCCCTCGATCAGCAGGTGCGACTCGACCTCCATCAGCTCGCGGTCCTTGAACGTGCCCGGCTCCGACTCGTCGGCGTTGACGACGAGGTGCTTCGGCCCCGGCCCCTTCGGCACGAAGCTCCACTTCACGCCGGCCGAGAACGCCGCGCCGCCGCGGCCGCGCAGGTTCGACTGCTTGACCAGGTCGGTGACCTCTTCCGGCTTCTTCTGCAGCGCCGCGGCGAGGCCTTCGTAGCCGCCGGCGGCGCGGTACTCGTCGAGCGACACCTGCGTGGTGCGGCCCGGGTGGGCGAGCAGCACCGGCGTGTAGTCGACCGGCTTCTTCGCGGTCGGCGCGGTGCTCGCGCTCGCCGGGTGGAAGTCGTGGTTGCGCGTGCCCGCCGTCGTCGGCACGCGACCCTGCCGCAGCTCGCGGCACAGCGCGTCGACGTCGGCCTCGGTGCGCAGGTTCTCGACGTAGTGGTCGCCGATGCGCACCATCGGGGCGCGGTGGCAGCCGCCCATGCACTCGGGCGTGCGGTGCAGCGAGACGCCGCCGTCGTCGGTGGTCTCGCCGGCCCGGATGCCGAGCTTCTGCTCGAGCTGAGCCAGCAGGCGTTCGCCGCCGCAGAAACCGCACGGCAGCTGCACGCAGACCTCGACCGCGAGGCGGCCGTGCGGGTGCGTGTGCAGCATCGAATAGAACGTCGTCAGCTCGCTGGCGGCGGCGTGCGGCACGCCGACCAGGTCGGCGACCTCGGCCAGGATCTCGTCCGGCAGCCAGCCGATCTCGCGCTGCGCCAGCTTCAGCGACGGCAGCAGCGCGGTGCGGTGGTGGGGATACTTCGCCACTTCGGCGGCGATCGCGTCGCGCGTCGCCGCGGACAGTCGGTGGCCGGTCGCCGGGCTGGCGACGGCGCTCTCGTGCGTTCGGTTCATCGGTCGACCTCTCCCATGACGGGGTCGATGCTGGCGATCACGGCGACCAGGTCGGCGACGAGGCCGCCCTTGCACATCACCTCGATGGCCTGCAGGTTGGCGAACGACGGGGCGCGTTCGCGAATTCGCACCGGCTTGCCGCTGCCGTCGCTGACGACGTGGAAGCCGAGCTCGCCGCGCGGCGACTCGACGCCGACGTAGGCTTCGCCCGCCGGTGGCCGCAGCCCTTCGGTGTAGTGCTTGAAGTGGTGGATCAGCGCCTCCATCGAGCGCTGGAACTCCTCGCGCGGCGGCGGCATCACCTTGCGGTCGCTGGTGCGCACCGGGCCGCCGGGCATGCGATCGAGCGCCTGCCGGCAGATGCGCACGCTCTCGCGCATCTCCTCGATGCGGACGAAGTAGCGCGCCATGCAGTCGCCTTCGCGGCGCGTCGGCACGACGAAGTCGTAGGTCTCGTAGCCGCAGTACGGGTGCACCTTGCGCAGGTCGAGCGGCACGCCGGCGGCGCGCAGCAGTGGCCCCGATACGCCGAGCTCGAGCGCGGTCTTCGCCGGCAACAGGCCGATGCCCTCCATGCGCTCGCGGAAGATCGGGTTGTTCGTCAGCAGCGCTTCGTACTCGTCGATGCGCCCCGGCATCTCGTCGACGAACGTGCGCGTGCGCCCGAGCCAGCCGTCGCTCATGTCGTTGGCGAGGCCGCCCGGGCGGATGAACGACGTCATCATGCGCTGGCCGGTCAGCTCCTCGAACAGGTCGAGCAGCACCTCGCGTTCGCGGAAGCAGTAGAAGAACGTCGTCAGCGCACCGAGGTCCATCGCCGACGTGCCGACCCACACCAGGTGCGAGTTGAGGCGCGTCAGCTCGGCCAGCAGCACGCGCGCGACGGTCGCGCGTTCGGGCACCTGGCAGCCGAACAGGGCCTCGACCGACAGCGCGAACGCCAGGTTGTTGCCGAGCGGGTTCAGGTAGTCGAGGCGGTCGGTGCACGGGATCGCGTGCAGCCAGTTGCGCGCCTCCATCGTCTTCTCGATGCCGGTGTGCAGGTAGCCGATCACCGGCTTGCAGCTGACGACGATCTCGCCGTCGAGCTCGAGCTCGAGGCGCAGCACGCCGTGCGTCGACGGGTGCTGCGGGCCCATGTTGATGCGCAGCAGCTGGCTCTTCGGCTCGGCCGCGGGATCGATGCCGGTCACGGCTGGTTCCTCCGGCCTGGTTGTTCGCGCGTCACGGTGAAGTCGATCGGCTCGCCGCCGAGCGGATGGTCGCGGCGCAGCGGATGGAAGTCGGCGTCGTCGGGCAGCAGGATGCGCACCAGGTTCGGGTGGCCTTCGAACTGGACGCCGAACAGGTCGAACGCCTCGCGCTCGTACCAGTTGGCGGCGCCGAACTGCGGCACCAGGCTCGGCATGCTGTCGGCAGTGCGGCTCTTGATGCGCAGCCAGCAGCGCCGTTCGAGCGAGTAGAGCACGTAGTTGACGTCGAAGCGTTCGGCGTGCTGCGGGTCGTCGACGACGGAGAGGTCGACGAAGCGCGTGAAGCCGGCCCGCATCGCCCATTCGACGAACGGCACCAGCTGCTCGGCCTCGATGCGCACGGCGAGCTTGCCGTCGCGCATCGTCCACGTGCTGGCCGTCGGCCACGCCGCGGCGATCGCCGCCGCGAGGTCCTTCGGTGCGTCGCTCATGCGCGGCGATGCCCCTCGGCGACGCGCGCCTTGAGCTTCAACACGCCGTCGATCAGCGCCTCGGGCCGCGGCGGGCAGCCGGGGATGTAGACGTCGACCGGGATGATCGTGTCGACGCCCTGCACGATCGCGTAGTTGTTGAAGATGCCGCCGCACGACGCGCAGTCGCCCATGGCGATGACCCACTTCGGCTCGGGCATCTGGTCGTAGAGCTCGCGCACGACCGGGGCCATCTTCTTCGACACGCGCCCCGACACGATCAGCAGGTCGGCCTGGCGCGGCGACGCGCGGTAGACCTCCATGCCAAAGCGCGCGATGTCGTACTTCGCCGCCGCCGTCGCCATCATCTCGATGGCGCAGCAGGCAAGGCCGAACGTCGCCGGCCACAGCGAGTTCTCGCGGCTCCAGTCCTTCAGGCTCGACAGCACCCAGCCGACGGCGCCGTCCTTGCTGCCGGCGTCGAGGATGGGCGGGGGTGCCTGTTCGTTGCGTTCGGCCATGGACAGCTCCAGATCACTTCCACTTCAGGGCGCCGCGGCTGCGTGCGTAGACGTAACCGGTGCCCAACACGGCGAAGAGCGAGCCCATCGCGACCAGGCCGTTCCAGCCGAGTTCGCGCAGGACCACCGCCCAGGGGTAGAAGAACAACGCCTCGACGTCGAAGACGAGGAACAGCATCGCCACCAGCGCGAAGCTCACCGGCCACCGGCTCTCGTAGGCGAACGGCTGCGACACGCCGCACTCGTACGGTTTCGCCTTCTCGGGGTTCGGCCGCCGCGGGCCGAGTCGCCCGGCGATCAGCGAGATGCCGACCGGCAGGGCGAGCGCTACGAGCAGATGGATGCCTAGACCGGGATGGTCGGACGACATTTGGGGGCAAGCAGTGTAGGGACGACGGTGGCGGAATCGAGTGCGTGCTCGGCGCGGCTTGAGGAGGAACGCCCGATGGGGCCGGATTCTCAGCGCGTCGACGCGGCCCGCGTGGGTCGCGTCTCCGTCGAACTGGCTGCGCCGGCTCGGCTTCGGGGTTGCGACGAAGCTTCGCCGTCGTCGCCGTTCGGATGCGCGGGTGGCGGTGCCTCGTCGTGGCGGTCGCCGTCGCTGCGGCGCGCCGAGGACTCGCCAGATCGGCGGTGCGTGCGCATGCTGTCGGGTGTCGCCGTACCGGGAACGACCCTCATGC
>JBILEY010000330.1:0-6109 GCA_044351865.1 Planctomycetota bacterium | reverse complement strand
GGCCGGTTGCCGACGCGCGCACGTGGTTGCTGACCGAAGGCTGGCTGCGGCACGGGCGGCTGAGCGTCCACGAGCTGCCCAGCTCTGCCTGAGCTCGAGAAGAAGTCACGAACGGCTGCCAGGAGCACCTTTGGCGGCCGCCTTCGCAGTCGCGCCGAGGCCTCGAGAGGATTCCCTCTCAGCCCCTGCGCGGCGGGCCGGTTGACAGCCTTCGCTTTGCCATGCAAAGTCGATGGCATGACCGACCCGGCCAGCCCTCCTGACGCCCCACCGCCGCCGACTGCGCCGCAACCCGCCGCGACGCCACCCATCACGGCGCCGGCATCGGTCGCCGCGGTCGTCGCCGCAGTGCCGATCGGCGACGACGAACTGCGCACCCTGCTGCGCGAACCCAGCCGCGCCTTCGACCTGCTGCTCGGCAGCCGCGAACGACTGGCCGCGACGATCCGCGACGACCAGCCACCTCGCACCCTGTGCGTCGCGCTGCTGGTCGCCACGGTCCTGGCGTCGCTGCCGTTCGGCCTGGTGCACGGCGGTGCGGCCGCCTGGAAGATCGCTGCGCTGTTCGGCGGCTCGGTGCTGTTGTGCTGGCCGTCGCTGCAGGTGTTCGCGTCGTACCTCGGCACGCCGCTGCGCCCCGCCCAGAGCCTGGCGCTGGCGCTGACGATCGCGGCGGTCGCCGCGCTGTTCACGCTCGGCTTCGCGCCGATCCTGTGGTTCCTGCGCGTCACCATGGCCGCCGGCGACCACATCGACGCCACCGACGCGGCGTGCGGCATGCTGGCGCTGGCCCTGCTCGCCGGCCTCTGGCAACTGGCGCGCTGCAGCGGCGCCGACGCGCGATTGCGCAACCACCGCTCGTTCGTCCTGCTGCTCGTCTGGCAGTTGCTCGTGGTGTTCGTGGCGGTGCGCATGGCGCGCGCGATGGCGCTGTTCGCATGAACGTCGCCCGCCAGCTGCGAGCGCTGGCCCCTGCCGCTGTGGCCCTCGCCGGTGCTTGCAGCTACGGCTTCGCGATCGGCGCCGGCAAGAACCTGACCTACGCGCTGCGCAGCCTGGTGAAGTTCCCGCTGCTGCTGCTCGGCACGGCGGTCTTGTGCGGGCTCGCCTGCTTCGTGTTCGCGCGCTTCTGCGGGGCGTCGCTGCCTTTCGTCCTCGTGCAGCGCAGGAGCTTCGCACTGCATCGCACGACCGCGGTGCTGCTCGGCAGCCTGAGTCCGGTCGTGCTGTTGCTCGGCCGCACGATGACGCCGCCGGACGAACGCAGCCTCGGCGGCTATCCGCTGTTCGTCGGCCTCAACATGCTGTTCGTCGCCGCCGCCGGCTGCGTGGCCCTGGCATTGCAGACCCGCGGCCTGTGCCGCGATCACGGTCTGCCGCCGCGGCAGGCCCGGCTCGTCACCGGCAGCTGGCTCGCGCTGTCGCTGCTGGTCGGCGGCCAGCTCGCGTTCTGGCTGCGCCCGTTCTTCGGCATCGCGTCGCTGCACGGCGATCCGCCGTTCCTGCTCGGCGACGAGCCGACGGTGACGGGAGCGCGCAACTTCTACGAGGTCGTGTGGCAGTTCGTCCGCGGTGCCGACCTCGGCGACTCCACGCGCGGCCGGTGAGATTCACTTCGCTTGGCTCACGATCGAACTTCTCTTGGCGCCTTCGCCGACAGCCAACGCCTGCAGGAACGTCACCGACTACCAGTATGGGACCGGGCTCACTCGGACCCGATTCCTCGCTGCCCCCGGAGGAACGGCGAATAAAGCTCACTGCACCGCATCCTTCCTCATGATGGTCACCATGTCCACCTCGTCGCGTCCCAGGCAGTATTGGACGTGGATCAGGCAATCCTCGAGCGTGAATCTGTCCCATGCCCCACGCTTTCCAATGCCGGGCAGACAGACCGGCTGCCCACTCTTCGCCGGGCCCCCCATACGAGACAGAACCTGTGCCCGCCCAATCCGGAAAGGGATGTCCACCAGGCATTCACCACCTCCTCGATGCAGGAAAATGGTGCGCACACAATCCGCCTCATCGCAGATCACCTCGACGCCGTGACCCGGGAACTCGTAGCGGATCTCGGTCCTCGGATCACGCTCGACGGATCGAACAGCCCGCCACGAAGCAAAGGGCTGGGCGCGAAGAAGGTCGGCAATGCCGATTCCGAGATATCTGCGAAGGTCAGTGCTCACTGCGTGGCCCCAGACCCGATAGCCGGTTTGCGAATGGCCCCATGTCGGGCAGTCGACGAACAGCACCCACACGACGACCCCCCGTTTGCCTCGACACAGATCTGATAGCACGGCTGCACTCGAGGCATCGAATGCACCATCTCCAGAAGGTTGCCCCGCCCACATCTGCTCTCGCGACCTCTCGTCATCGCGGTTACTTCGCGCGCGGCAGCAGCAGCCAGCCATGCAAGCCGCGCTGGCGCACTTCCTCGACCGCGTAGGACCGCTCGACGTGCCCGGCCCACAGCGCCTGGATGTCGGCGTTCGGATAACGCTGCAGCCGCTCGCGCGCCGACGCGCAGACGAACAGCGGCCCGCTGCCGGCGGTCAGTGCACCGACCATCGCGTCGAACCACTGCGGCAGCGGCACGCCACCGCCGTAGTCGACCCACGCCTTGATCTTGTCCGAGTCGACGTAGAGCTGGTTCTCGGCGCCGATCGTCAGCGCCTCCATGTCGCTGCTGAAGCTGCCGACCAGCAGCGTCACCGGCCCGCGCTGCGCGCGCAGTTCCTGCAGGCCGACGACGAACTCTGGATCGTAGGCGCGCACAAGGCGCGGTGACTGCAGCCAGACGGCGAGCGCGGCACTGACGACGAGGGCCACGACGAACGCGCGACGAGGCAGCGCGTGCAGCGCGGCCAGCACCGCCGGCACCGCGAAGGCCATCGCGTAGGCGCCGTGTTCGTGCAGATGGCCTTCGTGCGACAGGATCGACACCGGCAGCGGCGCATGCAGCAGCAAGGCACCGAGTGCCACCAGCGCCCACGGCCGCGCGGCGGGCTTCTGCAGCGCGAGCAAGAGCAGCAACGACCACGGCACGTACGGCGCGAGCAGCTCTTCCCAGACGACCGCCGGCACTTCGCTGGCGGCGAAGACCTTGGTCCACGAACCGGCGAACGACGTCGCGGCGGTGAACTGCACGATCGGCGACAGGCCTAGAGCCAGTGCGAGGCCGGCGACGGCGGCGGCGTGCCCGCACGCCATCGCGACGCCGTGGCCCAGCAGGGCGCGCCACGTGTGCGGAGCACGGGCCAGCGCCGCGAGCCACAACGTCGGCAGCAGGAAGTGGCCGGTGAAGTGCAGTGCTGCGGCGAGGCCGCTGCCGAGGCCGACGAGCACGGCGGCAGCGACGTTCGGTCGCTGCAGGAAGCGTGCGAGCGCCCACCACGACAAGCCGAGCGGCAGCACGAACACACCGTGGATCTCGGCGGCGGTGGCGAAGAAGAACCACGTCGGCACCAGCGAGAGCGCCAACGGCAGCCACAGCGGACTCGCCCCGTTCGGCACCAACGTGCGCGCCGCGCGATGCAGCGCACCGAGCCCGAGGGCCGAGCCGAGCACCGCGGCCAGCCACAGCACCGTGTACCACGACGCACCGAGCGGCCGCAGCAGGTCGCCGAACGCGTGCAGCAGCGGCAGGAACAGGAAGTGCCGCGGCAAGGCACCGACGTCGCCGTTCGGCCCGGCGGCGAGCCACAGCACGAACAAGCGCGTGTCCTCGCCGTGCATCGCGCGCTGGTGCAGCAGCGCGAACGAAGCACCGGCACCGAGCACGACGGCCGCGGTCGCGAGCCAACCCGACGCGGCCGCGCGTTCGTTCACAGACCGACCAGCATCACCGCGGCGTCGCTGATGGCGAAGCCGAACTGGTTGACCAGCGGGTCGAAGCTCAGCGCCTGCAGGAAGATCTGCACGCCGACGAGGTTGGTCGCCACCGGCACCGGATACGGGATCGTGGCGACGTTGGCGGTGCCGTTGATCGGCAGCAGCGCGTCGGGGCTCGCGTGCAGCGGGCAGCCCGGCATGCCGAGGAACGTCAGGTCGAGCGACGGCGCGATGCGGCTGAGGCCGAGCGCCAGCACGCCGAAGTCGAGCGGCAGGCGGTCGACGATCACGGTCGCCTGGCCACCGAGCGTCGGCAGCGTCGTCGAACGATTGCCGGGCACACCGAGCGAGCCGACACAACCGACGCCGATGTGGCCGTAGCCGGCGGCGCCGTTGCCCTGCGTCGTGCCGAAGTGCAAGGCACCGTTCCACACGCGCGGCGTGAACTGCGTCGACGTCGCCGCCGGGCCGAACGTCGGCAGCGCCTGCACCAGGCCCGCCGTGATCGTGCAGTCCGGATAGACGTAGCTCGTCACCGCCCCGAGGTTGCTGTACTGCGGCGACGCGCCGAGCTGTTCGATGGCGAGGCCCTGCACGCCGAACGGCAGGTGGATCGGCAGCGAGAACGACACGAACGTGCGCTGGTTGCCGCCGAGTGCGGGTGCCGTCGCCGTGCCGACGAGGCGCCACGGCGCCTGGTTGTCGACCGCGCCGACGTAGGTGCCGGCCTTGTGGAAGACGTTGACCGTGATCGGCGTGCCGGCCGCGGCGCCACTGTTGAGGTGCATGCCGCAGACGGTGATGCCGAGCGGGTTGCTGACGTCGACGTCGAGGAAGTTGGTGCCGCCGGTGGCGGTGGCTGCGATCACGAGGCCGCCCTGGAACGTGGTGTCGGCGGTGCTGGCGACGGCGATGCGCTTCGTCAGCGTGACCGCCGGCTGGCAGTTCCGCTGCACGGTCAGCGACACCGTGACCTCGCTGCAGCCGCTCGGGTAGACGAACACCGGGTTCGGCACGACCGCGTCGGTGGCGCCGTCGCCGTCGAGATCCCAGGCCCACGTCTGCGGTGCCGGCGACGACGTGTCGGCGAACTGCAGCGTGTTGGCGCCGATCACCGTGTTGACGAAGCTCGGCACCACGATGTCGGTCTGCACGAAGTTCGCCTTGGTGACGACGGTGCCGCCGACCGAGTCGACCATCGTCATCGCGACGGTGAAGTTGCCGCAGCCGTAGGTCCAGCTCGCCGTCGTGCCGTTCGCGTCGATGGTGCCGTCGTTGTCGAAGTCCCACGCCACCAGCTGCACGCCACCCGGGTTGCCCGACGCGACCTGCGCCTGGAACTGCACCAGCAGCGGCGAACCGCCGCGCACCGGCGTCGCGGTGAAGTCGGCGTAGACCGGACCGTTGACGTAGAACAGCGCCACGTTCGGGTGCCGCAGGTTGCCGAGGCCCGCCCCGCCGAACGCCGACGCGGTGGTCGACGCGCGCACGCGCGCAGTCGTCATGTTCAGCGTCATCTCGGCGGTCGCGTAGGTGTTCGGCAGCGGCGGCACCGGCGTCACCGGGTTGGTGTAGACCGGGTTGGCGCCGACGTGGTGCAGCGCCATGCCGTAGCTGCCCTGCGCCAGGAAGAACGGCGGGTTCAGCGTGAACGACGTGCGGCCGCCGGTGTGCGTGCGCGTCGCCGTCGCCACCTGCGTCCACGCCGCGGCGTTCAGTTCGTTGCCGACGGCGGTGCCACCGAGCGCGGTCACGAACACGGTCAACGTGCCGTTGGTGCCGGCGACGGTGTTCAGGTTGCAATCGATCTGGCGCACGACGAGGCCGGTCGCCGACGTCACCGCGACGTCGAACAAGGCGGTCGCGGCAGGATTGGTTCCCGCCAGTTGCAGCCCACCGACGAAGGTCGAGGTGACCGGGGACTGCGCGGCGGCCGCGAGCACGAGCGACAGCGCGAACAACAGGCGGACGAGTGGTTGCATCATGGGCGGGCTCCGGACGAGAGCGGCGACTATGTTCCGACCGCCCCGTGCTGTCGAGCGCTCTTCGCCGTCCGCGGTCCCGCATCGAGATGCCTCCCACCCTGCAGACCAAAGTGCGCCCCGGCGAAGCGGGCCAGCCGCTGCACGCCTGGCTGTGCGCGCGCTTCCGCTACTTCGATGCCGCCGGCTGGTCGGCGCAGCTCGCCGCCGGTCGCGTCGAGCTCGCCGGCAAGCCGGCGCGCGGCGACGAACCGCTGGTCGCCGGCGACCGCATCGCCTTCGTGCCGGCCGCGAGCGAGCCG
>JBILEY010000329.1:0-6117 GCA_044351865.1 Planctomycetota bacterium | reverse complement strand
CCCGGGGCGTTCGCGCAGCCGCTGAGCGCCGACATGCGGCGCTGGTACGACAAGGACGAACGCGGCTGGTTCCTGCGCTACCCGGCGTGGATGGCGGAGACCGGCATCCGCACGCCCGGCTTCGTGCCGCGGCCCGACCGGCCCGACTTCGTCAGCGGCGAAGTGCAGGGCCGCATGTACCACCAGTTCGACTTCACACCGGAGCAGTACCGCGCCCTGGCGCACCTGTGCGCCGGCCTCAACAAGCTGCTGCCGCGCATCCGGCTGGAAGTGCCGCGCGACGCCGATGGCCGGGTCGTGAACCAGGTGATGCCCGAAGCGCAGCTGCGCGCGTTCGACGGCATCGTCGGCCACTTCCACGTGCAGAAGAACAAGCAGGATCCTGGCCCCGCGATGCAGTGGGATCGCCTGCTGCAGGAGGCGCGCGTGCTGCGAGCGCGGCTGGGGAACTGACATGGCGCCAGACGCCGGCACCGCACCTTGGATCCTGCGGCCGATCCGGCCGAGCGACGACGAGGCCGTCGCCGCGATCATCCGCACCGTGATGACCGAACACGGCGCCAGCGGCCCGGGCTTCGCGATCCACGACGCGGAGGTGCTGGCGATGAGCCGGAACTATGCGACCGTCGACGCGCGCTACTTCGTGGTCGAACGTGCGGGCTCCGTGCACGGAGGCGCCGGCTTCGCGCGCCTCACCGGCACCACGGCCGACGCGGCCGTCTGCGAGCTGCGCAAGATGTACTTCCTGCCAGCCGCGCGCAGCCGCGGGCTCGGCCGCGCGATGATCGAACTGCTGCTCGACGAGATGCGCGCTGCGGGCTACCGCCGCTGCTACCTGGAGACCACCAGCCGCATGCTCGCCGCCCAGCGCCTCTACCGCGCCGCCGGCTTCGTGCCGCAGTGCGCGGCCGAGGGCGCCACCGGCCACCACGGCTGCGACACGTTCTACGCGCGCTTGCTGTGACCGTTGCCATGGCGCCTTCGCCGAGCCGGTAGCAAGGTCGGCGACCGCGACTAGGAGACGCTGTCGGAATGCCGATAGCGGCGAGCAGAGAACCACCATGGAACTCCTGCACTACGGCGCCTCGAGCGGACTGCCGCTCTGGGCGATCTCGGCGCTCTGCGCGATGACGCTGCTGGCCGCCGTGTTCGTGGGCGCGCCGATGTGGCTGTGTACGGCGCTGGTCGCCGTCGGCTGCTGGACGTTCGGCGCGCCCTGGTGGCTCGCCGCACTGCTGCTGCTGCCGTGCCTCGTGATCGTCGTGCCGGCACTGCGCCGACCGCTGCTCAGCGACCGCCTGCTGGCGCTGTTCCGTCGCACGGGCTTCATGCCGCAGATCAGCGACACCGAACGCGCGGCGATCGCCGCCGGCACCGTCTGGCTCGACGGCGAACTGTTCTCGGGCGCGCCGTCGCTGCAGAAGCTGGCGCGCGCCGACTACCCGGACCTCAGCGACGAAGAAGCGCGCTTCGTCGACGGCCCGGTCGCCAAGGTCTGCGCGATGACCGACGACTGGCGCGTGCACCAGGAACGCGACCTGCCGACCGCGGTCTGGGACTACCTGAAGCGCGAGCGCTTCTTCGGCCTGATCATCCCGAAGGAGTTCGGCGGCCTCGGCATGTCGCCGTCGGCGAACAGTGCCGTCGTCGCCAAGCTGGCGTCGCGCTCGCTGCCGCTGGCGATCACCGTCATGGTGCCGAACTCGCTCGGCCCGGCCGAGCTGCTGGTGCACTACGGCACCGATGCGCAGAAGCAGCGCTGGCTGCCCGCACTCGCCGACGGACGCGAAGTGCCGTGCTTCGCGCTGACCGAACCGGGGGCCGGCAGCGACGCCGGCAGCATCACCTCGACCGGCGTCGTGTTCCGCGGTGAGGACGGCCGCTTGTGGCTGCGCCTCAACTGGAACAAGCGCTACATCACGTTGGCGGCGGTGGCGACCGTGCTCGGCCTCGCCTTCCAGCTGCACGATCCGGAGAACCTGCTCGGCAAGGGCCCGTTCCCGGGCATCACCTGCGGCCTCGTGCCGACGTCGACGCCGGGCGTCGTGCTCGGCCGCCGGCACGACCCGATGGGCGTGCCGTTCTACAACTGCCCGACCAGTGGCCGCGACGTGCTGGTGCCGCTCGAGGACACCATCTTCGGTGGCGCCGCCGGTGCGGGGCGCGGCTGGCAGATGTTGATGGAGTGCCTGGCGGCGGGCCGCGGCATCTCGCTGCCGGCGACCGCCACCGGCGGCGCGCAGCTGGTCGCGCGCGCCGTCGGCGCCTACGCGGCGGTGCGGCAGCAGTTCGGCCTGCCGATCGGCCGCTTCGAAGGCATCGAAGAACCGCTGGCGCGCATCGCCGGCTCGACCTGGCTGCTCGAGGCGGCGCGGCGCTACGTCAACGGCGCGCTCGACCAGGGCCAGCAACCGGCGGTCGTCACCGCGATCGCGAAGTACAACACGACCGAGCTGTGGCGGCAGATCGTCAACGACGGCATGGACGTCATGGGCGGTGCGGCGATCTCGCGTGGCCCGCGCAACCTGCTGGCGCACGCCTACGCCGGCACGCCGATCTGCATCACGGTCGAAGGCGCCAACATCTTGACGCGCACGCTGATGATCTTCGGCCAGGGCGCGATCCGCTGCCACCCGTACGCCTACAAGGAACTCGACGCCATCTCGCGCAACGACGCACCGGCGTTCGACCGCGCGTTCTGGCCGCACCTCGGCCACGTCGTGCGCAACGCCGTGCGCACGGTGGTGCACGGCCTGTCGCGCGGCGCCTTCACCTGGTCGCCGGAAGGCGGCCCGACGAAGTCGTTCTGGCGCCGCCTGAACTGGGCGTCGGCCGAGTTCGCGCTGCTCGCCGACCTGGCGATGGGCGCCTACGGCGGCGACCTGAAGCGCAAGGAGAAGATCACCGGCCGCTTCGCCGACTGGTTCAGCTGGCTGTTCCTCGCCAGCGCCGCGCTGCGTCGCTTCGCCGCCGAAGGCCACCGCCGCGAGGACCTGCCGCTGGTCCGCTGGGCTTGCGAACACGCGTTCGCCCGCATGCAGCAGGCGCGCGAAGGCCTCTACGCCAACCTGCGCCTGCCGGGCCTCGGCGGCCTGCTGGCGCTGCCGGGCGGCTTGTGGGCGCGGCTGACGCGCTTTGGCGCCGGCCCGGACGACGCCACCGGCCACCGCGTCGCGCGCACGATCCTGCAGCCGGGCCCGCAGCGCGACCGCCTCAGCGGCCGCATCCACGTGCCGCAGGACCCGAGCGAAGCGCTCGGCCGCCTCGAGCACGCGCTGCAGCTGTGCACCGACGCCGAGCCGGTGCTGAAGAAGCTGAAGGACGCGGTGCGTTCGGCGCGCCTGCCGAAGGCGCGGCCGGAGCAGCTGCTCGACCAGGCGGTCGAGAAGGGCATCCTCAGCGAGGCCGAACGCCAGCTGGTGCGCGACGCCGAGATCGCGCGCGCGGAAGCGGTCGCGGTCGACAGCTTCACGCTGCAGGAGTACTTGGAGGGCGCCGAGCGGGCGGCGCAGCCGCCGCAACCAGCGCGCAGCTGAGAGTGGCGGCGACCGCGGTCACTTCGGCTCTTCCGGAGCCGGCGGCGCCTTCGGCTGCAGCGCCTTCTCGAGGGCTGCCGCCGCCGCCGACCCCACCGACTTGCCGACGTCCTGCATCAGGCTCTGGACCTGCGCCTCGAACGCATCGGTCCACGACGGCCAGTCCTCGGACCAGTCGCACTCCTTGATCTTGTGCCCGTAGTCCGAATCCTCGGTGTCCTTGCCGCGCCAGGTCCACTCGATCTCGTCGTAGACGAGGGTGACCTCTTCGTACTCGGGCAGCGGGTGGTTCACCGGATGCAGGCAGCTCGGCATGAAGCTGCGGATCGACGTGATGCGGGCCTTGGTCAAGCGCACGTCGGCGTGCACCTCCATCCGCCCGCCCATCGGCGGCATGCGCGTGAACTCCAACAGGCATTCGTCGAAGGCGACGTTGCCGTGGAAGGCCTGGTGCAGGAACGGCGTCGCGCGATCGATGTCCTTGGTGATGACCATCGAACGGTGCTTCGGCACGGGATCGGCGGTCACCACTTCGTGGGTCACACCGGTGACGACGATCTGGCCGTCGCGGTCCTTGAAGCGCGAGCTGCCCTTCAGGATCGAGCCGCCCACGCGCATGGTCAGGAATGCAGTGAGAGTCATGTCACTTCGCCTCCGGCGTCAGCAACTGCTTGCCCTTCTCCAACAACAGCTTGTTCAGCGCACCGCCGATCTCCTCGCCGAGCTTGCTCGCCATGGCCGTCAGCATCTCCCTGGCGACGGTGTCGACGCTGCGGTTCGTCCAATCCGCCACCAGGTCCGGCGACGATTCGCCGAACACCTGCGCCCCTTCGCCGGTCAGCGCATGCCACGTGAACTTGATCGACTTGTAGGAGAAGTCGACCTCCTCCCACTCCGGCAAGGCGCTGTTCTGCGGCCACCGGGCGTTGGGCATCACGAACCGGATCGCAGTGATCTTCGCTCCCTCGAGCGTGATCGTGACGTGGTTCTCCTCGTTGACGCCGTTGGGACCACCACCCGCCGGCGGGATGCGCCAGCACTGCAGCTCGAACGTCGAGAACTTG
The DNA here is from genome assembly GCA_044351865.1 of Planctomycetota bacterium. Lineage (GTDB taxonomy): Bacteria > Planctomycetota > UBA1135 > UBA1135 > UBA2386 > UBA2386. Next base: position 1,517 of record JBILEY010000329.1, on the reverse strand, counting down.
GTCCCCTTCGCCTGGTGCTTGCGCAGGGACGGGGTGGCCCGGTCCAGCGTCTTCTGCACCGTCAGCACACCGTGCTTGCGCTTGTCCGTCGGCTTGCCGATCTCACTGGTGAGCGCCGCCGCCGCGGCCGCTGCCAGGCCAGCGCTCGGAGTCGGCACGGGAACGCGCTCGGCGTCGACGCGGTGCCGCCAGCCGCACACGTAGATCTTCTTCTCGCGGGTCTTCTGGATGGCGGATCCGGGGACCAGCTCGCTGTCGGCGCGCAACGTCAGGAAGGCAGCGAGGGTCATGCGACACCTCCTTCGCCAGCGCCCGCATCGGCTTCGCCCAGATCGAGCGGATCGAGCGCCAGCAGCGCCCCGGCGAAGCGCCCGAGCCCGAGTTCGGCGGCCGCGTCGTGGCCCCAGTGGCGAACGTGCAGCGGCCGCCCGGCCGCTTGCGCCGCACACGCCAGCGCGTAGGCGAAGGCGTCGACGCCGAGCAGGCCGCTGCGCCCGTCCGCGGTCTGCAGCAGCACCTCACGCGACCACGAACGGCACATGGCGACCGTCGCCGCCACCACCGGCGACAGCCCCTGGCGGAGCCCGCAGTGGTCGAACGGCAAGCTGGTCTGCGGCAGCGAACGCCGCCGCACCTGCTGCAACGGCGTCGGGGGCATGGCCCCCGTTCGAGAAGACGCCGCGGCACCACCCGCCAGGGCAGCGCCGGCGGCAGCGACGCGGATCACGTCACGACGATTCAGTCCGGTCATCGGGATACCTCTCTGGAAGGCAGCGATCCTGACCGCCCGAACCGAATGGGGAAAGACAGAAAATCCGTCGTTGCGGCTCCGGGCCCGCAGCGGAAATGACCCCGCGGCCGCGCTACCGTCTCGCCCCGTGACCGACGGCATCCTCGTCTACCAGCAGATCCAGCAGCTGATCGCCCGCGGCGCGCTCGCCGCCAGCCCCGCCATCGCACCGACGCAGATCCAGCCGAGCTCGCTCGACCTGCGCCTCGCCGCCCGCGGCCACCGCGTGCGCTCCGGCTTCCTGCCGGAGAACGTGCGCGTCGCCGACCGGCTCGAGGAGATGACGCTCTACACGTTCGACCTCAGCGACGGCGCCGTGCTGGAGAAGGGCCACTGCTACATCATCCCGCTGCTCGAACGCATCACCGAGCCGCTGCCACACCTGATCCGCGCCAACCCGAAGTCGTCGACCGGCCGGCTCGACCTGTTCACGCGCCTGCTCGCCGACCGCTGCGGTCGCTTCGAAACGGTGCCACCCGGCTACACCGGCCCGCTGTACCTCGAGATCGTGCCGCGCAGCTTCCCGGTCAAGGTGCGCGCCGGGCTGTCGCTGTGCCAGATCCGCTTCTCGCAAGGCTCGGCCTCGTTGACCGACGCCGAACTGCGGCAGGAACACCAGAACGGCGGCCTCCTGTTCGACGACCGCGGCGAACCGCTGCCGATGGACCAGCTGCGCATCGAGAACGGCCTGATGATGGGCGTCGCCCTGCGCCAGGACCGCGACATC
>JBILEY010000328.1:0-6125 GCA_044351865.1 Planctomycetota bacterium | reverse complement strand
TTCGTCGAGGGCAACGCAGCGCGCTCCCTTCGGCAACGCCTTCTGCAAGCGCTCGGCCTCCGCCGCCTGCACGCGCTCCGACGAGGCACCGCTGGTGCGCGCCTCCGGCTTGATCTCGACCAGCTGGAACGCCCACTCGCGCGGCAGCCGCTTCTCGTACTCGGCGCAACCGTCGTGCACCCAGGCGGGCTGTTTGTGCGACACCGTCAGCAGGCGGACCTTCATCGGAGCGGGCGTTCCATCGGGAGGCATGAGCCTAGGTGCTGGCCGGGTCGCCGAACAGCGAACCCTGCTGGTGCGGCCGCCGGAACGGCGACGGCTCGGGCGCACCCGGCGGCGGCGACAACCCGAGGCGCTTGGCCGACGCCGCGAACAGGTCGGCGATCAGCTGCCAACGCGGCCCGCTGCCGCGCATGCGCGAGCCAAAGCGCGGGTCGTTGCGCTGGCCGCCGCGCATCGCGGTCAGCAGCGACAGCACCTTGTCGGCCCGCTGCGGAAACGCCGCGCGCAGCCGTTCCTCGAACACCACCTCGACCTCGGCCGGCAGCCGCAACAGCACGTGAAACGCATGGCGGGCACCGGCCGCGTGCGCGGCGGCGAGGATCGCCGGCACCTGGTGGTCGTTGAGCCCGGGGATCAGCGGCGACACGCTGACGCCGACCGGCACGCCGGCGTCGGCGAGCGCGCGCAGCGCGCGCAGCCGCCGCGCCGGCGACCCGGCATACGGTTCGATCGCGCGCGCGTCGGCTTCGTCGGCGAACGGCACACTGACGAACACCGTCGCGGCGCCGTGCCGCGCCAGCGCCGCCAGCAGGTCGACGTCGCGTTCGACCAGCGCCCCTTTGGTGACGATGCCGACCGGCTGGCGGAACGCGGCGCACACCTCGAGGCAACGGCGGGTCAGTTCGTAGCTCGCCTCGAGCGGCTGATAGCAGTCGGTGACGCCCGACAACGCGATCAGCTCGCCGCGCCAGCTCGAGCGCTGCAGTTCCCGACGCAGCAACTCGGGCGCGTTCGCCTTCACCACCAGCTGCCGCTCGAAGTCGGTGCCGGCGCCGAAGCCGAGGTACTGGTGGCTCGGCCGCGCGTAGCAGTAGGCGCAGCCGTGGAAGCAGCCGCGGTAGGGATTGAGCGTCCAGCGGAACGGCAGGTCGGGGCTGTCGTTCGCGGTCAGGATCGACTTCGCCTCCTCTTCGTGCACGACCAGCTGCGCGGGCGGCGCCTCGCCGAGCAGTTCGCGATGCTGGCCGAGCCAGGGGTTCGGCGGGTTGGAGACGGGGCGCATCGCGGGTCGCCATGGTGCCACCGGCCTGGCGCGTTTTCTCGCGCCTCGCTGTGACACCCGCGCGCTCCCCGTCCTCGGTTGGGCAGAGACGAGACGAACCGAACCGAGGAACCGAACATGCACACCACCCTTCGCACGAGCCTGATCCTGACCGCGCTGCTGGCCCTGCCGGTCGCCAGCGTCGCCTTCGCCACCGCCTGCAGCACTGGCGCCGCCGGCACGCGCACCCCCGACTACGAGCGCGGCCGCTACCTGGTCGAGCGCGTCGGCCTGTGCGCCGATTGCCACACGCCGCACAACGAGAAGGGCGAACTGGTGCTCGAGCAGTGGCTGATGGGCTCGCCACTGCCGTTCGCACCGACGGTGCCGATGCCGTTCGCCCCGATCGCGAAGCCGATCGCCGGCCTGCCGACGCTCGACGACGCGCAGGCGATGACGTTCCTGACCACCGGCGTGCTGCCGGGTGGCCGCATGCCGCTGCCGCCGATGCCGCCCTACCGCTTCACGCCCGACGACGCGCGCGACGTGCTCGCCTACCTGCGCCAGCCGAAGAGGCCGGCGCAGGACCCGACGATCGCCGCCGCGGCCGCGGTCCGCTGACGAAGCCCACGCCGGTTGCCGCCTTTCCAAACCGCACCCCTGGCGCTCTCCTGCGCGCTCCGATGGCCGCCGACGATCCGCAACGACTCGAGGACCTGCTGGCCGACGCGCTCGCCGCCCACGACCAGGGTGGCGAAGAGGCGCTGCAGCGCTTCCTCGGCGAACACGCCGCGGACCGCACCGCGCTGGAACGCGGGCTCGCGCGCTGCCGGCAGATCGGCATGCTCGGGGCCGGCCCCACCGCCCCCGACTTCCCCGAGCAGCTCGGCGAGTTCCGGCTGGTGCGGCGCCTCGGCAGCGGCGGCATGGGCGTCGTCTACGAAGCCGAGCAGGCGTCGCTCGGTCGCCGCGTCGCGCTGAAGATCGTGCGGCCCGAGCTGCTGTACTTCGAAGGCGCGCGCGAGCGCTTCCGCCGCGAGATCGAAGCGGTGGCGCGGCTGCAGCACCCGGCGATCGTGCCGGTGCTGGCGTCCGGCGAGCAGGACGGCGTGCCGTTCTACGCGATGGAACGGATGCACGGGCTGACCGTGCAGGAGGTCTGCCAGGCGCTGGCCGAACGCGATCCGGGCAGCCTGCGCAGCGAGGACCTGCACCGCGTGCTCGGCAGCAGCGACGAGTCCGGCACCGACCCGCTGCACGGGCCGTGGTGGATGGTCTGCGCGCGCACCATCCAAGCAGTCGCACTCGGTGTGCGGCACGCGCACCTGCGCGGCATCGTGCACCGCGACATCAAGCCGTCGAACGTCATGCTGACGCGCGACGGCCGCACCGTGCTGCTCGACTTCGGCGTGGCGCTGCTGAGCGGCAACCGCGAGTTCACGCGCTCGGGCAACAACCCGGGCTCGCCCGCCTTCATGTCGCCCGAGCAGCTGCGCGGCGACGCGGTCGACGAACGCACCGACGTCTACTCGCTCGGCGCCACGCTGTGGCAGATGCTGTGCCTCGTGCCGCCGTTCCGCGGCGACAAGGACCTGCAGCGCATCCGCGACGGCGAGGTGCCGTCGCTGCTGCAGCACAACCGCGAAGTGCCGCGCGAGCTCGTCGTCGTCGTGCAGAAGGCGATGGACCGCGATCGCGAACGCCGCTACGCCGACGTCGAGGCGTTCGCCGACGACCTGGTGGCGGTGCTGCAGCGCCGGCCGATCCGCGCCCGCCGCCTCGGCCTGCCGCTGCGCACGTGGCGCTGGTGCCAGCGCCACCGCGTCGTCGCCACGGCGCTGGCGGCGCTGCTGCTCGTGGCCCTGCTGCTGCCGGCGATGTTCGCCTGGCGCGAACGCGCGCTGAACCGCGAGCTCGACGCGTCGCTGCAGGCGACGCTGGAGGCGATCGAGAGCATGCTGGTCGAGGTCGGCAGCGAACGCCTGCGCTACCTGCCGGGCGGCGACGAGACGGCGGCGGCGGCGCTGCAGCGCGCGACGAACCTCTACCGCGGCCTGCTGCGCAGCCACCCCGACAGCGAGCGCCTGCTCGGCAACGCCGTCGACGCGATGCAGGGCCTGGCGCTGGTCCGCCAGCGCACCGGCGATCCGATCCGCGCCGAGTCCCTGTTGCTGGAGGCGCTGGAGCTGCTCGGTGGCGACGCCCCGCGACCACCGGGGCAGATGCTGAAGCGCGCCTTCGTGCACCTGAAGCTCGAGACGTCGGCGGAACTGCGCAGCGACGGAGCCGCGGCCCAGCGCGAACTCGACGCGGCCGAACGCGACCTCGCCGCCACCGCCGGAGCCGAGGGACTGCGCATCGACACGATGCGGGCGCGGCTCGAGGTCGCGATCAAGCGCTCGGCGCTGCTCGACGAAGGCACGCAGGCCGACGCCAAGCTGGCGGCGGCGCGGGCGGCGATCGAGCTGGCGCGCCAGCTGTGCCGCGAGAAGGGTTCCGCCTCGGACCAGCGCCAGCTGATCACGTTGCTGCGCACGCAGGCGTGGACGCTCGCCAACACCGGCAAGGACCAGGAGGCGCTGCCGATCTTCGACGAAGCGATCGCGCTGGCGCGTTCGCTGCCGAAGGACGCGGCGATCTGGCCGCCGGGCGACCAGGTGCTCGCCTCGGTGCTGCTGAGCAAGGGGCTCGCGTTGCTCGACCTGCGCGACCCGGGCACGCCGGCGGTGCTGAAGGAATGCCTGCAGCTGCGCGAAGCCGGCGTGCGCGACCACCCGCGCGACGGGGCGTTGCGCAGCGACCTCGGCGCCGTCTGGCACGCGCTGGCGCAGATGAACATCGCGCAGAACCAGCCCGAACGCGCGCTCGAACGCATCGACCTGGCGATTGCCGAGCAGCGGCGCGTGGTCGCCGAGATGCCGCACTTCCGTCAGGGCCACGACTACCTGCGCAACCACCGGAACGTGCGCGGCAACCTGCTGGCGCGGCTCGGCCGCACGCGCGACCTGTTCGCCGTCGCCGAAGAGCTCGCCGCCATGGAGAACGACGCCGAGGCACAGCGGCATGCCGCACGCCACCTGCTGCGCGTGGCGCGCGCGCAGGAGCAGGCGGCGGTGGCGGAGCTGCCGGAACCGGCGGCGAGCCGCACGCGCGCGCTGGCGCTGCTGCTGCGCGCCGAGCAGCTCGGCTGGGGCCGCGGCAATCCGCTCGACGACGAGCTCTACGCGCCGCTGCGCGAGCAGGCCGACTTCCAGGCGCTGCGCGCGCGCCTCACGGCGAAGTTCGGGGCGTCGAGCGCCACGGGCAAGGGCGCCGCCGCCACCGACGGTCGCTGAAGCGAAGGCGCCGCCGTCAGCTCTTCGTGTCGCCGCCGTCGACCAGCAGCGCGAGCCGCGAGATGCCGCGGTAGACGAGGTTGCGCACCGCCCCTTCGCTGCGCTGCATGCGTTCCGCGATCTCGGCGTGGCTCAGCCCGCACAGCTTGTGCAGCGTCACCGCCTCGCGGTAGTCCTCGGGCAGCAGGTCGAACGCGGCCTCGACGCGGCGCATGGTCTCGCGCACTTCGGCGTCGCGGCTCGGCGTGCACAGCGTCTGGTAGGCGGAGAAGGCCGTCGTCGCCTCCGGCAGCGCCTGCTGCTTGCCGACGTCGCGCTTCTCGGCGCCGTGGAAGCGGTGCTTCTCGCGCAGCTTGTTCTCGGCGCGCACGTAGAGCCAGTGCTTGAACGGCGCTTCACCGCGGAACTCGAACTCGCCGAGGTCCTCGAGCACTTCGCGGCACACCGACTGCACGAGGTCCGGCGCGGTCAGCAGCGCCCGCAGCTTCGGCCCCATGCGCAGCCGCACGAAGGCTTCGAGCCCGGGCAGCTGGCGCACCAGCAACTGCTCGACGGCAGCGCGGTCCTGCTGCTGCGCTGCGGCGACCAGGCTCTCGGTCGGAGCATCGTCGTGGGCCATGCGGCCGCGAACCCTAGCGCAGGGTCGGACCGGCGTCGATCCAATGCGCGAACAGGTCGGCGAACGCCTGGTCGACGACGAAGCTGCCGAGCGGCGGCATGCCGAAGCCGTCGCGGCGCCCGATGCGCAGCCAGGCGTCGCTCTGCGCATGGTCGCCGGCGACCGCGCGCAGGCCGCTGCCGCCGGGCACCGCTGTCGCCGACGCTTCGCCGAACAGCCGCAGGTCGACGCCGGGCGCCATGCGCCGGAAGTCCATCGTCGTCGGCGCCGTGCCACCCGGCCGATGGCAGAACGAGCAGTTGGCGTCGAGGTAGCAGCGCACGCGCTCGTCGACCGACGCGGTCGGGTCGTCGCGCGCGACGAAGCGCGGCAACTGCGCCGACTCGCCCGGATCGCCGACGAACAGCCCGAGGAAGCGCCACGTGCCGAGCTGGTCGGCCGTGCGCAGCGGGTACGCGAACGACCGGTTCAGCTGCGGCACGGTGACGCCGAGCACGCGCCCGGCCGCCGCCGTGTGGCACTGCAGGCACTCGCCGCGGCTCGGGTAGCGCCAACTGCGCGTCTCGCTGCCACTCGGCGCCGCCACGTCGAACGTCCGGTCCTCACCGCCCGGAGGGACCAGTTCGGCGTCCGTGCCCGCGTCGTTCCAGCGATACGTGTAGCCGCGCCAACCGTCGATCTGGTGCAGCAGGAAGCGCGTCTCGAGCCGCTGCACGACACCCGGTGCGACCTCGAACTCGAAGTGCTTCACCAGCGCCGTGCCGACCGGCAGCACGATGCGACCGTCGCCGATCAGCCCTTCCGCCTGCAGGCCCTGCACCTCGATCTTCGCCGCACCCGGCAGCACCAGCCAACGGCGCTTGTGCGCACCGTCCGACCACAGCTCGGTGTTGACGCCGTACTCGAT
>JBILEY010000058.1:0-18728 GCA_044351865.1 Planctomycetota bacterium | reverse complement strand
CGGCCCCACCGGGCGCGCTGGCGACGTGCATGGCTCCACTGGCCGGCATGGCCTCGAGCTGCTTGCCGAGCTGGGCCAGCTGCTGGCGCAGGGCGGCGTTCTCCTGGCCGAGGGCCGCGAGCTGCTGCTGCACGGCGGCGAGGTCGCGCTGCAGCCCCATCACCTCGGCATGGCGCGCGGTCGCCCTTTCGTCGATGCCGGCCGCCAACTGTTCGAAGTTCGTGCCGAGCGCCTGCTGCAGCGTCCCCAGCTCGCCGGTGAGCACGTCGACGTTGTCCTTCAGCTCCGCGATCGGGTCGGGGCCGGTGGCCGCAGCGTCCGGGCTGACGACCACCTTGACGCGGTCCTTGAGCACACCGAAGCCGGCGATCGAACCGCCGACGAGTGCCAGCACGAACAGCACCCCGAACACCTGCAGCAGCTTGCCGGTCATGGCGGCGGCATGAGCAATGGGCGTGCCCGAGTCGTCGCCGGCCGATGGCACGGGTGCGCCAACCGCGATGCCGGGCACTTCTTGCACGCCGTCGGTAGGAACGACACGCTGCCACCGTGCGGCGTGGGACGTCTCCGGGCAGGGCCGCCCGGCACGCCGTGTGCTCCCCCTGCGTGTGTCCGCACGAACCCGCCGCCGATGACCCGCTTCCTGCGCCGCCTCGGCTGGCTGCTGTTCGCCGCCGCCACCGTGTTCCTGCTGCACAGCCTCTCGCAGCAGCAGGTCGACCCGAGCAACCGCTCGCTGAAGTCCCCGGACGGCCGCGATGCCGTGCAGCTGCGCGCGCTGCAGGAAGTCGTCGGCGACGACCCGATCGTGCTGGTCGCGTTCGCCGTGCGCGGCGACCTGCCGATGCTCGCCAGCGACCGCGAGGAGCTCACCGCCTTGCGCGCGAAGCTGGCGGCGCTGCCCGGCGTCGCCGCGATCCACGACGCGCCGGTGCCCGACCCCGGCCTCGTGCTGATGCCGGTGGCGATCCACGATCCCGACGCAATGGCGGTGGCCGAACGGGTCGTCGCCGCGGCCCGCGCCGGCGCCCCGCCGGCGCTGCAGGTGCATGCCACCGGCCTGCCGCTGATCGAAGGCACCATCGCCCGCCTCGTCGCCGGCGAACGGCAGACGATCGTGCCGATGCTGGTCGCCGTGCTGCTGGCCGCGGCCTTCGCCTTCTACCGCCACCTCGGCCTCGCCGTCGGTGTGCTGCTGCCGCCGATCGCCGCCATCGCCTGGACCGGCGGCAGCATCGCGCTGCTCGGCCACCGGCTCGATCCGATTGCGTCGCTGCTCGACCCGGTGCTGCTGACGATCGGCGTCGCCGCCAGCGTGCACTTCGTCGAGACCTTCCGCCGCGAACGCGCCGCCGGCCGCGATCCGGAAGCCGCCGCCACGGCCGCCGCCGCCGGCCTGCGCACGCCGGCCCTGCTCGCCACCGGCACCACGATGATCGGCTTGTGGTCGCTGGCCACCAGCTCGGTGCCGGCGGTGCTCGACTTCGGCGTGCGCAGCGCCTTCGGCGTCGCCCTGGCGCACTTCTTCACCTTCCTGCTGCTGCCGGCGTGGCTGCCGCGCTTCGCCGCCGGGGCGAAGCCAGCGGCGGATTCGACGTGGTTCGGCGCGCGCTGGTTCGACCAGCTGCGCCGCGTGCGCCGGCCGCTGGTGCTCGGCAGCGTCGCCGCGACCACGCTCGCCGTCGCCGGCCTGTTCCGCGTCACCGCCGACAACGATCCGCTGCAGCTGCTGCCCGCCGACGAACCGGCGCGCGTCGACCACGACCTGCTGGCGGCGCGCCTCGGCGGGGTCGAGGCCTTCCATCTGCTGGTGCCCGAACGCAGCCCGGCCGCCGAGCCGTCGCGCTTGCTGCCGTTCCTGGCGATGCTGCGCCAGGCGCCGGGCGTCGCCGGCCTAGCCGGGCAACCGACGCGCAACACCGCCGGGGCCCTGGCCGTGCCGCTGGTGCTGCAGCCGGGCGGCAGCCTTGTGCGCACGCCGCTGTTCGACGACGTCGAGCGCATCGCGCGCGTGCTCGGCTTCGACGACGTCGTCGCCGCCGGCCCGTCGGTGCAGATCGCGCGCGACTCGCACGGCCTGATGCACAGCCTGACCGGCAGCCTCGGCGTGTCGCTGCTGCTGCTGTCGGCGTGCATGGTGCTCGGCCTGCGTTCGTTCCGGCTCGGCGCGATCGGCATGATCCCGAACCTGCTGCCGGCGCTGTGGCTCTACGGCGCGCTCGGCTGGTGGCAGCGGCCCGTGTCGGTGGCGACGGCGATGATCGGCTGCACGATGCTCGGCCTGATCGTCGACAACACGCTGCACCTGCTGCACCACTTCCGGCACGCACGCGCGACCATGGCGACGCGCCAGGCGCTGCGCCACGCGCTGGACCAGACCGGCCGCGCCATGTCGCTGTCGAGTGCCGTGCTGATGCTCGGCTTCGGCACCGCGGCGCTGAGCCGGCTCGAGACCACCGTCGAGTTCGCGCTGCTCGCCACCACCACCATCGCCGCCGCCTGGTTCGCCACGGCAGCACTGCTGCCCCTGCTGGTCGCCGCGTCCGCCCCGCGCCTCGCACCGAAGGACCACCCGTGAAGAACGTCGACGTGCTCGTCCTCGGCGCCGGCCCGGCCGGTTCCGCCCTGGCCTTGCAGCTGGCCCGCGCCGGCTTCGTGGTCACCATCGCCGACAAGAAGGCGTTCCCGCGGCAGAAGCCCTGCGGCGAGTTCTTGAGCCCGGAGTGCCTGCCGTACCTCGCCGACCTCGGCCTCGGCCAGATGTTCGAGACGCTCGGCGCGCAGCGCGTCGAAGGCATGCGCCTGTCGGGCTACGGCCTCGGCGCCGACGGCAGCTTCCGGCAACTGCCCGACCGCCAGGGCCACGGCCGCATCGGCTACGGCGTGCGCCGCGAACGCTTCGACCACCACCTGCTGCGCGCCGCCGAAGAGGCCGGGGTGCAGTTCCTGCCGCGGCACGAGTTCGTGTCGCTGCAGCGCCGCAGCGACGGCCGCGTCACCGGGGCCGTGCTGAAGGCCGCCGACGGGGCGGCGGTCGAGATCCAGGCGCGGCACGTGGTCGGCGCCGACGGCGTGCACTCGCGCGTCGCCAAGGCGCTCGGCGTGCAGCGCAGGATCGCGTGGCTCGACCAGTTCGCGTTGACCGCGCACTTCCAGGGCGTGCCGGCGAAGCCGCGCGCCGACGTGCACCTGCTGCCCGGCGGCTTCTTCGCCGCGACCACCGTCGACGACGGCCTCTACAGCCTGAACCTCGTGCTGCCACAAGCGGCGCTGGCCGCGCGCGCCGGTGCCGACTGGGACACGTTCGTCGCCAGCTACGCCGCCCAGTCGCCGGCGATCGCCGAGCGGCTGCAGGGGGCGACGCGGCTCCTGCCGTGGCGCGGCTGCGGTCCGTTCGGCTTCCGCACGACGACGCCGACGCTGCCCGGTGCGTGGCTGGTCGGCGACGCCGCTGGCTACGTCGACCCGCTGACCGGCGAAGGCATCTACTTCGCATTGTTCGGCGCGCGTGCACTCGGGGAAGCGCTGGCGCAGTCGCTGCACAGCGAGGCCAAAGAAGCCACAGCCGCCGCCGACTACCGCCGCGCGCGGCAACGCGAACTGGTGCCGCGCATGAACGCCAGCAAGCTGCTGCAGCGCGCCATCCGCCACCCGTGGCTCGTGCGCACCTTCTTGTCGGCGCTCGGGCGTTGGCCGACACTGGCCGACCTCGTGGTGACGTTGACCGGCGACACGGTGCATCCGCGCGAACTGCTGCACCTCAAGTTCTGGCAGGCGTGGAGGCGTTCCGCGTGAACCGCGCGATCTTCGACCCGCGGGTCTGGTTGCCGCTGGCAATCGCCGGCGTGTGCTTCGGCCTGCGCGCGACGCCGACCCCGGCGCCGGCACCACTCGGCGAAGTGCGGGCGATCACGTTGCCGACGATGCGCGGGCTGCCGCCGTCGACCAAGGCCCAGCAGCTGGAGCTCGATCCGGAGCGCTCGTCGGTGCGATTCCTGGTGTCCGGGCTCGCGCAGGAACTGCTGGTCGCCTGCCCCGGCGTGAAGGGCACGCTCGACCTCGCCACGGACGGCACCGGCGAACTCCAACTGGTGCTCGACCTGGCGACGCTGCAGCCGCTGCACGGCGCCGCGGGTGGCGACGATCGGGGCATCGACCTGGCCCACGTGCTCGGCGTCTATCGGGGCAGCACGATCGTCTACCGCGCGCGCCTCGCCGCGACCACGACCAGCGACCTGCCCGGGGTCAGCCAACGCACGTTCCTCGGCACCTTGCGCATGGGCTCGCAGGTGCTCACCCAGCCGATGCAGCTGTGGCAATGCTCGCTGCCGGGGCAACTGCTGCGGCTGCAGGGCCACGGCACCGTCGCCGCCGACCAATACGGGCTGCCGACGCGGCGGTGGCTGGCGCTGTTCCCCGAGGACCACGCGGTCACGCTCGGGCTCGACCTCGCCTGGAGGCGGCGTGCAAGCTGAGGAGCTGCGCACGCCGCGACGACCGCTGCGGCGCGCGGTGCTGATCGCGTTCGCGCCGTTGTGCCTCGTGCTGCTGGTGGCGACCACCAGCCAGTTGATGCTGGCCCGCGCCGTGCACGAGGACGTGCAGCGCCTGTTCGAGGAACTGCGCGAAGTGAACCTCGCGCGCGCGCTGGTCGACGAACTGCGCGGCGTGCAGCAGTGGGTCGTCACCGCGCCGAACGCGACCCGCAGCGCGCAGCCGCTGGTGATCGCCGACGTACAGCGCCACCACGACGCCGCCAGCGCCGCCATCGCCCGCTTCTCCACCACCGACGATCCGTCGCGCCGCGACCACGACGCCGGCGAGGACGCGCTGCTGCAGCGCATCGACTCGGCGCTGCGATCCTCGGCGCAGAAGCTCGCCGCCGGCGCGCCGCTGCAGGAAATGGCGCCGGCCGTCGACCAGGCGCTGCACCACGCGCAGGTGCTGATCCAGGCGGTCGAGGACGAGACGCGCGAGATCGGCGACGACCTCGACCAGCGCACGTCGGACATGGCGCAGTTCCTGGTGCTGCTCGGCGCGGTCAGCGTCGGCACGCTCGGCCTGCTGGCGTGGCTCTTGTTGCAGCGGGTGCTGCGGCCGGTGCGCGAGCTGCGCGCCGCCGCCATCCGCCTCGGCCGCGGCGAACTCGAGGCGCCGGTGCCGGTGCACCACGCCGACGAACTCGGCGACCTGGCGCTGACGTTCCGGGCGATGGCGGGCAAACTGCTGCAGAGCCGCGCCGAACTGGAACAACGCGTCGAAGAGCGTTCGCGCGAGGTGCTGCGCACCGCCCACCTGGCGCAACTCGGCACGCTCGCCGCCGGCATCGCGCACGAGATCAACAACCCGCTGGCCAGCATCGTCGCCGGCGCCGACGGCCTGCTGCGCGAGCTCGACCGCAGCGGCCGCAGCGACGACGGCATGCGCGAGTACCTGCAGATCCTGCGCAAGGAAGGGCTGCGCGCACGCGACATCACCGTGCGCCTGCTGCGCTTCGCCCGCCAGGACAAGCCGCGCCGCGAGCCGGTGCACCTGCCCGACGAAGCCCGCGAGGTCGCGGCGATGTTCGGCCATCAGCTCGCCGACGCCGGCGTCACGCTGCGGCTGGTCGGCGCCGACGACGCACCGGCGATCCTCGGCGACCCGGCCGAGTGGCGGCAGGTGTTGTTCAACCTGCTGCGCAACGCGCTCGACGCCAGCCCGCGCGGCTCTGCCATCACCGTCGCCTTCGGTCGCGACCACGACGACGCTCTGCTGGTCGTGCGCGATCAGGGCAGCGGCATCCCGCCGGAGCTCGTCGACCGCATCTTCGAACCGTTCTTCACCACCAAGGAGCCGGGCCGCGGCACCGGCCTCGGCCTCGCCATCGTGCACCGCATCGTCACTGCGCACGGCGGCCGCATCGGCGCACAGAACGGCGATCAGGGCGCCGTGTTCACGATCCACGTGCCGATGCTGCGCACGGTCGGATGACGCTGGCCGATCCGTTGCGGACGGTCAGTTGCCGACGGTCGCCGTCACGCGATTGCTGAGCGTGATGCCGAGCGCATTGGCGAAGTCGAGCACGGCCGCCTGGCTGACCAGCGACGCACCGAGCAGCGACGGCGCCTCGGCCAGCGGCGTCACGAAGCGCGCCGTGCCGGCGGCGTCGGCCAGCTGCGGGAGCACCGCGACGTAGTCCACTTCGAGCGTGCAGCCGGGCGCGCCGAACGGCGTCAGGTCGAGCAGCACCGGCGCGAAGCCGACGACGTGCATGGCGATGCCGTTGGCGCCGAGCGACTGGCCGACCAGCGACCAGGTCGTGCCGATCGTCGGCCGTTCGATCGTGAGCGGCGCGCCGGGCCCACTGTTGCTGGTGCCAGCGGCGAGCACACGCCCACCGCAACCACCGGCACCGGTCGCCACCGACGCGCCCGTGCTGCTGTGGATGTCGAGGTAGTAGCGGCCGGCGATGCTGCCGACCCAGCCGCGGAGGCCGACCTGCCAGCTGCCGGCTGGCAAGCGCACGTCGACCGTCGCGTCGTAGGTGGCGAAGTCACGGCCGAAGAACGGACCGGCGAGCACGTTCGGCGGCGTCGCGGTGTCGTAGACGTAGAGCACCGGATCGTCGAGGCGCGGCGTCTGCGGGTGCGTCGCCGTGCCACCGACCCGCAGCTGCACGAACGCTTCGTTCGCCAGCGTGAAGCGCCAGAAGTCCCAGTCGCCCGCGACGCCGACCGTGGTGATCTGGCCGTTGCAGCGCGCCGGCAGCGTCACCAGCGTCGCCGTGCCGCCGGTGCGCGGGTCGTTGTTCTCGAGCCCTTCGTTGACGATCGTCGGCGTCGCCAGCGCGGCCGGCGCGGTGCAGCGCACGTCGAGTGCGTAGCTGCCACTGGCGGCGCCGTTGGGCCCGCGCTCGACGGCGACCAGGTAGGTGCCGGCGACCAGGCCCTTGCACAGGAGCTGCGACCAGTTGCCGCAGCGCACGCCGTCGTCGTTGAAGAACAGCGGGGCGCCGGTCGCATCGAGCAACGTCAGCAACGTGTCGCCCACTTGCGTCCCGGCACCCGGCCCGGTGGCGAGGCGCACGTCGCTGGTGGCGGTGAGCGTCAGCGTGTACCAGTCGGCGTCGGCGGCCGACGTCAGCGTACCGAGGGCCTCGGCACCGCAGGGGAGCGGGGTCGCGGTGGCGAGCGTCGCGTTCGGCTCGGCGCCCTCGAGCACCTGCTGGGCGGCGAGCGCCATCGGCAGCACGAACGGGACGCAGAGGCGGCGCAGCATGGGGCGGCAGGATAGCCGCAGCCGGCAGGCGCGCCATCCTCGGCTCGGCCACCGCGGACCCCGCCGGCGCGGTTCAGGAACCGCGGCGCGAGCGCGCCTTCAACAAGCGCTGCATCGGATCGACCTGGTAGTCGGCATCGCCGACGCGCAAGGACCCCACGCCATCGGGCATCGGCACGCGCCGCTCCTCGCCGCCCACGACCACCGGCACCGGCAGCGGGAACACGAGGCCGGCCGGCACCACCCAGCGCAGCTGCAGCACACCGTCGCGCAGTTCGTGCTCGAGCTTCGGCAGCGCCGGTTGCCGCACGTAGACGGCGAAGAACCACGCCAGGTCCTCGCCGGCGATCTCGCGGCACAGCGCGACGAAGTCCTCGGTGTCGACGAAGCGGCACTGGCTGCCGTCGGTCGCCTTCTTCGCCGCCTCGGTCGGATAGCAGAACGTGCGCAGCGCGCGGAAGAACTTCTCGTCGCCGAGCAGCCAGCGCAGCGTGTGCAGCACGTGCGCACCCTTGAAGTAGATGTCGTTGCTGCCGCCGGGGCCGAAGTAGATCTCGAAGCTGGTCTTGCTCCCCACCGGCGCCACCGGCGCCCGGTTCATCGCCTTGTACTTGGCGATCTCGTCGTCGTACGCCTTCCGTCCGAAGCGCACCTCGCGGTACAGCGGCTGCATGTAGGTGCCGAAGCTCTCGTGCAGCCACATGTCCTTCCAGTCGCGGCAGGTGACCAGGTTGCCCCACCACTCGTGCGCCAGCTCGTGGTTGTGCAGCCAGTCGTACTGCTCGTCCTGGAAGCCGTTGCCGTAGGCGATCATCGTCTGGTGTTCCATGCCGAGGTGCGGCGTCTCGGCGATGCCGTACTTCTCGTGGCGGAACGGGTACGGGCCGAGCAGTTCTTCGAAGACCTTCACGTGGTCGAGGAACTGCGGCAGGCAGCGCTTGGCCTTCTCCTGGCTCTCCGGCAGCACGAAGAACTGGATCGGCATCTCGGTGCCGTCGACGCAGCGGTAGGTGTCGCGCAGCTCGACGTAGGGTGCGAGGTTCAACGCCAGGTTGTAGTTGGCGATCGGCGAGCGCACCTGCCAGTGGCAACTCATGCGCCCGTCCTTCGTGACCGGCTCGCCGACGCGCACGCCGTTGCCGGCGAGCACGAGCCCCGCCGGTGCGGTGACGTGCAGGTCGATGCCGTCGGGCTTGTCGGACGGATGGTCCTTGCACGGCCACCACAGGTCGCCGCCTTCACCCTGGCACGACGTCGCGATCCACGGCTTGCCGTCCTTCGTCTGCGACCAGGTGAAGCCACCGTCCCACGGCGGGTTCTTGGCGACGCGCGGCGCGCCGGCGTAGTCGACGGCGACCTCGAACTTGGCGCCGACGGCCAGCGCTTCCTTCGGCTTCACGTCGATGGCGCCGGTGGTGCGTTCGAACGGCACGTCGCTGCCTTGCAGCCGCACGGCCTGCACGGTGAACGCCGGATCGAGGTCGAGGCGCAGCGACGGCGAGGCCGCGAGCCACGTCGCCGTCATCGTCAGCGTGCCGGCGATCGTCTTCGCCGCCGGATCGACGTCGAGCCGCAGCGCGTAGTGCCGCACGTCGTAGCACGCCTGGTCGGCGCGCAGCTCGCCGCCGGAGACGTTGCGGTACGGGCGCGGCTTGTCCTGGGCGGTCAGGCCAGCGGACGGAGAGAACGCCGCCAATGCAGCGGCGAGGACGAAGGTCGGCGTGCGCACGCCGCGATGCTACGCCGTGCGTCGGGATCCGGCGAGTTCGTCGTCGGACCGCGATCGCCTCAGACCAGCTGCGCTTCGTCTGGCTGCGCCGACGTCTCGATCCGCAGCTGCGCCAGCATGGTGCCGCTCTTGCGGCCCCAGAGGATCGTCTCGCGGGCGAAGCGCGGCAGGTCGCCGGCGAAGTCCGGCTGCATCGCCTCCACCACCGTCGGCGACGCCACCATCGGCCGCGGCTCGGTCGCGAACAGCGCGTCGAACCAGCCCGGCAGGTCGTGTTCGAAGCGCGCGCGCTGGCTGCTGCGGCCCGACGGCCGCGGGATCACCAGGCTCTGGAAGCGCAGCACGTCGTCGAGTTCGGCGGTGTCGATCGACAGGCCGCGGCGCTCGGCGAACTCGAGCAGCAGTTCGCGCAGCTCGGCGTAGAAGCCGTCGAAGTCGCGCGACAGCCGCAGGAAGCACGCCTCCTCTTCGTCCCAGTAGATGCCGCCGTACTCCGGCAGTTCGCAGCCGCGGCCCTGGCCGCTGCGCAGGGCTGCGATCTTGGCGTCGAACGCCGCCAGCTGCTCGCTCCAGCGCGGGAACTCGTTCGCGTCGAACGGCCCCTCGGCGAGGAACGACAGGAAATCCGAGTGCCGCACCGAGCAGCGGTCGACCAACCACGCCATCAGGTAGAAGCCGAGCTTCAGGCTGTGCATGGTCATCGTCACCCACGAGAAGCGCAGCGCCCGCGCCCAGTCCTCGGCCGGCATGTCGTTGCTGGCGACGACGATCTCCTCCTGTTCGGGCACCCAGTCCTTGGTGCGCACGCGGCCGTGGATCTCCTGCAGCTCGATCGTCTTCGTCTGCATGCCGAAGCGCGCGAGATACTCCGGATCGGCGAGGTCGGTGTTCGGGAACACCTGGCAGATGTACATGAACAGCTGGTTCTTCAGGCCCGAGCCCAGCACGCGGTCGACGCCGTCGACCCAGCTGCGGTAGGACTCGCCCGGCAACCCGAGGATCAGCTCGGTGTAGACCGGCACGCCGAGGTCGTTGAACTTGCGCTGCAGTTCGCGCGCGCACTCGAGCTTGATGTTGTCGCGCTTGATGTTCTTCTGCACCTGCGCGTCGACGCTCTGGTAGCTGATCGTGATGCCCTTCTCGAGCCCGTGCTCGTGGAACAGCTTGCCGATGGCGAAGATCTTCTCGTCGGTGTTCTTGCCGTAGCAGGTGCGGAACTTGTGCGGGAAACCGGTGCGCAGCTTCGTCGCCACCAGGTGCTCGGCGATCTCCATGTCGCGCCGGTGCATGCCGAAGTTGCTGTCGGCGTTGAACACGTACTGGATCTTCTTCTCGGCCATCCAGTCGATCTCGCGCTTGACGCGGTCGATGCCGTGGAAGCGGTACTTGCGCGACATGCCGCCCTTGCCCCAGTAGCAGAACGTGCACTGGAACGGGCAGCCGCGGTTGGTCTCGATGATCGCCTGGAAGCGCAGGTCGGGATGCGTGTGCAGCAGCTCGTCGAACAGGCCTTCGAGGTACGGCGACGGGTAGGCGTCGAGGTCCTTCTCGAACTGCTGGTCGGTCTTCGCCACCAGCACCTCGCCCGACGGCCGCCGCCACGACACGCCGGCGAGGTCGGCGAGGTCGACGTCGTCGGCGCCGTTCGCCACCGCCAGGCGCTCGAGCACCTGCGTGAACGGCCCTTCGCCCTCGCCGCGCACCGTCACGTCGATGAACGGGTGCTGGCGCAGGAACGCGTCGGGATGGTGCGGCACGTTGGCGCCACCGAAGACGACGAGGCAGTTCGGGTGCCTGCGCTTGACGTCCTCGGCGACCTTCAGGCACAGCTGCGCGTTCCACATCAGCGACGAGAACGCGGCCACCGCCGGCGCTTCGTGGCGGCCGACGATGGTGTCGGGCCGGTCGATGTGGAAGTGGAACGGGGCGAACTCCATGCGCTCGCGCACCACCTCCGACTGCTCGGCGTGCGCCCGCAGCAGCCCCGAGACGAGCGGCAGGTAGGTGGCGCCGTTCATCAGCAGGTTGAACTCGTTCAGATGGACGCGCTTCTTCTGCGCCATGGTCATGCTCCTCCGGGGAAAGTGCGGAACGCCGCCGCCGATGCTCCGCATCGGCTCAGCAAGGAACGCCAGAACACGTCGTGGCTGTAGTGGACGGTGGCGCGACGATGGCCGGCGGCGGCGATCGCCGCGCGTTCGTCGTCGTGCGCGAGGAAGTACTGAAGACGGTCGACGAGGTGCTCGTAGTCGTGGTACTCGACGTATTCACGGCCCGGCACGAAGTGCTGCTGCACGTGATGGTTCACGTCGCAGCACAACAGGGCGCCGCAGTGCACGATCTCGAACACGCGGCCCTTCAGCTGCCGCACCGTGTCCTTGGTCAGCGCCAGCGAGATGCGCGAGCGCTGGTAGAGCGCGGCGTACTCGGCGACCGTGCGCGTGCGCTGCGGGTCGGCGGCGCTGGTGCCGAACAGCTGCACCGGCACGCGCGTCTCCGTGCGCAGCCTCTCGACGATCGCCTTGCGCTGCGCCAGGTAGCGCACCTCGCCGACGAGGCTGACCGGGATGTCGCGGTCGAGCCCGGCGTCGCGGAAGAAGCGCGGGTTCTTCGGCGTGAAGATCGGCCACGCGCCCGGCAACTCGAAGTCGGTGCCGTCGAGCACGCAGTTCACGTCGACGGCGGCGTAGTACTCGGGCGTGCTGCGGCTGATCTTCTTGTCGAGCCACATCATCACCACCTTGCTGCCGCGGCGCCGCAGGCCCTGCAGCAGCTCCGGCGTCGGGTTGGCGTGGCTGTGGTAGTGCAGCGTCGTCACCACCACGTGCACGTCGGTGTCCTTTGGCGCCACCACGTCGGCGAGCTGCACCGGCCGCCCCTCGTGGAAGCGTTCGTCGTAGTGCACGACGTCGCAGCTGGCGCGGCCGGTGGCGCGCAGCGTCTCGACCAGGTTGTCGAGGTTGATCGAGAGCCCGGACTTGCCGAACTCGTGCGTGTACTTCTCGATCAGGAACGTCACGTGCGCGCGCGGCTGCGGGCTGGCGACGAGCCACGCTTCGCCGTCGGCGTCGAGGTGCACGTCGGCGTGGTGTTCGGGCGACCAGCGCTGCAGCGCGTCGAGCAGGGAGCCGAGCCGCGCGCGGGGCGCCGTCGGGTCGAGCGCGATCGCCAGCGCGCCTTCGTCGCGCGCCGCGTACATCGCCGCCGCCCGCACCTCGGCGTCGGCCACGTCCGGCCCGAACACGAACAGCGTCGCCGCCGGCAGCCGACGGCGCAGGTCGGCGAGCGTGCGCGCCGGCCGACCGCGGTGGCCGGTGCAGCCCGCGGGCAGCGCCGCGAACCGTTCGCCGCGCGCGTCGAGCACGTGGATCGGGACCGCCAGCGCGCGCACCGCCGCGAGCCCGGCTTCGGTCGTCATGCCGCACCAGACGACGGCCGCGAACGCGCGGCGCGAATGGAGCGACTGCAGCAGCGCCGCCAAGCCGGGGCCCGCGACGATCGGCGCGGTCATGGCGTTCATGCGCCGACCTCCATGGCGACGGGCGCGGCCGCGGCGACGTTGGCGACGCAGAAGTCGACCAGTTCGTCCATCGTGCCGAGCAGCTCCATCGCATTGCCCGGGTAGTCCCAGAACGGCGCCACGACGCGCGCGTCGTACCCGCACAGCGCCTTCGGCTTGTGCCGGTTGGCCGCGGTCAGCGTCAACACGAACGGATCCAGCGTTGTGCCGACCAGCAGTTCGCACGCTTCGCTGGCACGACTGCGCAGCGCCCACGTCCAGCCCGAGACGTCGACGACGCCGGGCAAGCCCTCGTCGGCAGTCCCGGCGAGTGACGCCGTCACCAGGAACGTGTGCTCCGGCAGCGCGCGGCGCAGACGGGCGAGGTCGAAGTCGAAGCCGCAGGTCGGCTCGCTGGTGCGTTGCACGTCGACGTAGACGACGCGCGGCGGCAGTGCGGGCACGGCGAGCTGCGGCGGTGCGAAGTCGAGCATCGGCACGGCTGCGGTGTCGCCGAGCGGAACCTCAAGGCCGAGGTGCCGGGCGTCGGCCCGGAAGCTGGCGACGAGATCGGCCCACTGGTTGGTCGGGATCCGGTCGTTGCCACCGCACCACAGCGCCACCACCGGGGAGCCGCGGTCGGCCAGGTGCGACAGCGACACCGGCGCGCCCCACGGCGTGTTGGCGAGCCGCCCTTCGCGCACCTGCACGCGCGGGCCGAGCCCGGCGAACAATTCGCCGTCGCCGCGGCACGTGCCGACGACCACTTCGGTTCCATGCGCCGCGATCGCCGCGACCAGCGGCCGGCACAGCAGCACTTCGCCGCGGCGCCCATCGTGATGCACGAACAGTGGCGGCCGGTTCATGCCCGCCTCCGCACGCGCCGGAACAGCGCGATGCCCGACTGCACGTCCGCGGCCGGCTGGAACGCCCGCAGCACGAAGCCGTCGTCGTCGCCGAGGCCGCGCAGCCAACCTTGCACGTCCTGCGGCTGTGGCGCACCGGCGAACACCGGCTTCGGCCAGACCTGCACGCACAGCACGTCGAACTGCACCAGCAGCGATCGGGCGCCGCGCAGCACCGCCAGCTCGTTGCCGGCGGCAGCGACCCACAGCAGGTTGGTGTGCCGCACCTCGACGCGGCCGCCCTCGACCAACGCCGCCAACGTCGTCACCGCAATCTGCCGCTGCGAGCGCGCTGGCGCCGCGGCAGCACACGGCGGCAGCAGCGACCAGCGGCCGTCGGCGTGTTCGTACATCTCGACGGTGCCGGGTTGCCCGTCGAGCACGGCCGCGACCACCGGAGCGGCTCCCCCGACGAGCTGCTGTAGCGCGCTGGCCGCCGCGGCATCGCCCTCGACGTAGCGACGGGTGGCGATGCCGAGGGCCCGGAACGCCGCATCGTCGGCGCCGCATCCGAAGCCGACCTGCAGCACGCCGGTCACCGGCACCAGCACTTCCGGATAGTCGAACAGCACGTGCCCACGCGGCTGCTGGCGGCAGAACTCGGCGATCTGCCGCCGGCGCATGTCCTGCTGCACGCGCGCGAACAGGTTGCGGGCCGCGGCTTCGTCGCCGAGCACGTGCAGGTAGGCGGTGGCCAGCGACCGCACGAGCGTACCGTCGAGCTGCTGCGCGACCGCACGTTCCCACAAGGCGGCGCCGAGAGCCGGCTCGCCCGCCAGCAGTTCGAAGGTACCGGCGGCGAGCAGCAACTCGCGGCAGAACGGCACCACCTCGAGCGTCGCCAGCATGGCCGCGGCCACTGCTGGACCGGCAGCGATCGCCCGTACCCGCGCTCGTGCTGCCGCTGGGTCGCGCACGAACCCTTCGCGTGCCGCCGCCAGCTCGGCCACGACCGCGTCGGCGACCGCGAGACGTTCGCGCAGCGTCGCTTCGTCGGCGGCGACCCAGCACCGCGGCGCTTCGTTGCGCCACAAGCGTTCGTGCCGGAACGGACCCGCGGCCAGCGGCCACGCCAGCCACGCTTGCGGCAGGCGCTGCAGTTCGTAGTCGCCGCAGGTCGACGCCGGTGCCGCAGGGCTCGGCGCCGGCGGCGCCAACAGGCAGAGCCGAGCGCGCACGCGGCGGTCCATGCCGAAGTCGTGGATCGCGACCGCCTGGCCATGGCGCTCGACGCGGGCGTCGGCGGGATCGAGCACGACCTCGCGCAGTTGCCGCAGTGCCTGGTCGGCGCGCCGCTCGGGCAGGCGTTCGCCGAACTCGAAGGTGCGGTCGACGATCGCCACGCGGCCGCCGTCGCGCACGCGCGGAGCGTGCGCCAACAGCGCGCCGAGCAGCGCGGCTTCGTCCTGCACGTCGAGCAGCAGCAGGTCGCACCCCGCGATCGCTTCGCCGACGGCGGCCCGCACGAGCGGATCGTCGCCGGCCCCGAGGACCACGTGCACGGCGGCCGGTCGGCCGGCGTCGTGCGCCGCCGCCTGCAGCTTCGTCGCGCGCTCGGCGTCGGCGTCGACCGCGACGCAGCGACCCAACGCGAGGGCCAGGCTCAGCGTGCGCGCCGGCTGCGCGCCGATGCCGACCACCACGGCTTCGCCGCGGCCGAGCCGCCGGACCGTCACTTCCAGCCAACCGAGCCAGACCTGCCGCGGCAGGTCGATCGCCGGGTCGTGGTGCCAAGGATGCTGCGTATCGGCATAGCCGTAGCCGCGTTCGCCGGGAGCGGCGATCGCCAGCGCATCGACCTGCTGCTGCAGCAACAGCGCCGTCATCGCACCAGGAACCTCCGCCCGCTGCGCACGGCGTCGCGCCAGTACTCGAGCAGATCCGCCATCGTCTGCTCGAACGGGATCTCGGGCCGCCAGCCGGTGTGCGCCGCGAACTTGCGGGTGTCCGGCACCTGCAGGTCGGCGTCGATCGGCCGCAGCCGTTCGGGGTCGACGACGATCTCGATGTCGTCGCGCGTCGACAGCGACAGCAAGTGGCGCAGCATGTCGCCGACGGTGCACGAGAACGCGCCGCCGATGTTGTAGTAGGCGCCGGGCGTCGGGTTCACCGTGACCAGCAGGTGGTAGGCGCGCACCGCGTCGCGCACGTCGGCCCAGGTGCGCATCGACTCGAGGTTGCCGACCTTGATCTGCGGCGGGATGCGGCCTTCTTCGATCAGCGCGATCTGCTTGGCGAACGTCGACTCGGCGAACACGTCGCCGCGCCGCGGGCCGGTGTGCGTGAACATGCGCGTCGTCATCACGCACAGTCCGTAGGCCTCCGCGTAGAAGCGCCCGACCAGGTCGGTGCCGACCTTGCTGATCGCATACGGCGACGCCGGGTGGAACGGCGTCTCCTCGTCGATCGGCAGATGCTCCTTGCCGACGCGGCCGAACACCTCCGACGACGCACAGACGTGCACCACCGGCCGCAGGCCCGAGCGATGGATCGCGTCGAGCAGCCCGGCGGTGCCGAGGATGTTCGTCTGCAGCGTCTCGATCGGGGCCACGAAGCTCTGCTGCGGATAGCTCTGCGCGGCGAGGTGGAACACGTAGTCGGGCCGCACCTGGTCGATCGCGCGGCCGAGCGACGGATGGTCGTTGAGGTCGCCGTAGACGAGCCCGACGCGGTCCTTCTGGTTGACGCGGTCGAGCAGGTGGTCGACGTTCTTCAGGTCCTCGTTCCAGCGCAGCAGGCCGGTGAGTTCCCAGTCGGTGTGCGCCAGCAGATGGTCGGCGAGGTGGCTGCCGACCATGCCGGTGAAGCCGGTGATCAGCGCCTTAGGTCGCCGCGACATAGGCCCCCCGCTGGTCGCGCGCACTGAGGATCGGATCCGTGATCGGCCACTCGAAACCCCACTCGGGGTCGTCCCAGCGGATCGTGAACTGGCGGCCGGTCGCCCAGTGCGTGCTCTGCTTGTACCAGTAGACGAGCGGGCCCTGCAGCACGCAGATCGAGTTGCCGATGCCCGGCGGCAGCAGCAGCTGGTGGCGGTTGTCGCCGCTCAGCGTGAACGCCTGCCAGCGCCGGTAGGTCGGCGACTCGGGCCGGTTGTCGGCGAGCAGCGCGTAGCCGGTGCCGGCGAACACGCTGACCAGCTTCCAGGTCGCGAAGTCGCCGTGCAGGCCGCGCAGCACGCGTTCGTGCGACACGGAGATGTCGTCCTGGACGAAGGAGACGTCGCCGCAGACTTCGCGGTAGCGTTCGGTGTCGAAGATCTCGACGTAGCTGCCGCGATGATCGGAGAAGACCTCCGGTTCGATCCGCTTGACGCCGTGCAGTTCGGTGTCGATGACGCGCATGCCCCGGTCGTATCGGAGCCAGGGCGCCGATCGCTTGAGTCCGGGTGCGCGGTCCGGGCTGTCTCAAGGCGAGCCGGCAGTGGGCTGCGCGGCGTGGTCCGCGGCAACCTTGCAGCGCGGAGGCTGGCAACGCATCCGGGCCTCATCGCCTGGCCCGACCACGCACGCGGCTCAGGGCGAGCCGACTGTCCGCAGAGCCCGCCAGCGCGCCACCAGGTCGACCGCCGCGGCCGACCAGTCCACATGCGCGAACCGGAACCCTGCGGCCACCAATCGCCCCGGCACGACGCGTCGGCTCTTCAGGATCAGCTCGGTCTCGGTGCGCAGGAAGAACGCTCCGACCTCCAGCATCCAGCGGGTCGCCGGCAGCCCGAGCCGCGTGCCCCACGCCCGCCGCAGCGCGCGGGCGAACTCCGCCTGCGGCAGCGGGCCGGGCGAGGCGACGTTCACCGAACCAGCGAGCTGGTCGTGCGCGACACAGAACTCCAGCGCCCGCACGAAGTCGTCGCCGTGCACCCACGACACGTACTGCCGGCCGTCGCCACAGGTGCCGCCGAGCCCGAAGCGCGTCAACCGCAGCAGCACGTCGAAAACGCCGCCGCGGTCGGGACTCATCACCATCGCCGAGCGCAGCAGCACAGTGCGCGTCGCCGGCAGCGGCCGTTCGGTCGCCGCGGCTTCCCAGGCCTTGGCGACGTCGATCGAGAACCGCCAGGTGTCGGGAGCGCCCGGCTCGTCGCCGCCGAGCACCCCGTTCGCTTCGTCGTGCGCCGCGGCGTCCGGGCCGCCGGTGTGGTGCGCGTAGATCGTGGCCGTGCTCGCCTGCAACCACACGCGCGGTGGCCGCGCTGCCGCCGCGATCGCCGCCGCCACGGCGCGCGTGCTGTCGACGCGCGACTGCACGATCGCGCGGCGGTTTCCGGCGGAGTAGCGGCAATCGACCGAGCGGCCGGCGAGGCCGACCACCACGTCGGCGCCGTCGAGTTCGTGCGCCCAGGCGCCGAGCGAGCCACCGGCAGCGAAGGCAGCCCCCGCATCCCAGGCCACGGTGCGCACGCGGCCACTGCCGCTGGCCGCAGGAGCCGCCGTCTGCCGCGACAGCACGACGACCTCGTGCCCGGCCGCTGCCCAGAGGCGAGCCAACAACCGGCCGAGCTGCCCCGAGCCTCCGGCGACGACGATGCGACCGACGTGCTCCATGCCCGGAGAAGTCCGGACCGCCGGTCGGAATTGCAGGAGCCTTGGCCTTGCCTTCGCATTCGTTTCGAGGATTCTGGAAGCATGGAACTATCCCCGCACGTCCGCGTGTTCGGCGCGCTCGCGCACCCGCAGCGCCTCGCGGTGTTCCAGCTGCTGGCGCGCGCCGGCGACCTCGGCCTCGCCGCCGGGGACGTGGCGCAGCGGCTCGAGCTGCCGCCGTCGTCGTTGTCGTTCCACCTGCGCGACCTGGAGGCCGCGGGCCTCGTGCAGGCCGAACGCGACGGGCGCCGCATCGTCTACTCGGTGCGCGGCGACACCCTGCGCGCGACCCTGTGGTTCCTCGGCGAGGACTGCTGCCAGGGCCGCGTCGACCTGTGCCCCGATCCGACCGCACGCATCCGCGCCCACGAACGCAAAGCCGACGCCAGCGAGCCCGCCGGGGTGCTGTTCGTCTGCACGCAGAACGCCGCCCGCAGCCAACTCGCCGAAGCGCTGCTGCGCGCCAGCGCCGCCGGCCGCTTCCGGGTGCACAGCGCGGGCCTGCAACCGGCGACCGTGCACCCGTTGGTCGCCGTGGTGCTGCAGGAGATCGGCGTCGCCACCACCGGATTGCACAGCAAGGACCTCGGCACGCTGCTCGGCAAGCAGTCGTTCGCGCACGCGTTCGTGCTGTGCCCGGACGCCGCGGTCGAGGCCACCCGCCGCGCCCCCTTGGCAAGCGACCAGCAGGTGTGGCCGTTCCCCGACCCGGCGGCGGTGCGCGGCCCGCGCGAACGACAGCTCGCCGCGTT
>JBILEY010000052.1:0-19039 GCA_044351865.1 Planctomycetota bacterium | reverse complement strand
CGCCAGCAGCGCCCGCGCCGGCAGCGGCTCGACGCGCAGCGGTGCGCCCTTCTGCAGGCGATCGAAGGCGAGGATGCGTTCGACCTGGTCGCCGAGCCGTTGCACGTCCTGGTGCAAGGCCGCCCTGTAGTGCGCGCGCCGTTCGGGCGGCACGTCGCCGCGCGCCAGCATCTCGGCCTTCAGCGACAGCGCCGCCAGCGGGGTGCGCAGCTCGTGCGAGACGACGTCGACGAAGTCGGCGCGCAGGCGCACCAGCTGCAGCTCGCGGCGCGTCAGGCGCCACAGCAGCAGGTTGCCGACGACGAACGTGGCGAGCGCCAGCAGCCACGCCGCATTCGCGGTGACTTGCAGCAAGGCACTCGTCGTCGTGCCGGTCGGCACCGCCGCCCAGGTCGTGCCGAGCGGCGGCAGTTCGAGGCGCGCCGCGTCGGCCGGCGCCGAGTACGCGTCTTCCAGCCGCCACTCCGGCCCGCTGCGCAGCGGCGAGCGCAGCGCCAGTTCGCGGGCTGCGCCGAGCACGTGCGGATCGACGACGGCCAGCGCGCGATCGCCCATCGGCTCGACGTAGATGCCGTCGTCGCTGCGCACGGCGGCCATTGGTGCTGGCACGGTCCGATGGCGCAGTGCGATCGTCACCGCCGCGCGCAGCGCGTACGAACGCGGATCGAAGCGGAGGTCGTTCTCGTCGAGCACCGCGAGCAACGCCGGTGCCGGCGTGACCCGCGCCAGCACCAGGAAGCGGTCGAACCCCGAACAGCACGACGACGCAGCTGGCGTTCGAACGCTTCCCGTCGAACCAGTTCGACCTCGCCGCGAACTGCGTGCGCTTCGCTCCGAGCGGCGGCGGCTTCGCGACCGAGTCGGGCCAGCTGGCCGCGCACACGAACTTTGGCCAGGGCTGCTACGACCTCGCCGCGGCGTCGTTCTACCAGGGCTTCGCGACCGCGGCCGGCGCGCGCGCGGCGCTGAACGGCCAGTCGATGGTGCTGACGCCGACGGCGAACGGCTACACCGCGGCCTGGGGCGGCGCCACCTACCAACTGCCCGGCGGCGGCGCCACGGCGCTGACGCTCACCGACGACGGCGAAGTCGGGGTCGCGCTGAGCCAGCCGCTGCCGAACCCGTTCGGCGCGACCTCGTCGCTGCGCGTCAACGCCAACGGCGTCGTCACCCTCGGCACCAATCCGCAGACGTTCCCCGGCACCAACCCCTACACGCCGACGCCGGCGGCGCTGCTGGCGGCGAGCGGCACGGCGTTCTGGTCGTGGCACGACTACAACCCGGCCGAGGTCGGCAGCGGCAGCGTCAAGTTCGAGGAAGCGCTGATCGGCGGCGATCCTGTCGCACTCGTCACCTGGGACAACGTCGAGAGCTGGTCGCAGCCGCTCGGCACCAACCCGAGCCGCCTGCAGTTCCAGCTGAACCTCGCCACCGGCGTGGTGGCGATCGTCTGGTTCGACATCGACGACAACGGCACCAGCCAGTACGGCTCGGGCCAACTGATCGGCTTCTCGCCGGGCGGCGCGTCCGCCGATCCGGGCCCGATCACGCTGGCAACGGCCCTGCCGCTGACGACGTCGCCAGACCTGCTGGCGATGACGCTGAGCGCTTCGCCGGCGCCCATCTCGACGCTGACGACGGGCACCATCGTCACCTACACGACGAGCAACATGCCGGAGGCGGCGCCGGGCAGCGGTGTCTACGTCGGCACCAACGTGCTGAGCCTCGCCGGCATCGCCCCGCCCGGCGTCGAACTCGGCTTCCTCGGCGCCCCGGGCTGCTACGCGCACGTCCTGACGCTGAGCGTGCTGCAGACGCTGCTCGGCAACACGCCGACGCTGCAGGTGACGTTCCCGATCCCGGCCGGTGTGCCGGCGGGCTTCGAGCTCTACTCGCAGTCGGTGGCGCTGATCACGCCGTTCAGCCTGCCCGGCGGCCTGAACGCGTTCGGCCTCGTCACCAGCAACGGTGTGCGCTCGTACGTGAGCCAGTTCTGACGCGCGCGCGGGCCGGGCTAGCATGCACCGCGCATGCTGATCCGCCCGGTCCGCGCCGACGACTTCGCCGCCATCGCCGCGATCACCAACCACTACATCGCGACGACGGCGATCCACTTCGGCCACGAGCCGGTCGCCGCCGACGAACTGCGCGCCGCCTGGTGCTTCGGCGAAGCGACGTTCCCGTGGTTCGTCACGCTGGCCGACGACGACAGCGTCGCCGGCTACGCCAAGGCCGGCACGTTCCGCGCGCGCGCCGCCTACCGCTGGACCACCGAGACCGGCATCTACCTGGCGCCGACGCAGCTCGGCCGCGGGCTCGGTGCCCCGCTCTATCGCACGCTGCTCGACGAACTGCGCACGCGTGGCTTCCACTCGGCGATCGGCGGCATCGCGCTGCCGAACGCGGCGTCGGTGCGTTTGCACGAACAGCTCGGCTTCGTACACACGGGCACGATCCAGCAGGCGGGCTGGAAGTTCGCGAAGTGGCACGATCTCGGCTTCTGGCAGCTGCGGCTCGCCGGCGCCGAGGTGCCGCCGCCGACGCTCGCGAGCTGACCACCATGGCGTGCAAGCGCTTAGACTCTTCGTGGCGGACAGCTACCACGCCCTCGACTACGGGACGGAGACCACCATGCGCTGGATGTTCTTGTCGCTGAAACGCTATGCAGAGTTCTACGGGCGATCGACACGGCGGGAGTTCTGGTGCTTCTTGCTGTTCCAGTTCCTGTTCGTGTTCGTGGTCGCGATCGTGCTGCCGCAGCTGATGCTCAGCAGGAACGGTGGCCCGGCGCGCTTCCTGTGGATCGTCCTGCCCATCTCAGTCGCCTGGTTGGGACTCGTCATCCCAACCATCGCAGTCACCGTTCGCCGGCTGCACGACCAGAACCAGAGTGGCTGGTTGGTTCTGCTCGGCCTGATTCCGTACGTCGGCATCCTGGTCCTGCTGATCCTCGCCTCCTTGCGAGGGACCGCAGGCACGAATCGTTTCGGGCCCAACCCGCGGGGCGGCCTCGACCCCAACGTGGCCAACGTCTTCTCGTGAACCGGCGCCCGCATCCACAGCAGCAGGGCCTGTTCGGCCCGCTCGACGAACCAGCTCCCGCGACTGTCGCCCCCGCCACGTTCGCACCCGAGCTCACCACGCTCGCGCAGCGCCTGCCCGCGCTGCTGCGCCTCGGCACGTCGTCGTGGAACTTCCCCGGCTGGCGGGGCCTCGTCTACGCGGCGAACGCCAACAAGGCGCACCTCAGCCGCCACGGCCTCGCCGCCTACGCGCAGCACCCGCTGCTGCGCACGGTCGGCATCGACCGCACCTACTACGCGCCGATCGCCGCCGCCGAGTTCGCGGAGTACGCCGCGCAAGTGCCGGCGACGTTCCGCTTCCTGGTCAAGGGCTTCGGCGAACTGCTGGCGAAGCACCGCAGCGACGGCCGCCCGAACCCTCGCTACCTCGATGCGCGCGCGTTCACCGCCGAGTGCGTCGAGCCGGCGGTGCAGGGCCTCGGCGACAAGCTCGGCGTGCTGCTGCTGCAGTTCCCGCCGCAAGCGCAAGAACTGCGCAAGGAGCCGGAGCTGTTCGCGCAGCTGCTGCGCACGTTCCTCGGCGGCTTGCCGCGCGGCGTTCCGTACGCGGTCGAACTGCGCGACGACGTGCTGCTGACAGAGCAGTACGTCGACGCACTGCAAGCGAACGGCGTGCAGCACGGCTTCGTCGTGCATCCGCGCATGCCGGAGCTGTCGCGGCAGCAGGCACTGGTGCCGCTCGATGGCCCGCTGGTGCTGCGCTGGATGCTGCATCCCGGCTACGGCTACGACGAGGCGAAGGAACGCTACGAGCCGTTCGAGCGGCTGGCCGAGCCGGATCCCGACAACCGCAGCGCCATCGCCGTGCTCGTGCACGCGGCGATCGCAACGAGTCGCGCCGTGACCGTCGTCGTCAACAACAAGGCCGAAGGCTGCTCACCGCTCGGCGTGCAGGAGCTCGCGCGCACGATCGCCTCGCTGCTGGCTGCCGGCTGACGCCGGCCGACCGCGAGCAGCAGACACCGAAGGCATCGCCACCAAACTACGAACGGCGGACCCGGCATCGCGCCGAGCCCGCCGTTCGCATCGGACTACCGCTCGGTCACTGCGGCTGCGTGACGCTGAGCACGCCGTTGCTGACGACGAAGCCGCCGGCTTCGCCGTTGACCAGCGGGAACGCCGGATCGAACAGCGCCACCGCCTGCGCCGCGATCGTCGTGCCCGGCTGGAAGCCCGGCGCGAAGAACGTGATCGGCACCGCGTTCGTCGGCGACAGCGTCGCCGCCCCACCGGTGGTGACGTCGAGCGAGCCGATGTAGGCGCGGCAGCCCGGCTGCTGCGTCAGGATGCCGGCCAGGTCGAGACCACCCGGCAGCGGCGTCGTGCTGAGGAACAGCACCGACAGGTAGACACCCGAGCCCGGCACGAACTCGGGGATGTTGTTGATCGTGAACGTGCACGTCGTGCTCGGGTTGATGACCGGCGCCGGCGAAGCCGACAGCGTCATCGGCGCCAGCGTGATGGGCGGGCCCATGACGAACGGCGATGCCGTCGAAAGGTCGGTCGACGTCGGCACCGCACCAGTACCGGCGAGCGTGCAACCGACGATCATCGGCGTCGTGTTGGTGCTGACGGCCATGCTGAGCCACACCATCGTCACGTTGCCCGTGGTCAGGTCGATCTGCCACTGGAAGGTCGCCGGGTTGCTGGTCCCGATCTCGAAGACGCCGTCGAACGTGACGTACATCACGCCGCCGACCTCTTCGGTCTTGACCTTGCCGCTGTTGGCGAGCGCCGGTTGGAAGTCACGCCAGGTGTAGAACGCCAGGCCGGTCGCCGTCGCCGTCTCCGCCAGCGTGGCGGTCCAGTCGACGGCTTGGTTGCCGGTCGCCGCCGCGGTCAAGATGCCGTTCGACGACACCGTCCACTGCGCGGCGGTGCCACCGGGCACCGGGACCGGAACCGACGGCGAGAACGTCGTCGTGGTGTCGTCGGCGTTGGCGACGATCGTCGCCGCCGGAGTCGGCGGCACGTAGAGCGCGCTCGCCACGGCCGGCAGCCAGATCGCGACGTAGCCGTTGCCGGTCGGCGTGAACTGCAGCGCGTTGCCGTCGAGGGCCGCCTTTGCCGCCGGCGTGCCGGCGAACGACTGCAGCAGGTTGGTCTGGTCGAGGTTGTAGTTGTAGCAACCGGTGCCGTAGGCCTGGTGGTAGGCCGCCGACAGGTCGCGGATCTGCAGCGCGGTGATGTGCGGCGCCAGCACGTTGGTCGCGATCGGGTGCGTGCCCTGGATCAGCAGCCACAACTGATTGGTCGGGTCGTAGGTGAACGTGCCCGTGCAGTGCGAGCCGAACACCGTGTCGGGCGTCGTCGTCGCCGGCGCGTTGTCCGGGTCGGCCTCGAGGCCACCCGACACCGGGCCCTGCACGAGCGAGCCGAGGTTGGTGACCTCACCGCCGGTCAGCGTCGCCGCGCCGAACGCCGAGCTCAGGTTCATCACGCGGTCGTAGAGCACGTTCGTCGGGCTGCCGGTGCGCTGGTCGGTGAACCAGACCTGCACCGAGTAGGTGCGGCCGGGCACCAGCGTCGCGAGGTTGTCGAGGCGGATGCCGCCCCACGCGCTCGGATTCGCGGCCGGCGCCGTCTGCATCGCCAGCGAGGTGCCGAGCAGCTTGTCGTACTCGGTGTCGCCGGTCAGCGTGCCGTTCAGGCCGCCGGTGATGAAGCCAGCCCAGCCGGTCGGCTGGAAGCTCGGCGCGAAGGTCACGCCGTTGACCGTCGCGGGCGTCGGCACACCGGGCTGGTGCGCGTTGCCGGCGAAGACGAACGCGCCGGCGACGCTGACGTCGGTCGGCGAGACGCTCGGGAGCACAGGGCCCCAGGTGATGGTCTGCGCGCTGGCGACGCAGGCGAGCAGCGCCGAGACGAGGAGCAGGCGAGAGGAGTTGCGAATCATGTGGGGGCAGTTCCGGGGTTGCGCAGGGAGCACCTCGCACGACTTCCATAGCGAGCGAACGCGACCCTGCCGAGGGCGCGGATGGTAGCGGTTGCCGGCGGTGCGGATCGGGGCGCCCGCAAAGTCTTCGTAACGGCCGAGCGGCGCGCCCGTCGACACGGCCTCGGAGGCCGTCGTCCCCAGGGAACAGCGACGACGCGTGGCGCCACAGGGCCGCACGCGCGGCGCAACGCTCCGCCGCAACTTCATGCGAACTTGCACGTACCCTCCCGGGCGCCGGCGAGGCTCGGGCCCACATCGCACCCGCCATGAACGCCACGCCAACGCTTTCCTTGCTGTTCGCCCTCGCGGCGCCGATCGCGGCCCAGACGTTCACCGTCGTCGGCCTGCCCGACACCCAGCGCTACAGCGAGCTGTATCCGGCCATCTACCAGAGCCAGACGCAGTGGATCGCCGCGCAGGCCGCCGCGCGGTCGATCCGCTACGTGTCGCACTATGGCGACGTGGTGCAGCACGGCGACTCGCTCGCGGAATGGCACAACGCCGACGTGGCGATGGCGACGCTCGACGCAGCGGGCATCCCCTATGGCGTGACGGCGGGCAACCACGACATCACGCCGTCCGGCGTCGCCGGCTCGAGCTACATCCCGGCCAACTTCCGGACCTACTTCGGCGCCCAGCGCTTCGCCGGCAAGCCGTGGTACCGCGGCGACTCCCCGAGCGGCATGAGCAGCTACCAGCTGTTCGACGCCCACGGCGTGCAGTTCCTGGCCTTGCACATCGAATGCGACGCGGCGCTGCGCGAGCTCGAGTGGGCGCAGGGCATCCTGCACGAGAACCGCGACAAGCCGGTGCTGCTGACGACGCACCGCTATCTGCAGGACGCGCAGGACTACACCGGCGGCGTGCCGCTGGTGCCGTCGGGTCGCTACCCAGACATCTGGTATGGGGTCGAAGGCCTCTACACGCCGGACGGCATCCGCAGCGAACAGCTGTGGAACTGGTTCGTCCGCCGCAACCCGAACATCCTGCTGGTGCAGTGCGGGCACTTCCACGAGGAGTTCCGGCAGACCAGCACCAACGCCTACGGCAACCCGGTGCACGAGGTGCTGGCGGACTACCAGGACGATCCGAACGGCGGCAACGGCTTCCTGCGGATCATGACGTTCGACCTCGGCAACGACCGCATCGACGTGCAGTCGTACTCGCCGTGGCTGAACCAGTTCTACTTCGCCGCCGAGAGCCAGTTCTCGCTGCCGGTCGACTTCGATCGCTACCGCTCGCTGGAGCCGACGGTCGTGCTGCAGCAGGGCGTGGCGGGCTATCAGGGCTGCCAGGACACCTGGCTGAACCAGGACGCCCCGAACGCGACGAACGGCAACTCGTCGGTGGTCGTCGTCGACGACGACGTGACCAACAGCCCGTTCCAGGACCGACGCGCCCAGGGCCTGGTCCGCTTCGACGGCCTGTTCGGTGCCGCCGGCAGCGGTCGCATCCCAGCGGGTGCCCAGATCCTCAGCGCGTGGTTGACGCTCGAGGTCGTCGACGACGTCGACGCCCCGTCGCGGCCGGACTTCCTGCTGCACCGCGTGCTGGTCGATTGGAACGAAGCGTCGACCTGGAACTCGCTCGGCGGCGGCTTGCAGGTCGGCAGCGAGCTCGATCCCAACGCGATCGTCATCCCCGGCGACAACAACCGCGACGGCGACGGCCTGCGCCATCTCGACGTGACCGGCATCGTGCAAGCCTGGGCGAACGGCGCCCCCAACTACGGCTTCGCCATCCTGCCGGAGATCATCGCCCTGAAGGACGACGGCATCGAGATGGCGGCCAGCGAGCACGGCAATGCGCTGCTGCGCCCGCGCCTCGAAGTGACCTACGCGTCGAGCTGCGGCTTCCAGCGCACCGGGGTGGGCGTCGGCCAGGCCAACACCCTCGACCTGGTCGGCCTCGGCCTGCCGCGCATCGGCCGCACCATCGAAGTGACGACGACCAACGGGCCGGACGCCGCGACGGTGACGGCGCTGGCGACGGGCGCGGCCGCCGTGCCGCTGTTCGGCGGCATGCTGTGGATCGACCCGGCCCAACTGCTGGTCCTCACGGTCGGCTCGCCGGATCTGGTGATCGCCGTGCCGGATCTGCCGCAGTTCGTCGGCGTCGACTTCCACTTCCAGTCGCTGGCGTTCGACCCGGCGATGCCCGAGGGCTTCGCGCTGTCGAACGGCCTGACTGCGACCCTGTGCCGCTAGGCCACCTGGCCCACTGACACGGTCGGCCGGCGACGCCACAGTTCCGCCATGCAACCCACGGCTGCAACCGGTCGCATCCAGCACGCCTTGGCCGCCATCGGCGAGCTGCTGCAGGACATCGCCGACGGCGAGATCACGCACGCCGCCGACATCGCCGCGGCGGCTCCGGACATGCAGGCGAGCGCCCGCAACCTCGCGCACTACCTGGCGGTCCGCACGCGCGAACTGCGCCCGCTGCAAGCCGAGCTGTCCGCGTTGTCGCTGTCGTCGCTGGGCCGCCTCGAAGGACACGTTCGCGGCACGGTGCTCGGGGTGCGCCGCGCCTTGCTCGCGCTGCTCGGCAGCGGCCAGCCATACGCGCCCGATCCACATGCGCCCACCGGTGAAGCCTTCCACGTCGGCGAGGCTCTCGACGACGACGATGCGCAGGATCGCCTCGAACGCAACACCGCGCGCTTGCTCGGCCCGCGACCGGCGGGCCGGAACACGCGCATCATGGTGACCCTGCCGTCGGCGGCGGCCGCGGATGCCGAGCTGCTGCGCGCCCTGCTGCTGGCCGGCATGAACGTCGCGCGCATCAACCTCGCGCACGACGACGAGCCGCGCTGGACGACGATGGTGACGACGATCCGCCGGCTCGCGAGCGAACTGCACCGCGAGTGCCGCATCCTGGTCGACCTGCCCGGGCCCAAGCTGCGCACCGGACCGCTGCCGGACGGCCCGCGGGTGCTGCGCCTGCGGCCGCGGCGCAACCTGCTCGGCCAGTGCGTGGCCCCGGCGGAGGTCGAGTTCGTGCCGGTTGGCGTGAACCCGACCGGTTCGGCCGTGCCGGTGTCGCCAGAGCTGCTGCGCCACGCCGCGGCCGGCGACGAACTCGTCGTCCTCGACACGCGCGGCCGCGAACGTTCGCTGCAGGTCGTGTCGGCCGGACCGACCCGCTGCCTGGCGACGACCGAGCGCAGCGTCTACCTCGGCACCGGCTGTCGGATCGAACTGCGCCGCGGCATCACGCCGTTGCTCGACGGCACGATCGGCGAGCTGCCGCCGCTGCCGTCGCACCTGCTGCTGCAGGCCGGCGACGAGTTCGAGCTGTGCCGCGAGGAAGCAGCGGCCGCCTCGGCGCAGGTGCTGGCCGACGGCAGCGTCCATCCACGCCGCATCGGCTGCACGTTGCCGCGCGTGTTCGAGGACGTGCGCCGAGGCCACCGCATCTGCCTGGACGACGGCAAGATCACCGGTCTGGTCGTCGACAACGACGGCGAACGCCTGCGCGTGCGCGTGCAGAGCACACCGCCGGGCGGGGCGAAGCTGCGCGCCGAGAAGGGCATCAACCTGCCCGACACCGAGCTGGACGCGAGCGCACTGACCGAGCACGACCGGGCCCTGTTCGACTGGGTCGCCGCCCACGCCGACCTCGTCGGCATGTCGTTCGTCCAGCGGCCCGCCGACGTGCTGCAGCTCGAGGCCGAACTGCACCGCCGCCAGCGTCCCGACATCGGCGTGATGCTGAAGATCGAGACCGCGATCGGCTGCCAGCGGCTGCCCGAGCTCCTGTTCGCCGGACTGCGCAACCCGCCGCTCGGCGTCATGGTGGCACGCGGCGACCTCGCCGTCGAAGTCGGCTACGAGCGCCTCGCCGAACTGCAGGAGGAGATCCTCTGGCTGTGCGAAGCGGCGCACGTGCCCGTCGTCTGGGCGACCCAGGTGCTGGACGGCATGGCCCGCACGGGCATGCCGACGCGGGCCGAAGTGACCGACGCCGCGATGGGCGGCCGCGCCGAGTGCGTGATGCTCAACAAGGGGCCGTTCGTGGTCGAGACGGCGGAGTTCCTCGCCCGGCTGCTGCTGCGCATGCAGGACCACGCGCACAAGAAGCGTTCGCTGATGCGACGGCTGCGCATCGCCGGACCAGCGCGAACGGACCCGCCGACGCGAACGGACACTTCGGCTCCCGCGTAGCGACGCCGCCGCGAACGGGTGGGCGCGCAGGCGCGACGTCGACTCGCCCCCGATAGCCTGCGCGACGTTCGCCCACCGCCCCATGCCCGACGCCGCATCCGACCTCGTCGCCCGCGCCGCCGCCCGCTACCTGCCTGCTGGCCGGAGCCGCGGCCTCGCCTGGGGTTTCGCGCGCGGCAAGCTGCAGGGCGACCCTGTCTACCTCGGCATCCTGCGCCACGGCTTGCTCGGCGACCGCCGACGCCTGCTCGACCTCGGTTGTGGCAAGGGCTACTTCGAGTCGCTGCTGGTGGCGGCGCTCGACGCCCCCGAACTGCTGCCGGCGGGATTCCCACCGCTGCCGCCGACGCTGGAGCTGACCGGCATCGAACTCCACGCCGGCGACGTCGCCCTGGCGCAGCGTGCGTTGGCGGATCGAGCCGACATCCGCCGCGCCGACCTCGTCCAGGCGCCGTTCCCCGCCGCCGATCTGGTGCTGATCCTGGACGTGCTGCACTACCTGCCGGAAGACGCCCAGAGCGACATCCTGCGCCGAGCCCGCGCCGCGCTGGCGCCGGGCGGCCGGCTGCTGCTGCGCGTCGGCGATGCACGCGGCGGCTGGCGCTACCGCTGGAGCCAGTTCGTCGATCGGGTCGTGGCCTTCCGGCGCACCGGGCGCTGGCTGCGCTTGTGGGGACGCGCCGCCGGCGATTGGCGGGCCGAACTGGAGCGGCTCGGCTTCCGCGTGCAGGACCTGCCGATGAGTGCGGGCACGGCCTTCGCCAACCTGCTGCTGGTGGCCGACGTGCCCTGAGAGTCCGCGACCGGTCGGCACCGACGTGCGCGCGCCGCTACGTTCTGCCGGCGAACGGAGCCCCAAAATGCAAGCCACTGCCCATCTCGCCCTCCCCGTGCTGCTGTTCGCGGTCGGCGCACTGGCGCAGACCACCCACCTCGTCGGCCCCGGCGGCTTGGCGCAGATCCGCGACGCGCTGGCGATCGCCGCGCCCGGCGACGTGGTGCTGGTGCAACCCGGAACCTACGCGCAGTTCCACGCGAACGTCGGCGTGACGATCCGCGCCGCGGTGCCGGGCACCGTCGTCGTGGCCTACGACGCATCGGTGTTGTCCGCCGCCTGCAGCAGCGATCCGTTCTGTCTCGTCGTCGAATCGCGCACGCGCATCACACCTCCGGCCGGGCAGACCGTGCACTGCGAAGGGCTCGAGTTCGCGGCGTTGCCGAACCCGTTCTTCGCCAACCACGCCGTGCTCGTGGCCGGCGACATGGCCACGTTCGCGCAGTGCACACTACGAGCGACCATGCTGCCGGCGCTGACCGTCGACCAGGCTCGTGTCCACCTGCAGGACTGCACGCTCGAGTGCGTCGGCACTGCGAGCAGCTCCCCGGCCTTGAGCGCGACGTCGGCCGCGATCAGCGCGGTGCGGTGCTCGTTGCGCGGGTCCCAGACGACCTTGGCCCTGCCCGGCCCCGCCGTGCGCCTGCGCAGCGCCACGCTGCAAGGCAGCCAGCTGCAACTGCTCGGCGGCGCCGTGCTCTTCGGCGGTCCAGGTGGGACCGCCCTCGACCTCGACGCCGCGTCGTCGGCGTGGATCGGCGACTCGCAGCTGACCGGCAGTGGCACCACCTGCCCGGTGCTGAACAACGGCGGCAGCGGCCGCATCGACCGCAGCGTGCTGCTGCCGAGCCTCGCCAGCTGCACCAGCCTGCCGACCGCGCTGGTGCTCGGCATCGACAGCGCGACGCCGCCGCAGACCGGCGCGCCGTTCGTCGTCGACTTCCGCACGGCGCCGAACCAGCTGGTCGGCATCTACGCCAGCAGCAACCTCGGCAGCGGCGCACTGCCGGGCCTCGCCGACCAGCCGCTCGGCCTCGACGCGGGGAACGCGTGGTTCGCCGGCCTGGTCACCGCCGACAGCTTCGGCTTCGCCAGCGCCGCGTGGACGCTGCCGAACGGTCCCTTCGTCGGCGTGCCGCTGTTCGTGCTCGGCGTCGGGCTCGCACCGCCGCGGGTCGAACTCAGCCCGCCGGTCGGCGGCGTCGTGCGCTGACGGGGTCGCGCCGGGCCGCCACAGCTTGCGCGCGGCACACTGCACACCGAGCATCCCGGCCATGCAACCTCACCCACTGCCGCCGCGGTTCCACTCCGGCCCGTGGCTCGGCTACTACGAGCAGTTCGGCGAGCGCTATCCGCAGGAGCAGTCGATGGAGTTCGCCGACGGCATGGTGCGCGGCGACGGCGAAGACGGCATCGCCCGCTTCCGCATCGAAGGCACCTACCGCCGCTGCGGCGACGCACTGCGCATCGGTTGGATCAAGACCTACGAAGGCGGCCACAGCGTGCTCTACCTCGGCGCCAGCGACGGCGAGTGGATCCGCGGTCAGTGGGAGCTGCCCGGTGGCTACGGCGACGCGTTCGCGTTCGCGCCGGCCGCGGTCGCGCGGCGGGAGCTGCGGCGATGAGCCAGATCCGCAAAGCGAACGCAGGCGCCGTGCCGCAGCCGAGTGCCCCGCCGTCGCTGCCGATCGGCGAACCCGTGCTCGCCGTGCTGGCAGCGGCCTATCGCGCCCGCCGCCCGGTGCTGCTGGAAGGGCCGACCGGCATCGGCAAGAGCCAGATCACCGCGGCGTTCGCGGCGCGCGCCGGCATCGAACACCGCGTGCTCGACCTCAGCCTGCTCGAACCGCCGGACCTCGTCGGCCTGCCGCAGCTGCGCGACGGACGCACGCACTACGCGTTCCCGGCGGAGCTGCCGACCGCAGGGGCCGGCGTGCTGATGCTCGAGGAGCTGAACCGCGCCGAGATCCCGGTCATGCAGCCTGCCCTGCAGCTGCTGTCGGCGCGCCGCCTGCACGCCTACGAGCTGCCGCCGGGCTGGTTCTGCGTCGCCGCGATCAATCCCGAACAGGACGAGTACCAGGTCAACCGCATGGACGAAGCGCTGCGCTCGCGCTTCCTGCAGGTGCCGGTGCGCGCCGATCGCGACGAGTGGCTGCGCTGGGCCGCGCGCAGCAACGTGCATCCGCTGGTGCAGCGCCTCGTGCGCGAACAGCCCGAAGTGTTCGCGACCTCGGCGCCGCGCTCGTGGGCCTACGCCGGCGAAGTGCTGGCGCGGCTCGAACCGGCGGAACTGGCGCAGCGCGAGCTGGTGCTGGCGCTGGCCCGCGGCTACCTGCCGCTGGCGTGGGCGAACCTGCTGGCCGAAGCCGTCTTCGGCCTCGCCGCGACGCCGCCGCTCGACGTCGCGCGCTGCTTCGCCGCCGGCGGCGACCACTGGTTCACCGACGTCGTCACCGCCCTCGCCAAGGCCGGGCGCACCGACGCGATCGCCATGCACGTGTTCACGCTGCGGCAGGCGAAGGCGCCGGACGGCTTCGGCCGCGACGCGTGGGAACGGCTGCTCGCCGCGGTGCCGGGCGACCTGCGCCAGCAGGCGCTCGCCCAGCTGGTGGCGCCGTGACCGCGAGCTGGTTCGCCGACGCCCTGCAGGCGTCGGGCTTCCTGCGCCGCCATCCGCACTTCACGGCGATCGTCGCGGCGATGGAGCCGATGGCGACCGACCAGGTGCCGATCATGGCGACCGCGCGGCACTGGCGACGCGACGGCAAGTGCGTGCTGCGCCTCTACGTCAACCCGGAGTGGCTGGCGACGGAGCCGGAGCACTTCGCCGGCGTGCTGCAGCACGAGATCCACCACGTGCTGTGCGGCCACCTCGACGACAAGGCGCTGCATGCGGTCGCCGAGCCGCGCTGGATGGAGCTGGCGATGGAGCTCGCCGCCAACGAGAACATCCAGGAAGCGCTGCCGCCGGGGTTCCACTGGCAGTCGTTCGCCGAGTTCGGCATCACCGCCAACCAGTCGACGCGCACCCGCTACGACCTGCTGGTCCAAGCCGCGCAGAGCGGTCGCTTGCGCATGGTCGACGACGCTGCACTCGACCTGCTGCTGCCCGCGTGGCGCAAGCAAGGCAAACGCCGCCCCGGCAGCATTCGCGTCGTGGTGATGCCCAAGCGCCGCGGCATCCTGCCGTGGAGCAACCGGCCGCGCCTCGTCGACGGCGACCTGGTCGACGACCACCGCCCCGGCGGGCGCGCGCGCCAAGGGGGCCGCGGCCTCGGCGACGCCCTCGACCGCGCCAACGACGGCGCCCATGCCGGCACCTGGCAACAGAACGGTTGGATCAGTTCGCCGACCAGCGACGACCAGCTCGCGGCGTGGCGCCAGCGCATCCTGCAGCACCTGCGCGGGGAGATCGGCGGCGCCGTCGGTGCGCCGACCGCGTCCTCGCGCACGAGCAAGGAACTGCCGCGTGCCATCGCCCGCGACCGCGGCGGAGCCCTGGCGTGGCCAGCGATCCTGGCGGCGTTCCTGCGCCTGTCGCGCACCGTGCATCCGACCTGGCTGCGCCCGAGCCGCCGTTTCCCCGAGCGCCTCGGCGAACTGCCGGGCCGCCACCGCCGCCGGCCGCGACCGCGCCTGCTGGTCGGCCTCGACACGTCGGCGAGCATGGACGCCGACGCGATGGCGACCGCACTCGGCGAGATCCGCCGCCTCGCCCGCTACGCCGAGCCGACGATCGTCGAAGTCGACGCCGCCGTGCACCGCGTGCATCGCGACCTGCACGTCGAGGTCGTCACCGGCGGCGGCGACACCGACTTCGAACCGCTGTTCGGCCTCGGCCACCAAAGCGGCTTCGACGGCATCGTCTACTTCACCGACGGCATCGGCCCGGTGCCCGACGCGCCGCCGTCGCTGCCGGTGCTCTGGGTGCTGCTCGGCGACGCGGCGTTCGAGAGTCCGTGGGGCTCGGTCGTGCGCCTGCAGCTGCCTGGTCGCTGACGCCACGCAACCGCCGCGCGGCAGCCGCGCGTCCGAAGTTGCAGAGCAGCGCCCCGGACTTCACGATGC
This sequence comes from Planctomycetota bacterium, assembly GCA_044351865.1. Taxonomy (GTDB): domain Bacteria; phylum Planctomycetota; class UBA1135; order UBA1135; family UBA2386; genus UBA2386. The sequence goes on along the minus strand of JBILEY010000052.1, from coordinate 3,946 downwards.
GCGCGCGTGGTGCCCGTCCCCTCCACCGACCAGGTCGTCGCCCTGGCCCCCGATGCCAGTGCCCTGAAGTCCGCGCGCGAACTCGCCAGCGCGCGGCGCTGGACCCTGCTCGGCCGCAGCGACGACTGGCTGTGGGGTCTCGCGCAAGGTTCGGGCGCGAACCCGTACCAGGTGCAGGTCGCGCTCGGCGAACTCGCCAGCAAGTGCTCGTGCCCGAGTCGCAAGTTCCCCTGCAAGCACGCGCTCGGCCTGCTGCTGCTCGCCGCCGAGAACGCTGCGGCAGTGGCGACGGCGACGCCGCCAGCATGGGTCGCCGAATGGGCCGCGGCGCGCGCACAGCGGGCCGAGAAGCAGGAAGCGAAGAAGGCGCGGACCGCCGAGGAGAAGCCGGTCGACGCAGCGCAGCAGCAGAAGCGCCAGGAGAAGCGCGCGGCCCGCATCGACGAAGGCGCCGCCCTGCTGCGCCAGGCGCTGCAGGACCTGGTGCGCGGTGGGCTCGCCGCGGTCACCAGCGGGGCGGAACTGTGGCCCGACCTGGATCGTCGCATGGTCGACGCCCAGGCGCCCGGGCTCGGCGCGCGCATCGCGTCGCTGCGGTCGCTGCTGCAGGCCGGGCCGGCGCGGCGCGAGCAGGCGCTCGACGAACTCGGCCAGCTGCACACGCTGCTGTGCGCGCTCGAACCGGCGAACGCGGGCCGCGAACCGCTGCAGCAAAGCCTGCGGCAAGCGGTCGGCGTGCCGCTGCGCAGCGACGACGTGCTGCAGCACGCGGGCGTCGACGACCGCTGGTTCGTCGCTGCCGTCGACACGCTCGAGCAGGACCATCTCGTCACCACCGTGCAGTGGCTGTTCGGCCTCACCTCGCGGCGCTGGGCGAACGTGCTGCACAGTGCGCCGGTGCAGCAGGCGCGCACGGCCGAGCGCTTCCCGCTCGGGGTCGTCGTGCGCGGCGAACTGGTCTTCGCGCCGACCGCCGCACCGCAGCGCGGCCTGTTCCGCACGCCGCCGCGCGTGTTGGTCGAGGCGGCTCCCGAACCAGCCGACTTCGGCGAACTGCTGGCGCGCCACGCCGCGTCGCTGGCTGCCGAACCCTGGTGGCGGATGTCGCCGTTCCACGTCGCCGCCGCCCCGGCCTGGTGCGGCGACACGCCGGTGCTGGTCGACGGCGACGGCCGGAGCCTGCCCTGGCAACCGCGCGGCGGCCAGGCGACCGTGCTCGCCGCGATCACCGGCGGCGGCCGTTGCCCGATCGCCGGCACCTGGGACGGACGCCAGCTGCACGTGCTCGCCGCCCGCGACGAACTCGGCATGCTCGACCTCGCCGGAGCGACGCCGTGACCGCCGACCCTTGGACCTCGCTGCTGCTGCTCGGCACCGCGCGCGCGACGGCGGCACCGCCGCCGCCCCATCCGGCACTGGCCGCGGCGTGGCAACGCCTGCCCTGGGAGCAGCGCGAGACGGCGGTGCTGCACGGCGCCGCACTGGTGGCGGCGGCCCGGCTCGCCGGGGCGCTGCCGCGCGAAGGCGCCACCGTGCCGCCGCCTTGCCCGCCGGACGCGACGCCGGTGTGCGCCGCCGCCGCCGCCGACCTGTTGCGGCGCCTGCTCGGCGGCGAGCACGCGGCGTGCTTGCGCGAATGGCTGGAGCTCGCCGCCAGCCAGGACCGCCGCGCCGCCCACCGCGACCTGCCGGCCCTGCTGGCCCTCGGCAGCCAACGCCCCGACCTGCGCGGTCCGATCGGCGCCGTGCTCGGCGAACGCGGCCGCTGGCTCGCGCGCCAGCACGAGGCGTTCGCGTGGGCGCTCGGCACCGGCGGCGACCTGCCGGACGCAGTGTGGCAGACCGGCACGCCGGCCGAACGCCTCGCGTGGCTGCGCCGCTGCCACGAACGCGATCCGGCGGCGGCGCTCGCCGCACTCGCGGCGACCTGGTGCGACGAGACCGGCGACCAGCGCGAACTGCTGCTGCCATCGATCACCGCGACGCCGCACGCCGCGGCCGCCGAATGGCTCGAGCGGGTCGCGTTGCGCGATCGCCGCGGCGCCGTGCGCCAGCTGGCGCAGCGCGCGCTGCTGCGGCTGCCGCAGTCCGCACTCGCCGTGCGCGCGCGCGAACGGGTGCGTTCGCTGCTGCGGCTCGACGGCCTGCAGCAGAAGCGCCTCGTGGTGGCGCTGCCGGCGGCGTTCGATCCCGCGTGGCAGGCCGACGGTGTCGAGGAGAAGCCACCGACGGGCACCGGCCCACGCGCGCACTGGGCGCGCCAGCTGCTCGGCATGGTGCCGCTGTCGCACCTGCTGGCGACGTTCCAGGCCAAGCCCGAACAGCTGTTCGCGTGGAACCGCGACGACGACTCGCGCGACGTGCTGCGCCTCGCCTTCGTCGACGCGGCGCGGCTCGACACCGACCCTGCGCTCGTGGTCGCGTTCGTGCGCAACGAGCTGCTCGGTGATCGCTGGCCGGTCGCGGCCGGCCCGCGCCTGCCGTGGGCGCGCGAGTGGCTGGCGCAGCTGCCGCCTGCCGCCGCGCGGGCGGCGATCGACACCCTCGCCGAGCACCTGCCCGGCGACGAACTGTTCGCCGAACTGCTGGTGCACGGCCCGCTGCCGGCGCCCGACGCACACGCCATCGCCGCCGGCCTGCTGGTCGTGCTGCAGCGCGGCCGCGTGCAGCGCAGCGAGGCCGCGGCGATGGCCGCGCACGCGCCGGCCGCCGCCGTGCCGCTGCTGCACCGGCAGATCACCGCCCTGCCCCAGCTGCCGACCGCCCTCGAAGCGTTCGCGCAGGCCCTCGACTTCCGCCTGGCCCTGTTGCAGACGTTCGCTGCCCCCGCATCCGCATGAAGACGATCCTCCGCCAGCACGCCGAGTCCGCGTTCGAACGGGAACTGCAGGCGCTCGCCGCCGCCGACCAACGGCCGCGGCCGCCCCAATGGCGGCTGTCGCCGTGGGCGGTCGTCGACTACCTGATGGGCACGACGCTGGCCGACGGCACGACCATCACCGCCAAGTACGTCGGCGAACGGCGCCTGATGGAGGTGGCCGTCGCCACCCTCGCCACCGATCGGGCGCTGCTGCTGCTCGGCGTGCCGGGCACCGCCAAGAGCTGGGTCAGCGAACACCTCGCCGCGGCGATCAGCGGCGACTCGACGCTGCTGGTGCAAGGCACCGCGGGCACCGCCGAGGAGACGCTGCGCTACGGCTGGAACTACGCGCGCCTGTTGGCCGAGGGCCCGAGCGAGAAGGCGCTGGTGCCGAGCCCGCTGCTGCGCGCGCTGCGCGAAGGGCGGCTGTGCCGCATCGAAGAACTGACGCGCATGCCGAGCGACGTGCAGGACACGCTGATCACGCTGCTGTCGGAGAAGACGTTGCCGATCCCCGAGCTCGGCCAGGAAGTGCAGGGCATCGCCGGCTTCAACGTCATCGCCACCGCCAACAGCAAGGACCGCGGCGTCAACGAACTGTCGAGCGCGCTGCAGCGCCGCTTCAACGTCGTCGTGCTGCCGCTGCCGGCGACGCTCGACGACGAGGTGGCGATCGTGCAGGGCCGCGTGCAGAGCATGACGAAGGCGCTGGCGCTACCGGCTGCGCCACCGGCGCTCGAGCAGATCCGCCGCGTCGTCGCCGTGTTCCGCGAACTGCGCAGCGGCGTCACCGAGGACGGCAAGGCGAAGGTGAAGAGTCCGAGCGGCACGCTGAGCACCGCCGAGGCGATCAGCGTCGTCACCAACGGACTGGCGCTGGCCGGGCACTTCGGCGACGGCTCGCTGAAGGCCGGCGACGTCGCCGCCGGCATGGTCGGCGCGATCGTCAAGGATCCGGCCCAGGACCCGGCGGTGTTCCGCGAGTACCTGGAGACCGTGGTCAAGGAGCGCGACGGCTGGAAGGACCTCTACCGCGCGTGCAAGGAGCAGCTGCGGTGAACGAGCCGATCCGCTTCACCCTCGCCG
>JBILEY010000327.1:0-6138 GCA_044351865.1 Planctomycetota bacterium | reverse complement strand
GCAAGAGCGACGTGTTCGTGCGCGATCTCGTCGGTGGCTCGATCGTGCGCGCCAGCGTCGATCCGCGCGGCCAGGAACTGGACCAGGAGAGCTGGCAGCCGACGCTGTCGGCCGACGGCACGCTGGTCGTGTTCGCCTCGCTGTCGGACCTGGTGACCGACGACGACCAGAACGGCAAGGAAGACGTGTTCTGCCGCGACCTCGTGCTCGGCACCAACGTGCGGGTCAGCATGGCCCGCGGCGGCGGCGATCCGAACGAGGCTTCGACGCAGCCAGCACAGGCCAGCGATGCGCCGGTCGTCGCCTTCACCTCGAAGGCGCAGAACCTCGTCGCATCGGACGAGAACGACAAGGACGACGTGTTCACAGCACCGCGCAACTGAGTCGCCGGCGATAGCGCCGGCCCACGTTCGAACTCAGCGCACCATCAGCCCGGCTTCTTCTCGGTGGCCGCTTCGGCCGCGGGCTCGCCGGCCTTCGCCTTGCCCTTCGGCTTCGGCACGAACGTCGGCCGTTCGTCGCGGGCGTCGATCGCCAGCACCGTGCGGTAGATGCAGGCCGCAGTGCGCCACAGCGCTTGCCGATCGAGCGTGGCGATGGTGTCGGTCGGCTGGTGGTAGTCGTCGTGTTCGCTGGTCGAGAAGAACAGGAACGGGATCTTGCGGCGCTCGAACGGCGCGTGGTCGCTGCGGCCTTCGGCCTGCTTCTCGATCACCGGCCCGAGCATGCCGAAGTCCTCGGGCGCGTAGAGCGGCAGCTTGTCGGCGACGAACACGGCGCGCACGAGGCTCGCCAGCTCCGGCGACTGCGCGGTGCCGAGCACGCCGACCGCCGGGCCGTCCGGCACGCCGATCAGGCGCTTGCCGAACGCCATCGACTTGCGATCGAGCAGCTTGCCGCGGCCGATCATGTCGAGGTTGATCATCGCGATCGCCTGCTGCAGCGGCCGCGACGGCTTGCGCGCGAAGGTCTCGGCGCCGACCAGACCCTGTTCTTCGGCGTCGAACGCGGCGAACAGCACCGAACGCCGCGGCTTGATCGGGCCGCTGGCCAGCGCCTTGGCGATGGCGAGCAGGCCGGCGACACCCGACGCGTTGTCGTCGGCGCCGGGAAAGAACGTGTCGCCGTTCCGCCCGAGATGGTCGTAGTGCGCGGCGATCAGCACGTAGTCGTCGGCGCGCGCCGGATCGCTGCCCGGCAGCCAGGCGAGCACGTTGCGGCAGGTGAGCTTGCGCTGCTCGATCTGGTGCTTGCCGTCGACTTCGCGCAGCACGGCCTCCATGCGTTCGAACGGCTGGAAGAACGTGCCCTCGTCGCCGGCGGGGGCGAGGCCGAGCTTCGCGAACTCGGCCGCGATGTAGGAACCGGTGATCGCGCCCTCCGGCGAACCCGACTTGCGTCCGGCGAGTTCGGGGCTCGCGAGGAACTGCACGTGGCCGAACAACTCGGCCTCGCCGACGACGAAGGCGGCGCCGGTGATCGCGACGTCGACGGTGGTTGGTGGGGGCGTCGGCTGCTGCGCGAGCAGCGGAACGATGGCGAAAGCGAAGGCGAGAGCGGCCGCGAGCGGGGGCGAGATCGGCATCGCGCCAATCTACCCGCCCGTCACCGTGCGCTCAGTTCGGCGGCTGCTCGGCGTGCACGATCGTCATCGTCGTGCGCGCCACCAGCGTCCCCGCAGCGTCGTGCACTTCGCCTTCGAACGAGCTGACGAAGTCGCTGCCGCGCGTGCAGTGCACGCGCACCAGGAACGTCTCGCCGACGAACAGGCGCGGGCGCAGCAGCTGCAGCTTGCGGCAGCCGACGACCATGCCGACGCGCACGGCGCCACCACCGCGGAACGCGCCGTGGCCGAGGCAGGCCGCCGCCGCTTGCGCCATCAGCTCGAGCGTCACGCAGGCGTCGACGCCGTCGCCGTGCACCAAGAGGCCGTGTTCGCGGATCGTCGTGCGCAGCGTCGCGTCGCCCGGTTGCCAGGCGACCAGCTCGTCGAGCGCGATCGTCGGTGGCGAGTGCGGCACCAGGTCGCTGACCGGCGGGAACGTCATCGCGCGGTGCTGGTGAGTTCGGCGACGAAGCCGCGGCCGGTGCCGACGTCGAGTGGCACCACGCCCGACTGGCCGCGCAGCACTGCGTCGACCAGCCAGGCGAGGCCGATCTGCGGGTTGGCGACGGCGAGCGGCGCGAAGCGTTCGGGGCGCAGCGTCGCGGTCGGGCCGTGGGCGACGACGATCTCGCCGAGCTGCGGTGTGCGGCCGGCGGGGCCGATCACCATCGCGCTGGCCAGCATCGCCCACGGCGGCGCCTGCCCGGCGAGGTTCTCGGGTGCGGGCTCGTCGGCGCAGGCGAGCAGCACCGGTTGGTTGGTCGTCACCACGAGCCCGATCGCCTCCATCAGCGCGGCGGCGGGCGTGTCCTGGTCGGCGGCGATCGACGTCGTCATGCCGCGGTTCTTGTTGGCGATCGAGATCAGGCCCGACGCGGCGTTGTGCACGCTGACCGTGAAGTCGGCGGGCGACATCGGTTGCTGGTGCCGCCACATCTGGTCGAGCAGCCCGATCATCGTCGCCGCTTCGCCGATCGCCGAGCCGACGATGGTCGCCACGGTGCCGCCGTCGACCTGCGCCATCGCGATCGCCTCGGCGCAGACGTCGGCGAGGGCGCGGCCGAGCTGGCCGGCGCGGCGGCGGTTGACGCGATCGAGCGCGTTGCCGAGCGGCTTCTCGGCGGTGGCGTCCGGGGTGCCGTCGCGCCAGCTGCGCGCGTTCGGGAACGTCGGCTGCCACATGCCGACGCCGAGCACGGCCACCCGCGGGAACCTCACGACGCCCCCAGCAGCACGCTGACGTTGTTGCCGCCGAACGCGAACGAGTTGCTCAGCACGCGGCGGAAGCGGCCGGTCGTGCGCGTCGTCGGCACGTGCAGCTGCACATCGGCATCGCGCGGCTCGCTGCCCAGTGCTGGCGGGATCCAGCCTTCTTCGATCGCCATCGCCGCGAACACTGCTTCGATCGCGCCGGCGGCGGCGAGCGTGTGGCCGGTGTAGCACTTGGTCGACACCACCGGCAGGCGGTGGGAGAACACGCGGCCGATCGCCTTCGCCTCGGCGGTGTCGTTCAGCTTGGTGCCGGTGCCGTGCGCGTTGACGTGGTCGATGTCGTCCGGCGTGCGGCCGGCGAACTGCAGCGCCTGGCGCATCGCCGCTTCGGCACCGTGGCCTTCGGGGTGCGGTGCGCTGATGTGGTAGGCGTCCGAGGTCTCGCCGACGCTCTCGAGGCGCACGCGGCCATCGCCGTCGCGTTCGAGCAGCAGCAGGGCGCCGCCTTCGCCGATGCTGATGCCGAGCCGGTCCTGCTGGAACGGCCGGCACGGCCCCTGGTCGAGCGCCTGCAGCGACTGGAAGCCGTGCAGCGTCATCGTGCACAGCGTGTCGGCGCCGCCGACGATCGCGGCGTCGATCACGCCGGCGTGGATCAGACGCCACGCCGACGCCAGCGGCTTTGCACCCGACGTGCACGCGGTCGACACCATCCAGGCCGGGCCGCGCGCGCCGGTCAGGGCGGCGACGACGTGCAGCGGGGCGCCGAACGTGTGCTGCTTCAGGAAGTCGTAGCCCGGTGGAAAGCGGCCGGCGTGCACGAACTCGCGGTAGGCGCGTTCGGTCGACTCGGCGCCGGCGGTGCTGGTGCCGAGCAGCACGCCGATGCGCTCCGGCCGCCAACGTGCGCGCGCGCGGCGCAGCGGTTCGTCGAGCTGCTGCACCAGGTGCGTCAGCATGCGCGACAGCCGCGTCGTCCACGCCGCCAGGTGCGGCGGCAGTTCCGGCAGTTCGCCGCGCACGGCGCCGACCGCGGTCGGGAACGGCAGCTCGAACGGGGCCGGGCCGAGGCCGGTGCGGCCGGCGGCGAGCGCATCGAGGTGTTCCTGGCGCGTGCTGCCGAGCGCGCTCAACACCGAGTAGCCGGTGATCGGCAGCGGTCCGAGCCGCATCGCGGTGGCACCGTCGCTCATGGTGCGTCGTGCGGGGCGCCGGCGGTCGCGGTCGGCTTGCGGCTGTCGTAGCGTCGCGCGTTGAGCAGCATGTCCTGGAAGACGTTGCCGCTGCGCCAGACGTCGCCGGCGAGCACGCTCATGATCCCGCGTCGCATGTCGAGGTTGTCGGACGGCGGGCCGAGGAAGATCGTCTCGGCGAAGTGCGAGTTGTAGAAGCGGTCGATCAGGCCGGCGAACGTGCGGAACGCGCGGTCCATGCTGGTCTCGTGCTCGCGCAGCAGTTCGGCGTCCGCTTCGCGGCCTTCGCGCAGTGCTGGTGCCAGCAGGTCGACGACCTTCTGTGCGCCGACCATCGCCAGCGTCACGCCCGACGAGAACACCGGGTCGAGGAAGCACGCGGCGTCGCCGAGGCAACAGAAGCGCGAGCCGCTCGGCAGCTGGTTGCGGTAGCTGAAGTTGCCGATCACGCGCGTCTCGAGGCGCGAAGCACCCTGCGTCAGGCGCGTCACCAGCGGGCCCTGCAGCAGGTCGCGTTCGAGCTCGGCGTCGGTGATCTTGGTGCGGCCGACGAGGCCGACGCTGAGGCGCTTGCCCGGCAGCGGGATGATCCAGCCCCAGCCACCGGGCGCGAGCACGATGCGGATGTTCTTGCCGGGGCCGAGTTCGTCCCACGCGGCGTCGCCGAGGTTCTCGTAGTGCGTGAACACCGAGCAGCGGCCGAACTGGTCGTACGGCACCGCGGCCTCGGCGCGGCGCGCCAGCAGGCGCGACTGGCCCGAGGCGTCGATCAGGTAGCGGCCGCGGTAGGTGTGCGTGCGCGTGCGCAGGAACGCCGCTTCGCCGTTGGCCTCGACCCCGGCGTCGACGACCGTCTCGCCGTGCCGCACGACGGCGCCGTTCCGCACTGCGGCGTCGCGCAACGCGCGGTCGAAGCGCGCGCGGTCGACGTGCCACGCGTGGCGGCCGCAGCCGGGCAGCGTCTCGGTGAACACGAACTGGCGGTGGCGGCCCGTGCGTTCGCACAGGAACTCGGCGCCCTGCTTGTAGACGAACGTGTCCTCGTCCGGCGGCACGCCGAGCTTCTCGATCACCGGCAGCGACATCGGCAGCAGCGACTCGCCGATGTGGAAGCGGGGGAACTCGTCCTTCTCCAGCACCAGCGTGCGCAGGCCTTGTTGCGCGAACAAGCCCGCAGCCGTGGCGCCGGCCGGGCCGGCGCCCACGACCAGCACGTCCCAGTGCGTCTCGTGGTGGGGACCGGCGGCGGGCTTCGCCGCGGCGTGTTGCGCGTGCATGTTCATGAGAAGCCTCCGTCGATGCCGACCACCTGGCCGGTGATGTATGCGGCGTCCTCGGACGCGAGGAACGCCACCAGTGCTGCGACCTCGTCGGGCTTGCCGACGCGCCGCATGGGAATCTGTTCGAGGATGAACTCCGGCACGCCGGCGATCATTTCGGTGTCGATCAGGCCGGGCGCGACTGCGTTCACCGTGATCTTCCGCTTCGCGAGTTCCTGCGCGAGCGTGCGGGTGAAGCCGACGATGCCGGCCTTCGCCGCCGCGTAGTTCGCCTGGCCGCGCGTGCCCTTCGTCGCCGACAGCGACGACAGGTTGACGATGCGACCCCACTTCTGCTGCACCATCGGCATGGTCAGCGGCTGCGTCACGTGGAAGCAGCCGTCGAGCGTGGTGCGGATGACCTTGTCCCACTGCTCGTGCGTCATCGCCGGGAACGCGGCGTCGGCGGTGACGCCGGCGTTGTTGACCAGGATGCCGATCGGGCGCGGGTCCTGCAGCAGCTGCGCGATCGCCTTCTCGGTGGCCTCGCGGTCGGCGACGTCGAACGCGACCGCGACCGCCTCGCCGCCCTTCTGCTGGATGTCGGCGACGACGGCGTTGGCGGCATCGGCGTCACGGCGGTAGTTGACGATCACCGGGTGGCCGGCTGCCGCCAGTCGCTTGGCGATGGCGGCGCCGATGCCGCGGCTCGCGCCGGTGACGAGGGCGCGCCGCACGATGCCGGAATCCTTGCTCACGTGGGTCCGAGGGTGGCCACGCATCAAAGCAAAGCGGCCCGGTGCTGTCGCCGGGCCGCTCGGGCTTTTTGCGGGCTCGCCCGGGGTGGCGCCGGGCGCCGACTCAATTG
>JBILEY010000051.1:0-19077 GCA_044351865.1 Planctomycetota bacterium | reverse complement strand
GTGCTCGGCGACGAAGCGCTGGTGGCGCGGGGAGATCTGGTAGTCGTCGTGCGCCTGCTTCGACGCGAAGGCGACGTGCAGGCCGACGTGGAAGTCGCGCACGTTCACCGGGCGATCGAACTCGGCAGCCAGCGGGCCGGCGGCGAAGAACAGTTCGCCGGGGTGACCGCGCAGCAGTTCGTGGCAGGCGTCGACGAGACGGGCGATGTTCGCCGCACTGCCGTCGTGCAGCGTGAAGTAGACGTCGTGGATCAGGGCCTCGGTCATGCGGCGCATCTTGCAACCCGCGGCCGATCGCGGCATCGGTCGGGTGCAGGGATTGCGCGGGCCGCCATCGCGCGAAGTTGCAGCGACGCGCCGTGCAGTTGCCACGAGCTCCGGCATGATCCCGGCTGCGTTTCCTGCCCACACAGAAAGCCATGAGCCACCCGATCGCCACCGCGCCTTGCTCGCGCACCCACCGCGTACCCGAAGCATGGTGCCGCCTCGGCATCGCCCTGCTGACCGCCCTGCCGCTCGCCGCCCAGCAGCCCGAACGCACGCTGCCCGTGTTCACCGACGGCCAGGCCCAGGTCGTCGCCGGCTTCGCCGACCCGGCCACGTGGATCCGCCAGTTCCTGTGGGTCGAGGCGCCGTTCGACTCCGACGGCGATGGCAGGCCCGACCGCCTGCACGTCGACGTGACACGACCGCAGCAGACGGAGACCGAAGGCCTGAAGGTGCCGGTGGTCTACGAGACGAGTCCCTACTTCGCGGGCACCGGCGGCACCGACAGCCGCTGGTTCTGGGATCCGAAGCAGGAGGTCGGCGCCGAGCCGCCGCCGCGCGCGCCGATGCCGCCGATCGCGGCCCAGCCGCAGGCAGGCATGATCAGCGACTCCGAGGTGACGACCTGGGTGCCGCGCGGCTTCGCCGTCGTGCACTCGTCGTCGCCCGGCACCGGCTTCTCGCAAGGCTGCCCCACGGTCGGCGGCGACAACGAGTCGCTGGCGCCGAAGGCCGTGATCGACTGGTTGTGCGGGCGCGCGAAGGGCTACACGACGATCGACGGCAACGTCGAGGTGAAGGCGACCTGGTGCACCGGCAAGATCGGCATGACCGGCACGTCGTACAACGGCACGCTGCCGCTCGCCGCCGCGACCACCGGCGTCGCCGGGCTCGAGGCGATCCTCCCGATCGCGCCGAACACTTCGTACTACCACTACTACCGCAGCAACGGCCTCGTCCGGCACCCAGGCGGCTACATGGGCGAGGACATCGACGTGCTGTACGACTTCATCAACAGCGGCAACCCGGCGCGCCGCGCGTGGTGCAACGAGCACGTGCGCGACGGCGAGATGCGGGCCGGCTTCGACCGCCGCAGCGGCGACTACAACGACTTCTGGGCCGGCCGCGACTACCTCGAAGACCTGGCGCCGCTGCGCGCGGCGACGCTGATGGCGCACGCGTTCAACGACTGGAACGTGATGCCCGAGCACAGCGTGCGCATCTACGCGGCGCTCAAACAGAAGGGCGTGCCGTGCATGGCCTACTTCCACCAGGGTGGCCACGGGGGCCCGCCGCCGCTGGCGCTGCAGAACCGCTGGTTCACGCGCTTCCTGTACGGCATCGACAACGGCGTCGAGAAGGACCCACGCAGCTGGATCGTGCGCGAAGACGCGAAGGGCAACACGCCGACCGCCTACCCCGACTACCCGCACCCCGCCGCGTCGCCCGTGATCCTGCACCCGTGGGCAGGAGGTGCGGCGATCGGCGACCTACGGCCCGTGGCGCCGCGAGGCCAGAAGGCGGAGACGCTCGTCGACGACGTCGCCAAAGACGGCGAGACGCTGGCACGAGCCGCGCGCTCGCCGCATCGCCTGCTGTACGCGACCGCGCCACTGGCAGCGCCGCTGCACGTGTCGGGCACGTGCCGGTTCACCGTTCGCATCGCCAGCAGCAAGCCCGCGGCCAACCTCTCGGTGTGGCTCGTGCAGCTGCCATGGACTCCGAATGGCCGCATCACCGACAACGTGATCACGCGCGGCTGGGCCGACCCGCAGAACCACGCCTCGCTGCGGCGCAGCGAACCGCTGGTGCCGGGCCAGCACTACGAGCTGTCGTTCGACCTGCAGCCCGACGACCAGGTGATCGCCGCCGGCAAGCGCATCGCGCTGATGGTGTTCGCCAGCGACCGCGACTTCACGCTGTGGCCGGCGGCGGGCACCGAGCTGACCGTCGACCTCGATGCCACCTCGCTGACGCTGCCGGTGGTCGGCGGTAGGACCGCCTTCGACCAGGCGCTCGGCGAACGGCGCTGAACGGCCGAGCGAGCTCACGCCCCCATCGTCCGCGCCAACGAGATCCCGGCCCCGCCGGTCGCCTGGCACAGTTCGACGTACTGCCGCATCGCTTGCTCGTCCGGCACGCCGCGTCGCATCGCCCGGATCAACGTGTTCTTCGGCGTGTGCTGGGACGGCACGAACTCCACCACGCGGGTCTCGTAGCCCGCGGCACGCAGCAGCAGTGCGCGCATCGTGTCGGTGATCGTCGCCGCGGCCTCGCGGCGCAGGTGCGGCGTGCTCCACAGCGGCTGCATCGGGCCCGTCCGACTCGTGGCCAACTCGGCCCACGCCCGCGCCAGCTCCGCCTGACAGCAGGGAGCCACCGCGATCAGCTCGGCACCGTGCCGCAGACCGAGCGCGATCGCGTCGTCGGTCGCGGTGTCGCAGGCGTGCAGCGCCAGGATCGCGTGCACCTTGCCGTTCGGTTCGTAGCCGGCGATCGAGCCCGCCTGGAACGTCAGCATGTCGTCGAGACCGAGCTGTGCGGCCGTCGCCTGGCCGGACGCTACGCGCGCCGCATCGCGGTCGATGCCGACCAGCGTCGCCGGGTGCTGGAACACGTGGCGGAAGCACCATGCCAGCGACAGCGTGAGGTACGACAGCCCACAACCGGCGTCGACGATGCGCAAGGGTGCACCGCGCTCGATCAGCTCGAGCAGCGGCGGCCGCAGCATCCGGATCATGTGATTGAGCTGCAGGAACTTCCGGACCTGCGGCGGCGGCATCGACGCATCGCGATGCAGCAGGCCGAGCGCGCGCAGCAGCGTCGGCGCGTTCGACGGCAGGATCGGCAGGTCCTTGCCCTCGGTGACGCGATGCACGGCTTCGTCGGTCCAGTGCGCTCGCGCGCGCAGCTCGAACTCCTGGGCCCATCGCTCGCTCATCTGCGCACAGGAACCGTTCGGGGGAACGTAGGCAAGCAGCGTTCGCACGCCGACGAAGGCGCAGCGCGAGTCCGCGGCGCTGGCGAGCGCCGCGACGCTGGCCGCGTCAGCCGCGATCGCGCCGAGGCTCCGTCTCGTCGCACCACGACAGCCACTCGGCGAAGCGCGCCTTCAGCTCGTCGTGGTTCGCGAGCGCCGTGCGCAGACTCCGCTCGCCGGTCTTCTCGGTGCCGGATGCCAACGTGCGCCGCGGCAGATCGAGGAAGTCGAGCACCTCGTCGGCGGCGGCGGCCGGGTCGGCGGCGAGACGTTCGTAGGTCAGCTCGAGCAGGCGTTTGCCTGCGAACACGAGCCGCGTCTGCTGCTCGTGCTCCATGTGGGTCGCGAAGTCCTCGACGCAGGCTTCGAAGTCGAGCGCCACGATCGGTGCGGGTCCGCGCCCCTCGCCGCCGCGGTCCGCGAGTCGAACCCACTCGTCGCTGCGCTGGGCGCGTTCGTGCGACAACAGCCGCCGCAAGCGGTTCTCACGCACGAGGTGCACGACGCGCAGGTCGTGGATCGATCGCAGCAGCTCGACGACGTCGCGCCGCGTCTCCGCCTGGCTGTAGTGCAGCTTGAAGCCGAACGCTGCCTTGTCGCGCAGGATCGCCTCGCGCGCGAGCTCGACCAGCAGCTCGCGGAAGTTCTCGCGGCGCAGCGCGATCAGATCGAGGCGGTCCTGCACGGGAGCCCACGGGATCGGGTCGTCGACGTGGCGTCCGTTGAAGACCTCCCCGGCGACGCCGATGTCCGGATGCGAATCCAGCAGCGACACCAGCAGCGTCGATCCGGTCCGTTCCGAGCTGACGACGACGAACCACACCGGCAGTCTCGCGGTCGAGCCCGGCAGCGGCGGCAGCGGTGCAGCCGGCGGCGGCGCCTTCGCCAGTTCGACGCATGCCTCGGTGAGCGCGGCGGCCGCGTCCTCGTGCATCTCCGGACTGGGGTAGTAGACGTTGTGCAGCCAGCCGTCGCTGCCGACGTGCGTCTCGAGGACCGGCTCCTCGGCCGCCCACAGTCGCTGCGGCAGACCGCGCTGCGACACGCACTCGACATAGCGGGCCGCGTGAGGACGGATCGCATCCACCGTGGCCCGGTCCACGAGGTGCGGATAGTCCGACTGCAGCTCGCGCACGTTCGCGAACCCTGGCGTGTAGTCGGGCGATCGGCTCGAGAACCAGAACAGCACCGTCGGCCGGCCGATCGCCTCGAGCAACGCGCGGTACTGCGCCGCGTAGTTGCTGCGCGTTTCCGCGATCAGCCGTTCGACGACGTCCCGCGGCTCGTCGCGCAACCAGCGGTCGAGCTGCACGGACAACGTGCCGACCTCCCCCGTGTCGAGCACGCGCCCCTGGTAGCCGCCATCGGTCAGGAAGCGCGAGTTGCCGGCACTGCGCCCCGACTGGACCTGGCAGACGACGAAGCGGGCACGCCGCAGGATCGCCAGGTGCTCCGGCTTGCGGAAGAACGCGGGCCCGGTGCCGCCGATGCCGAGGTTCAGCACCGGCAGCCCGAGTCGCTGCGCGAGCAGCGTCGCGTAGGGCCGTTCGCAGAACCTGCCGAACGTGTGCGCCGAACCGATGCAGACGAAGAACGGTGCGTCCAGGTCGGGCACTGGTCCGCGCACCGGCCATGGCAGACCTTCGACGTCGACGAGCTGGTAGTCGAGCAGCGGCCGGTCGGCTTCGGCATAGGCGTGCGACATCGATCAATCCTCGAAGCAGGAGAGCCACGTGTGAAACGTCCGGCGCAACGCGTCGCGGTCCGCAGCCCCGATCGCGGGCACGTCCGCCGCGGCCGGCGGCAGCTGCAGTCTGTGCCCCGCGAGGCCCAGGAACTCGACCACCGCCGCGCCGACCGCGGCCGGGTCGCGGACCAGATCCTCGTAGCGGACCCCCTGCACCGGCGTGTCGCCGAAGGCGTGCGCCAGCATGCGTTCGCGGCGCGCTTGGAACACGAAGTCGCGCGCAACCTGCGTGACGCCGAGCGGAGTCGACGACTCGGCGCGGCCGACGTGCCGTTCGGCCAGGAAGCGATGCAGTCGGTTGCGCCGGGTCAGATGCACCACGCGCGCGTTCGGCCGCGCGCGCAGCTGGTCGACGACGCGGGGCACACGTTCGGCATCTTCGTACGACATCACGAAGCCGAACGAACGGCGCCCGGTCCGGAGCGCGAGGTCGCCGAGTTCGCGCAGCGCCGCCACCGGGTCGTGCCGGCGCAGCGCGACGAGGTCGTCGCGGCCGGACGCCTCCAACCACGGAATCGGGTCGTCGAGCCGCCTGCCGCGGAACAGTTCGCCGGCCATCGCAATGTCCGGGTGCGAGCCGAGCATGGGAGCGAGCAGCTCCGCACCAGTGCAGGCGGCGCCGACGAGCGCGAAGATGGGGAACTCGCTCATCTGACGCTCTGCGTGCGCCCGGGACCGGGCGAGGTGAGGACGACTGGCGACACGACCATTGGTAGATCCTTACTCCTCTCCAGCCGGTTTGCGCGAGAGGGAAGCAAGACCCTCTTTCAAGCCGTCGGTCCAGTGCGCTCGCGCGCGCAGCTCGAACTCCTGGGCCCAACGCTCGCTCATCCGCACACCTGAGCCGCTCGGAGGACGGTGGGCAAGCACACAGCCGAGGCCTCACGCCAGCGAGCCGTGCCGGCTCGCGGTTCCAGCGGGGCCCAAGTCCTCACGCAAACGCGCGCGTCGAGCTCGACCGCCAGCGCCACGGCCATCCGCGGCACGAAGGGCCGACGGTAGCATGCGCCGGTGCGCCTGCTTCACCTGACCCCGGTCACGCAAAGCGCCGCCATCCTGCGCGGCGGCATCTCGGCGAAACCCACCAGGCTCGAGGTCGGCGGCAAGTCCGGGATCCGCGGCGTCTACGCCATGCCGATCGTCGCCGACTTCTGGACGACGTACCAGTGGTTGCGCGAGCTGCGCAGTGAACACGGCCAGCGCATGGTCGCCGTGCACTTCCGCATCCCGGACGCCGAGCTGGTGCACGTCGGCTGCTACTGGCAGACGCACCACACCACCACCGCCGCCGAAGCGGCAGCCTGGGTGATGGCCAACCCAAAAGGTGCCGAAGTCGTCGTACCGCGCAAGATCGACAAGAAGGAGATCCTGCGCGTCGTCGAACCCAGGCAACTGGTCGGCTGGACCAAGTCCCCCGATCCCCTGCCGACCGCACACTGTGTGTGCTTCGGTTGCCTCGGCTCCGGGGATCCGAAGTTCATGCGGCGACTGCGCGCGGCCTACGCCCAAGGCTGGGAGGTCGTTCGCCGCGCGACCGACGTCGAAACACTGCTCGGAGGGCTGCGCGATCTCGACGAGCCGCTGTCGCGAGCCAGAGGCCGCATCGGGTTCGACGGCCTGCTCCGACTCCGCCGGCACGCGCATCCATCGGTGCGGAGCCTGGTCGCCGACCTGCTGGGTCACGGCACCGAGAAGCAGGTCGGAGACGTGTTGGTCGCGCTGCTGGAACAGGACGGCGACGAGGGCGTGCGCAAGGCAGCAGCAGAGAGCCTCGTCAAGGTGATCGGTTGCCGGCGAGCCACGCCGACGATCCTGCGCGCGCCGATCGCCTGCCAACGGGTCTTGCTGGAGGCGGCGAGCTACGCCCGCGAGGATGCAGTCGCCGACGCGGTGCTGGAGCAACTGCGACGGCACGGCAACGCGTCGTTGCACGCCGAGATCGAAGTCGTCGCGGCCGAGCGGCTTCGGGAGTAGCCACGGAGCGAGAGGCCCGGCGGCGCTCCGGAACGAGCCCCGGCGCGAAGATCAACGCAGCGTCAGCCGACGACTGCCCTGCACGTAGACCACGCGGAAGCCCTGGAAGCGCGGCAGCGCCGCGACCGACGGCTCCTTCTGCTTGCGCGCCTTGCCGTCGATCGGCTCGATCTCGACCGTTCGACTGACCGCCTGCACGGTGCACGCGTACTGCCCACCTTCGTGCATCCACACCCGCGGGAAGGCCTTGACGATCGGCTCCGCGACCCATTCGGGCACGCCGGTCGCGGCCGCCGGATCGGGAACCAGATCGTCCGCATCGAGCAGTGCGAGGTCGGCGGCCGACTCGACGCCGAGCGTCGCCAGCCGCTGCGTGAGCCAGGCCGCGGCATCGGTCGGGGCCGGCGCCGACGAAGTGCGATGCTCGGCGACCGGCTCGCCCCGCCACTGGGCCAACAGCGCCCAGGCGTGCAGCGCATCGCGCAGTTCTTCACCAGCACCTCGGAACAGTCGGTTCGCGAGCACGAGGTCGGCGATGGCCCGATGCAGGTCGGTGCCGCTCAGTTCGACCTCGCCACTCGCGAGGACAACGCCGGCGAGCTGCAGCTCGCGCGTAGCGGTGATCTGGATCCGACCCGGCGAGCTCTTGTCGAGCTGCACGTCGGTGATCGTCGCTTCGCCGAGGCCCGCGGCCGCGAACACCTTCGGATCCGACGGCAGCACCATGCGACCGATGCCGCGCACACCGCCCGACGACGCCAGCCACTCGGTCTCGAGGACGACCGCGGCGCTGCATGGGCGCGGCTCGACCGCCGGGTCGAGCGGCTCGAACGGGAACACCTGCACTTCGACGGTGCCGTTCGCCCACGGCACGGAGCGCGCCTGGGAGTTCTCCGCGCGCGGCCGCCGCACGAAACCCGTCTGCGGCAAGCGCGCGACGAGGAAGGCGTCGAGACCTTTCATCGACTCGCCGCGCGCTCCGGTCAGTTCGCGCAGCTGCCGCCGGATCGCGCGCGCCTCGTCGAGCCGCTTCTGGCTGAGATGGTGCGTTCGCGCTTCGCCGTCGCGGAGCAACCGCAGGTTCATGGTGACCTCGTCGCCGACGCCCGCGAGCAGCTCGCTGCGCGCGGCCATCGCCGCGGCCCGCTCGCCGGCGGCGAGATCGTCGAGGTTGCGCAGGAAGCCACCGCGGGCCTGCAGGATCGCGACGAGGTCGCACAGCGTCGCGTCGATCGCAGGCGGCGCGTCGACGAGCAGCACCGCTTCTTCCGCCGAGACCGGCAGCCGGGCCAGGGCCTTGCCGCGGTCCGTCAACCCGGTCTGGTCGACCGCCGCCAGCGACCGCATGCGCGCCAGCGCGCGCTGCACCGCGAACGCCGGCGGTGGCGTGATCCACGTTGCTTTGTCGAACGCCGCCCCGAACAGCCCGAGCTCGGCCGCCTGCAGCAGCAGGTCGTCGAGCTCGACGCGTTCGATCTCCGGGCGTTGGTACGGCTCGGCCCCGAAGCGCTCCGACCACAGCCGCACGCACACGCCGGCCGCAACACGTCCAGCACGCCCGGCGCGCTGCTGCATCGACGCAGTCGAGATCGGCACGGTCGCCAGCACGGCGCGCCCCGCCCGATGCAGCTGGGTCTTCGCCAGCCCACTGTCGATCACGATGCGCACGCCCGGCAGCGTGATCGAGGTCTCCGCCACGTTGGTCGCCAGGTAGATCCGCCGGCGCGTGGGACGTTGGAACACGCGGCGCATCGCTTCCGGCGGCTGCGAGCCATGCACGACCAGCACTTCTTCCGCGCAGCGACCGAGTGCCGCCTCGACCGCGCGGATCTCCTTGAGGCCGGGCAGGAACACCAGCACGTCGCCTTCGTGCGTTCGCAGCGACTTTTGGATCGCGTTCGCGGTCCGTGGGCCGATCTGCTCGGCGGTCGGTTCGATCGTGCTCGCCTCGTAGGACACGTCGACCGGGAACATCCTGCCCGTCGCGTGCAGCGTGGTCGCACCGAGCGGCCTGGCCGCCGCCTCGGCGTCGATCGTGGCGGAGGTGAGGATCAGCGGCACAGAGCGGAAGCGCTGCACACTCGCCGCGGCAGTGACCACGAGGTCCATCTGCCACGAGCGTTCGTGGAACTCGTCGACGACGATCGCACCCGGTGCCGGTCCTTCGGCCAACATGCGCAGCGCCACGCCCGGGGTGCAGAACAGGACGCGCGTGCGTTCGCTCGATCGATCCGAGAAGCGCACGCGACTGCCGAACCAGCCGCCGGTGGCCTCGCCGCGTTCCGAAGACAAGAAGTCCGCCAGCGCGTCGCACGCGACGCGGCGCGGTTCGACCACCAGGATCAGGCCGGGGAAGCGCTCGGCGAGCCAGACCGGGACGCGCGTGGACTTGCCGGCACCGGTCTCCGCCGTGACCACGAGACGGTTGGAGGCGCGGAGGCGACGCTCGAACTCGTCGCGGATGTCGTCGATCGGCAGGGTCACTCGGCGAGTCTAGAACCCGTTCACCAAGCCGCGAATGCCGTTGCTCGAGATCAGGCCGAACGCGTTCGTCGCCGGATCCGGCGCCGCGATCGTCGTCGCGTAGATCGGCAGGCCGAGCGGCGCGTTCGCCGGGACAACGATGCCCCAGTCGTAGGACGGCGCGCCGGGCGCGACCGTGAACGGGACCAGGATGTCGAGCGAAGCGCGCAGGCCGCAGCCCGGCATGCCGAGGATCGTGAGGTCGTTCACACCGGGATCGGACAGACCGATCACTGCGATCCCGAACGCCATCGACGCAGGCAGGTCCGTGGTCTGCAGCTGCCACATCGCGCCGACCACAGGCGTCGTCGTCCCCTGCAGCGACAGCCGCTGGCCGCCTTCGGGACTCGTCGTCAGCAGCGAGGCGGTGGCGAGATCGACGGCGCCCGGATCCATCGACCCGCCCGGTTCCGTGATACCGACGATGTGACCCGAGCCGAAGGGACTCGCCACGCTACCGTCGATGGCGACGAAGACGATCGCGATGGCGCCGGTGAGCAGATCGAACTGGAACTGCAGCGTGCTGCGGTTCTGTAACCCCATGGGGTAGTTCTCGACGTCCGCGAACGTCACGCAGAGCAGGTCGCCGGCGTAGTGGTAGGCGACGGCGCCGCTCCCCGGCTCGGTCGAGTTGTAGTCGTGCCACGCGTAGACGCCGCCGTTCGTGCTCTGCAGGAAGCCGTTCGTCGTGGGCAGCCACGAGTTCGTTCCCGGCGTGTCGACGAACGAACCGAACGCGACGATGCCGTTGCCACTGACCGCAAGCACCGGCTGCGCGCCGTGCGGCGTCGGCAACGGTGTGCTCGGCACGAGGGGTGCGAAGCTGTCGTCACCGACCGGCAGCGGGATCGCGCCCGATGGCGGAATGTACGCAGCGGCCGCGGTGCCGTTCTCCCACGTGCCGGTGTAGCCGGTCGCGTTCGGGGCGAGGCGCAGCACGTTGCCGTCCAAGGCCTGCTGCGCGGCGATCGCATCGGGATAGTGGCCGTAGAACGAGTTCGCGTTGACGCCGCAGCCGGTGCCGATCACGGTGTTCGTCGCGGCTTTGCAGTAGTGCACCCTGCCGAGCCACTTGATGCCATTGCCGTCAGTCAGCCCCAAGGTCGTCGTGAACGGGTAATCGACGACCGCCCCGATGCGAACGTTCACCGTACCATCGCTGGCCTGCGACGCGCCGAGCTGGCCGAGGACGCCGCGGAACGCCAGGAGCTGGGTCGTGCTGGTGTTGTTCACACCGACGTAGAAGCCCTGTGTGGCTCCGGGCGCGATCACCACGTTCATCGGGATGCCCAGCGGCGACAGGGAAGGCGCCGCCAGGTGGTACCACGCCGAATTGGAACCGACGTGCGTCCAGTTCGCCGGCGTCGCGTGCGAACCAATCCAGGTCCCGACCTTGGTGTAGAGGTGGACGGTCGTCACTCCGATGTTGGCCGCCATTTGATCGAGGGCAGTGATCCGGATCGGCTCGGCGGAGACGTTCACGACGTCGAACATGATCCCGCTCCGCGTGAAGGTCGAAGTCTGGGCGGTGGTGACGCTCTGGCACTGGGCGGCGAGGCCCGTCGCGAACGCGGTCGCAGCGATGGCAGGAACGAAGAGACGGAGGAGGGATGGCAACATGGGTCGGCCTTGGGAAGCAGGTGCTGCCCCATCCACACGGTTCCTCGCCGCGGCGGCCGATCGATTCCGAGATTCGCGGCACCCCGCGCAGCGGCGTCCGGTTCGAGCCCGGCCGCGCCGTCAACGCAGTTGGAACACCAGCACGTCCTCGCCCGGCTCGATCCCGACGTCGTCGCTGCGCCGGCGATGGTCGCCGACGAACGCGAACGCCGACGGTGCCACGCCCGGCCACGGCAGGAAGTGCAGGGCCGCCTCGCCGCGTTCGTCGGTGCGCGCCCGCCGCACCTGCGCGGCGAACGTGTTCCAACCGAGCTCCACGAGCAGGGGGCAATCCGGTCTGCGCCGGGACCCCGTAGCGGAACTGGCCCGGCTCGAACGACGCGCCGACCACGGGCGTGCCGTCGGCAGCGAGCACCCGCACCCGCCGCTGCGGCATGGCCTCAGTCGCTCCAAGGCGCCCTGACCAAGGCGTCGATGGCGGAGAGGGCCGCCAGCGATCCGGCGGCCAGACCGATCTCCGCATCGATGCCGCCACGCGGACCGTCACCGCGGGCGCAGGAGCCTCGTGGCGCGCGATCGTGCAGTCGAACAACAGCGATCAGCGCAGAGCCAGTTGCTTGCACGTCGTGGTCCACTGCGCTGCAAAGCCGTCCCAATCGGTGCCGAGGATCGGCCCGAGCTGGGCCCCGAGCTCCGTCGACCTGACGCGCTGGAACGCTTCGACCAGGGCCGGCAGCTTGGCACGATAGGGCTCGGACAGCAGCGTCGAGAACACCGTCATCGCCAGAAGGTAGTCTCCCTTCCACTTGGCCTGCGGCCCACACAGGGCGACCAGCTTGCGCGCCCCCGCGTCCGTGTAGTCCCCACCGAGCTTCGCGGCCACGCCGGCATCGGGACGAAGTTGGTCCTGGTAGTACGCGGCGACCCCTTCCTGAAACCAGTCGCCAGCAGCCCCGAGGCCAGCGCTCTTCTCGATCACCGAGTGCACGAACTCGTGCACCAGCACCGGCCGGCGCAGTCCGAGTTCGCCGTCGACACTGCTGGTGGCGATGCCAAACACGGTGAACCCGTCGTTGCGTGGCGCCGCCGCCGTGCGGCCCAACTGCTCGGCGAGCCGCGGCGGGAAGGCGCGATACTGCGCAGCCTCGGCGAACACGATCAGCCCGGCAGGCTCCAACGGCTCCAGCAAGGCGAGGTCGCGCAGGACCCGACGCTGCAGCTCCGCCAGTTCGTCCGCGAGGGTCCGCAGTTCCTGCTCGCGCCCGCGCACGTTGGACAGCAGCCAGCAATGCTCCTTCGTGATCAGGGTCACGTCCTTGGTATCGTCGATCGCGAGCGCACGCAGGTCGCGCTCCGGATGAAGGAACGGCCCAGCCCCGGGCAGCAGGGCGATGCCGTCGACCATCACCTCGCCCGGTCTGCGGAAGTAGATCCCGAGCGTTCGGATGCGATCCCACCGGGGCAACCTGCCACCTGCTGGCGAGAACCAGCGCAACGGCAACTCGATGGCCTGCCAGCCCACCTGATCGAGCACCACCTTGCGCCAGTAGCGCACCCCTTCTTCCTCGACGAACTGGAACTCCACCTCGGTGGCGGGGTGCCGTTCCGCCTCCTCGGCCGAGCGGTAGAGCCAGAGTCGGAGCGCCGCGTAGGGCCCCAGGTCAGCAGGCACCTGCCCCGCCGCCGCATGCACGAAGGACTTGGCGAAGCCCTGGATGCGCAGCGCCTTGCCAGCCGGAGGCGGCGGCGTGTTCGCGGCCCCCGGCTGCAGTCCCGGGGCTTCGCGAAGGCCGATCACGGACTTCGTGATCGACTTGAAGGACGTGCCGGCCGTCTCCCCTTCGAAGTCGAACAGCAGCTTGGGCTGGGCCTGCTGCGGCGGTGGCGCGGCTCCTGCAGCCGGAGTCTGGGCCGTTGACGACGCCATTCCTCACAAGAAGAGCAAGGTCGAGAAGCCCAGGTGCAGCGAGCGCATGCGGGCGCGTGGGACCGTCCTCGGCGAGCGCATATTCCGGCGGCAGGCCATTGCGGCCGCCAACTTCCATCAGCAGGGCCGATGGTCAACTGCAGCGCGTTGGTCGCAGTGACCTGCAGCAGGTTGCCGACGGCATCGATCCCGCGCGCGGTGCCGCGAGCACGATCCGCTGAGCCGCTGGCTCGCGGCAAGGAATGCGGGACATCGATCTCGGGATCGTGGGATCTCGGGCAGAGCCAAGTGCGACGAACTGCAGGTGCAGCGCAACGTCACCCAGGCTTCTTCGCGGCCGAACGTGCCGCGCTGTAGCCACGCCTCATTTGGCGCGATCGTGCTGCAACGAAGCGTCGATGCGCATCGCACCCCGAACGAGCTCGCCAGGTTGCTTCGCTTCGACCACGACCGCGTGGTCGAGCAGCAGCCTGCGGACGCTGCGGTCACTACCGTCCAGCAGGTACGGAACGACGACATACACACCGAGCCGCGGGACCGGAGTCCGGAACCTGCCTTCGTGCAAGGTGAGGGTCGCGAACATGCGGTCGGCGCCGTCCTCTGTTTCGAACTCCGCCAGGGCCATCGGCCATCGTCGCTTCGGGTTCTTCCAGAGGTCCTGTCCGCCATCGCTCTCGAGCGCGTCGCTCGCCGGCGCGCGCCGTTCGAGCAGCAGCACCTCGGCCCCCAGACGATCCGCAGGAACTCCAGGCGCCTGCACATCGACCTCGAGGACCGGAGCGGCTGGCAGGTCGATCACGATCTCCTGGTCCGCCAACAGCAGCGCCCGCGTTGGCGGACTCTTGTAGGGGCACAGGATCGCTTCCAGACGGGTGCCTGGGCGACCGAGGACCCTGGCCCAAGACCGACCGATGACCGCCTTGCGCCACGGCCCCGCCTGTCCTTGTTCGCGCACGAAGAGTTCGTGATCGCCGGGCCAGGCGAACCACTTCGTGAGGCGCAGGTAGAACTCGGCGAGCTTGCCGCGCAGGTCGACGGTCACCTTCAGCCCGTCGAGGCTGCGTTCGAATCCCTCGCCCGGCTTCGTCTGCAGCATCGTCAGCCCATCGCAGACCACCTCGATGCGCCAGGCCTCGGGGGCGAGCCGATCCGCCGGCAGCCGCTCGGCATACTCGAGAAGCCCCGCGCGATCCCGCGTGCCGCAGAGCGAACGCTCGGTTCCGTCGACATGGACGGCGCGCACCGTGGGAAACCAGTCGATCCGCGGATCCACCAAGGCGGCGTAGCGCAGCATCAACGGCCGCTCGAGGGCGATCTCGAGGTCCTTCGCCCCACCCTCGATCGCGCGCTCCTTCTTGGGCCAGACCCAGCTCGGGCCGGACACGGAGAGCGTGCGGGATCTGCCCGCCAGCGTGTAGGCCCTGGGAACATCCCAGATGGCGAACGTTCCGTCGGCCGCCGTAGGCACGTTCGAGGGCACTCCGCTGACCGACACCTCGCCGCGCACGGGCAGACGAGTCGCTGCATCGACGAGGCGCCCGGAGCAAACGAAGCGCGCCGGCTGCAGACGCAACCGGCCGAGGTCCAATCGGGTGGACTTCTTCTCCTCGCCGACCAAGGCGCGGCGCAAGACGAGCTTCAGGCTCGGCACGAAGAACGTCAGCTCGGGATCGCTCGACGTCCATTCGACGCCGAACTGAACGCGCCCGAACTCGTCGGTGCTGGTCCAGTCCGAGCCGTACGAGTGTTCGCCATGAGGTTCGGCGAGTGCCACCACCGCGCGCGCACACGGCGACCCGTCGGGACCTTCGAGCACTGCAGACACCTTCACGCGAGGGGCGGCCGAGACGGCGTTGCTGTCGTGCAGGTCGACGAGGGCCGTCTGGCCGTCTCTCGTCGGACCGTCGACCTCCCACCAGCCCGACGCATCGTAGAGCCGCCAACGATGCCCGAGCGCCGCGGGATACGAGGTCCAGATCCCGCCGCGACTCGCAGTGGACTCCCCGCCGAGCAGGATCGGAAAGGCGTCCTCGGGCTGGAGCAGGTCGGCCTGCAACCGCAGCCAAAGGCCGTCCCGCGTGTCCTTGTCGATCCAACGATGCGCGGCGAGCAGGCCGAACGGTGGGCATCGCAGCACGATCGGTTCTGGCTGCGGACGACGCAGGTCGACTTCGACGAACGGTGTCTCGGCACCGGCCACGAGCGCGCGCATGCGCAAGGTCGGCTGCGCGCGGTTCCAGCTGCAGAGGCACTGCGCATGGTGCAGCGTGAGTCGGCCGTCCCCATCGCTCACCCCCGCCCGGATCGTCCCCGCACGGATCACTCGACGGAATCCGTCGAGCTCCTGGGCCCTGCTCTCCGACGGCCGCGCTTCGACAGGCACGCCACGGCGCGGCTTGCCGTCCTCGCCGCGCACGATCATCTGCACGGTCCGATCGGGCGCGATCCAGAGGATCGGATCCCCAAACAGGGGATCGTCGAATCCGAGCACCGCTGCACCGAATCGTTCGCCAGCTCGCGCGACCGCGGTGATCGCCGCCAGCCCGGTCGGCAGGGATGCCACGCCGTTCGCGTCGGTGAGCACCCGCGGCAGGGCGGCGAAGGCCAGTTCCAGATCGACGGACAGATCCTCCACGGCGACGCCATCGTCCAACGAGCGAAACGCCAGCGCAGCATTCGGCACCGGCATCGCATTCTCGTCGAGCACGAGCACACGCCGCCGTGGCTCGCTGGCGGGGTCTGGCTTCTGCGCCAGCAAAGCTCCGCCGGCGAGCAAGATCGTCACGATGGCCACCGCTCGGCGTCGCTTCGTCATGGGGCTCCTTCGCAGGGCGAGAGTCGATCGGAAGGGAGGGCACACGACAAGCCACGGCGCGGCGAACTCCTGGCGCAGCAGCGACCGCTTCGCGGCACGTACATCCGCCGTGGGCGGACGTCTTCGCGACGGGGCGTCGATGTGCTCACGGCGACTGCCGCGATCGGCGCGAGTCATGATGGGCACACGAGCGCCGCGAACGACTAGCGCTCGAGCCAGCCGTCCTTCGCCAGCTGGGTGACGAGCGCGTCGACGGTCTGCTGCAGGTCGCCGCGCCGCGCCGCTGCCTGCACGAGGCCGACTGGCAGCATCGGCAGCCACAGGAAGGTCCTGCCGTTCGTCCGCACGCGGTAGGTGCTCGACTGCCTGCCGGGTGCGCTCACGGTCGCGGTCAGCGAGTATTCGTCCACGGCGAGGTCCGGGATCAACCCGACGGTCAGCGCGAACCACACCCCACCGCCGAACACTCCCGAATCCCAATGCAGCTCGAATGCGCAGTGCAGACCGTCCACCGCCTGCGTGCGCGTGATCGAGCCGAAGGTCCCCGTGCCCTCCAGCGCCGCTCGGAAGATCTCGGTCTGCTCGGCGAGATCCTCGCCGTCGAATTCCTCGGCCCACTCGGCGTCGGCCCCCGGCGAGTGGAGCCGCGGATCCTCGGTGAAGCGGAGGTCGAATCCGAGCGCCGGACGCGCAGATCTCGCGTGCACCAGGTCGAGGTCGGGCCCGGGTTCGACGTTCGCCCACATGCAACTCGTCGCGAACAGCAGAGCGAGGAGAGCGGTGAAGCGGAGGCATGTGGCGTTCATGGGCGTGATCCTGCGGCATCGAGCCAGCCGTCCGTGACCATGCGCGAGACGAGCGCGCGGGCGAGTTCGCCCTCCGGCCCGCACTGCGAGTGCGAGCGCCGCGTGCGCGAGGTTGCGAAGTCGCCGGCATCGGTCGTGATGCGCCCTTCGAGGCGGTACGTCGAGGGCTCGCGTCCTGGCCGCGAGACCACGACCTCGAGGCGCACGATCTCGCGCTGTTCGTGCGAGAGCTGCCCGAAGGTCAGCAGGGAGAGCGCTCGCCGACCATCGCGCGCGGGCTCGCGACCCGACACGACGGTCAACGCGCAGTGCAGGCCCGGCCCTGGATCGCCTGCCGTCACCTCGACGAACTGCTGCGTCGCGAGCAGAGCCTCGCGGTAACGACCGAGGTCCTCCTGGCCGAGTCTGCGGTCGCGCGGGTAGTGGTCCGTCGTCGACAGGTCGCCGTCGACGTACGGCGCGTAGGTCGACTTCACGGTGATCGACAGCGGCACTCGCTGCGACGCCTCGCGCGTCGGCAGGGCTGTGGGCGGCGGCTCGATGGTCATGCGGTAGGACGCGCACCCCGCAGTGAGCGCGGTGAGCAGCAGGGGAACGCGGTTTCCGCGCATGCGAGGAGGCCTCCGAGAAGGGCCGAGCGTAGCAGGCGTGGGCCCGCGAACCTCGACATCGGTTGCGTACGGCGCGATCCACGGGCCCTCCCCGCGGCGCCCATTAGGGTTCCGGTGTTCGGCGTGGTGATGCTGTTCCACGCCGAACGCACCGACGAAGCCTCGGCACGCGTCACCAACCTCACGCGCGCCGTGATCGACGCGGCGTTGGACGTCGGGCCCCGGCGAACCCGCGCCCCTGTTGGCGCCGAGAGCCATCGACCCGACACTGCACGGGTGGCCCACGCACCAGGCTGGATCGAACTGTACAGAATCCTCGAAGCCGGCCGGCAGCCACCAGCACCCCTCGTGGCGCAGTGCCTCGGCAACCGCAATGGCGTCGGGGAGACGATGCTGCATTGGTATGCGATCGAAGGCAGTGCCGACGTGCTCCAGCAACTGGTCGACCTGGGTTTTCCGATCGACGCGGTCCATCCGGAGGACGTGCCGATCCTGAGTGCGGCACGGGTCGGGAACTGGGACAACGTGCGCGTCCTGCGGCGGGCCGGGGCTCGGATCCACGGCGTGACGCCGTGCGGCTACACCTACCGTGGCGCGATCAGCCGCGCCGGCGACTCCGCGCCAGCCGACCTGCGCGGCGACGCCTACACACTCGACGATCTGCTGGATCCCGCCGGCCCAGAGGACCAACCCGTGCTGACGCTGACCCTGTCGCATCCGCGCATCACGCCAAAGGCGTTCGAGGCGTGGGTGGCGGAGCGTCCCGACCTCGATCTCGGGTACGAGGTGGACCTGGTGGCGATGTGGTTCGAGACGGAGCCGGAACCGGGGCAGTTGTCGGTGTCCCTGCCGAGCATGGCGATGCGGCACCTGCTGCACCACATCGCCACGACGACCGGAGCGCACATCGAGTGGGAGTTCTGAGTGCCGGATTCGCCCGCAGGGTGAAGCGGGCCCGCACCCCGACGCGAGCCAGCGAACGTCGACGCCGTGATCGTGCCCGCCGCGTCCAGCGCCGAGGGCAGCGACGACCGCACGCACCTCGCCGCTGCGAGTCACTTCACGGCCACAGCGAGCCGCAACGCCAGCCGAGGCCGAGCGCGACCACCGCAGCGCCGAGCAGGCCGGCCCCCGCAACGAGCCAGAGGACCCGCCGGGCAGCACGCACGTTGGCGACAGGAACCAGGGCGACGGCGAGCAGGCGACTCGCCGACGCGACGGCCGCGACCACGATGCCGACCGCCACGACCGGATCGGGAGCCATCAGCTGGGTCAGCAGGTGCAGGATCGGCATGCCGACGACGCAGGCAACGACGAAGGGGACCAGCGTCGCCGCGAACGAATCCCGCGCGCGAAGTGGCAGCAGGAGCTGCAGCGACACGGCGATCGCCGGCCAGGTGAACGCATAGGAAGTGCCCGGCAACCAGAACGCCGCGACAGCCCCGACGAGCCCCCACAGCACCGCCGCGACAGCGGCGCGCAGCGGAGCCTGCTGCACGTTGGCGTCGATGCGCGGCAGCGCGCACGACACGGCGAACGCGACCGCACTGGCGAACAGCAGGGCAGCGCTCGTCGTGTTGCCGGCGACCGGTCCACGCGGCAGCAGATGGCCACTTGCCCACCGCAGGCTCCAGGCTGCGGCGACGACGAGGGCGAGCAGCAGGGCGACGCCGACGACGTGACGCAGCAAGGCCCCGACGACGAGGCGCGGGCCAGGGCGCAGCCGCCAGACGGCGCCAGCGCTCAGCGCGATCGCCAGTGCGGCGAACCACGGTTCGAAGGCGCGCGGTGTCACGACGAAGCCGAA